>DATFGW010000104.1:0-70128 GCA_035249045.1 Gemmatimonadaceae bacterium | reverse complement strand
CCTCGAGATCAGCCAGACCGACTCTGGATTTCTGGTGGTCAACAAGCTGCCGATGGATGATTATCTGCGCGGTGTGGTGCCGCTCGAGATCGGCAATCGCACAGCCGCGGAAATGGCGGCGGTCGAGGCCCAGGCCGTGGCGGCGCGCACTTACGCGTACAAGCATCTCAATCCCGCACGCGCCTTCGACATGTACGCGACCGTCCAGGACCAGGTCTATGGCGGCGTCGACGCTGAGAAGCCTCTCTCGGACTCGGCGATCAGGACGACCGCGGATGTCATCGTGCTGTACAACGGTCAGCCGATCACTACCCCGTATCACTCGACGTGCGGAGGGTCGACAGCGGGCGTCTCCGAGGTGTGGTACGATCAGCCGGACGAACCGTACCTCCGGCCCGTGAGCGACAAGATCCCCGGCAGCGACCGCTACTACTGCGATGCGTCGCCACGCTTTGCGTGGACCCAGAGCTACGACGCGGTGGGGCTCCGGGCAGTACTCGAGAAATACCTGGCGAGCTATACCAATGCGCCGAAGTCGGGGCTCGGACGAGTGACTGACGTTCGGGAAGCCGGCCGTACCCCGTCGGGCAGGCTGGCGGCGCTCGCCGTACAGACCGAGGCCGGGACCTATACTCTCCGCGGCAACGACATTCGGTTCGTCCTGCGAGATCCGAAAGGCGCAATTCTCAACAGCACTCTCATCGGCGTAACAGAGGAGAAGAACGACGGCGGCGCAGTCTCCAGTTTGACCATCAATGGTCGCGGATACGGCCACGGAATCGGGATGTGCCAGTGGGGGGCTATCGGGCGGGCGCGCGCTGGGCAGAATTTCCGTACGATTCTAGAGACTTACTATCCGGGAACCACGCTTGGCCGAATCGCCAGCTAGCAACAAGGAAACAAAACCGGCGCGTGACCTGAGGCTCGGCCTTGTCGGTGCGGGCGCAATCGCGCAGCTCGCGCACCTGCCGGTTCTCTCGAAGATCAAAGGCGCGCAGCTCGTCGCACTGTGCGACAACGACGGTCCGAAAGCGAGCGCCATTGCCGAGCGTCTCAAGGTGCCGGACGTGTTCACCGACATCGAGGATCTGCTCGAGCTCGACGAGGTCGACGCCGTCGTCATTGCGACGCCAAATCATCTCCACGAGCCACATGTCTTGCGCGCGCTCAAGTCAAAGGTCGATGTCCTTTGCGAGCGGCCGTTGTCGCTCACTTCGCGCGGCGTGGAGCGCATTCTCGCAGCTGCGAAGCAGGCAGGGCGGAAAGTGGTCGTCGGAAACAACCATCGTTTTAGGAGCGACGTGCAGCAGCTCTACCGCTTTCTGCAGGGAGGAGAGCTGGGCCGGCTAATCGGTGTTCGCGCCGGCCAGTATCAATTCTCCAGCAGCCGCACGGGCTGGAGATTCCGTCGCCCCGAGGCAGGCGGCGGCGCGTTCTTCGAGCACGGCTATCCGCTGGTGGATCTCGCGCTCTGGGTCGCCGACTTTCCCGAGCCTGTCCGCGTGACGGCGCACATGGACCGGGCGCGTGGGGCCAGCACCGTAGAGGATTCGATGATCGTCCACGTCGAGTGCGCCGCCGGCGTCAGCTTCAGCTTTGACGTGTCATGGTCCTACGTCGGCCAGGAGGAGCGGTGGTGGTTTGAAGTCCTGTCGGGGCGGGGTAGCGCGCGCCTCGCGCCGCTCAGGGTCGTCAAGATGTTGAACGGCAAACCGACGGACGTGTCCCCGAGCGGGGCAGCCGCACGGGAGAGTGTATTTCTGCAGTCGTACCGGGCCGAGCTGGCGCACTTCATCGCCGTCGTCAACGAGACCATTCCGTACGAGCCGCCGGAGGATCAGCTTGCGGTGATCAAGCTGATGGAAGCGATCTACAAGGCGGCGGAAGACGGCAAAGAAGTTCGTCTGTAGGCCGTGAGGCGGTACACCGTCCACCAGACTGCGAGGTTGATCGGCAGCGCCAGCCCGATGATCTCGCCATTGCGCTGATCGAAGAGCGGCAAGCTCTGAAGAACGCAGCCGAGCAGCGAGAGCAGCGCGATAATTCCAGCCAGTTTGCGCGCCCGCGCAACACCGCGAAGACCATAGATCGCAAGCGGAATCAGAACCACCAGTGCAATCGATAACGGGTCGAAGTGCAGCAGGTTTTCGTTGTGCCCCATGAAGTAGTGTTTCGTGAACAGCCACGCGAACACGAGCGCGAGCCCGCCGGCGCCGGCGATGAGACTCCAGAGACTAGCGAGAGCCGTCGCGCCAAACAGGGATCCGCGGTGTCCGCCCTCGGCGCTCCGCACGAGGATGACGAGCAACGCCGCGTAGACAATTCCGACGGCGACGAAGAGCGGAAGGTAGTTCCACGGCGCTGACGGCTCTGGCGAACGCCCCGAAGTAAAGAGCGTGGTCTCCGAGCGCACCAAAGGGATCTGGGCGCCGGTGCTGTCGGTGATCTTGACCGACCGCAGATCGTTGGCCATGCGGACGGGCAGAAACATCTCCTGCCACATCGAGAGCGGTTTGTCGGCTGGCTGGCCGAGGGCAAGCGTAACGCCGGTGTAGAGCGGCAGATCGCCGGAGAGAAGTCGCTGGGTGTGCCAGCGATAAGTCCCGGACGTCATTCTTGTCACAGTCGCTGTTTGCAGCTGTCCGCCGAGGGCGTGGTCGAGCGCGTCACGCAGGCGAGTCGAGCAGTTGTCTCGATAGTAGTCGTAGCGGTAGAACTTGTTTTGGGGAAGCGCGTTGTTGGTGACGAAACGCTGGAGCTCGAGGCGCTGGGCCGGAGTGAGATTCAATTCCTGGGCGAGAATCGACCGGTTGTTCTGCTTGTAGTACTCGACCATTGGCGCAAGCGGGATCGGCTCCATCCAGTACTTGGTGTCGCCTGTCACGAAGCGCCAGATGAAATGGGGCTGATTGAAATCGAACATGCCCCAGTTGTAGGTGAGATTGGTTCCCGTAGCGGCGTCCTTGATCCAGATCGCGTTGTGACCGAAGCGCTCCCAGACCACATCGCCCCAGCCGAAGGTCAGCAGATAGACGGTCAGGTTCGAACCTGGCTCCGCGCCCGTTGCCTGCGGTGGGAGCGGCGCGCCCGGAAGGGTTTGCGCGGGTGGGTTGGCCGACGCGGTGGGATTCGCGGCTTGCGCGGTCAGCGCGGCGGGAATTGAAAACGCTATCAGCGCTGCGGCGAGCACGCGTGCATTCATCGATCAAAGATGCATGGATCGACCGCGCGATACGAGGGCGAAAAGAAAGAGGCCCGCGCAACCGCGGGCCTCCGTCTTAAGTGCCAGGTTGGTTACTCACCGACCCGCAGCAACTTTCTCGTTCTCGCGCTCACGCTGCGAAGTGTTGGTCGACTTCTGCCCGGAGCCGCGGCTGCCGCCGTTGGTCTGGGCGCCCGAAACGTTGCCACTGCCGACCGACGCCTGCGACTTCTGCTGGTTCCCGGCTGCAATCTGGATCTTCTTCGGCTGGGGAAGCGCCGCCTTCGGGATGTGGATCGCCAGAATGCCGTTCTCGAAGTGGGCATTTATCTGATCTTCGTCGATGCCCTGCGGCAGCTGGAAGGTGCGCAGGAAAGAACCGTAGCTGCGCTCGATCACGTGATAGCGGTTCTCCTCGCCCTCCTTCTTCTCGCTCTTCTTCTCGCCACGCACGGTGAGGACGCCGTTTTCCGCAGTGATCTCTACGTCTTCGGGTTTGATTCCAGGCAGCTCGAGATCGAGGCTGATCTCGTTGTCATTTTCCCTGACGTCGACAGCGGGACTCCAGTTGGAGCCATCCCGCATGAAGGTGTCGTCGAACAGCCGGTCGATCTCGCGCCGGAGTCCGAAAATCGGGGAGCTCGTCGTCATTCTGTAGAGCATTTTCGTCTCCTGTTTTGGGTTTGGTCAACGTGGACGGCATGCCTAGGCGGCAACCACCATACCAAATGCGGCTGGTCAGTTTGACAAAATTATTTGTCAATTTGAGCTCTGGCGTTTGTCAAACTTGCAGTCCAGCCCGATGGTGCTTCGCCACGGGGACGGTCTGGCGTGTGTGGGTAGTAGGTCAGTTCAGCAACTCCTGGGTGCTCCGTAACTTGTTTCAGCAGTCGGCTTTAGCTAAATTGTTATGCTGTCCACGAAAACCACGAGAAGAACATGAAGCCCGATATCCATCCAGTGTACGCTACGGCCACCGTGCGGTGTGCCTGCGGCAATACATACCAGACCAGATCCACCCAGGCGGAGATTCACACCGACATCTGCGCCAGCTGCCACCCCTTCTTCACGGGCAAGCAGAAGCTCGTCGATACCGCGGGACGCGTTGAGCGCTTCCGTCAGAAGTACGGCAAGCAGGCCGCTGGCTCCAGCTCGGAAACCTGAGCCTCAGAGACCGGCTCAGGGACGCCATCGAGCGTGCCTCTGAGGTAGAGCGCGAGCTCTCCGATCCAAAAACCGTACGGGACCAGCAGCGGATGGCTGCCCTGGGCCGCGAGCTCAGGCATCTCCAGCCCCTGGTCGAGATGGGCAACAAACTCGACAGGTTCGAGCACGAGCTCGCGGAAACCCGCGAGCTCGTCGATTCTGAGGACCCGGAGATGGCGCAGGAGGCGGAGGCCGAGGCCCTGCGACTCGAAACCGCCATCGAGGCACTCCTCGAGCGCATCAAGCCCGCCCTCATTCCCCACGACCCACTCGACGACCGCCCGGCGATCGTCGAGATCAGGGGCGGCACGGGTGGCGACGAGGCAGCGATCTTCGCCGCCGACCTCCTCCGGATGTATACCCGCTTCGCCGAGGGCCGCCGCTGGCGCATTGAGACCATCTCGCAATCGGACGGTACTCTTGGCGGCGTCAAAGAGGCGATATTCAAGGTGAAGGGCGAAGGCGCCTACGGCGCGATGCGCTGGGAGTCCGGCGTGCACCGCGTCCAGCGCGTTCCAATCACCGAGAGTCAGGGCCGCATTCACACGTCAGCCGCAACCGTCGCCGTGCTTCCAGAAGCCGAGGAGATCGATCTAAAGATCGAAGACAAGGATCTGCGCATCGATGTCTTCCGCTCTTCAGGCCCCGGCGGGCAGAGCGTCAATACCACCGACTCCGCGGTGCGGATAACCCACATCCCAACGGGGATCGTCGTCAGCCAGCAGGACCAGAAGTCCCAGCTGCAGAATAAGCTCAAGGCGATGGAAGTCCTGCGCGCCCGGTTGCTCGATGCGCGCATTGCCGAACAGGAAGCGGCGCGCGCCCGCATGCGCAGGACCCAGGTCGGCACTGGTGATCGATCGGCGAAGATCCGCACTTACAACTATCCGCAGAATCGCGTCACCGACCATCGGATCAATCTGACCTTGCACGAGCTCACCAAGGTACTTGATGGCGACATCGAGCCCTTCATCGAAGCGCTGAGAGTCGCCGACGTGGAGGAAAAGCTTGGCGAATAAGACCGCGGCGCCTTTCTTCGTGCCCTCGCTGCCGATCGGCACGATCGGCGATCTCCTCACCGGCTGCGCGTCAATGCTCGAGTCCGAGGGCATCGACGACGCACAGCGCGAAGCGCGCGAGATCATCGCGGCGGTGCTCGATGTTCCAAAATTCTGGGCCGCCGCGAACGCCGTCAGCGACGCTTCGCCCGATGTCGCGCGCGCCGTCATCAGCGCGGCGATGAAGCGCGCCGCCGGCGCTCCGCTCGCCTACGCCGTCGGACGCGCCGCGTTCAGGCACCTCACCCTCGACGTCGATGAGCGCGTCCTGATTCCCCGCGTTGAAACCGAGCTGCTGGTCGAACGGGTTCTGGAGCACTGCACCGAGGAAACTCGTACTCTCGCCGACATCGGGACCGGCTCCGGCGCGATCGCGCTGTCACTGGCGTTCGAGGCCGAGCTGGACAAGGTCTTCGCAACGGACGTGTCGGTCGATGCGCTCGATGTGGCGTCCGCCAACGCGCACGTGCTGGGCAGCGCCCTCAAGTCGCCAGTGGAGTTTCGTCGCGGCTCGCTGCTTGCCCCTCTCAACGGCGAGACACTCGACGGCATAGTCTGTAATCCGCCGTATATCAGCTTCGGCGAGCTCGAGGATCTGCCACCCGATGTGCGCGATTGGGAGCCGTGCCTCGCGCTCCTCTCGGCCGATGACGGTCTGGCTGTCACTCGCGAGCTGGTCCGTCAAGCGCCGGATGTGTTGCGGCGCGATGGCTTCATCGCGCTCGAGGTCGATGCGCGCCGCGCCGGCAGCGTCGCCGAGATGGTCGCGGTAGATGGTCGTTACGACGGCATCGAAGTACTGCTCGACCTGACCGGACGCGAGCGATTCGTGTTCGCGCGTCGCGTCTAGCTCGGCTCAAGCTAAAGGAGAAAGAATGCTAGAGGACAAGGCGAAGGAGCTGGGTCGATTGATCGGTCAAAGCAGTGAATACCAGGCGCTAAAGCGCTCTAGCGAGTCGCTGAACGACGACAAGGATGCCGTAACGCTGCTTCAGCAGATGGAAAAACTTCGCGGCGATGCGCAGCAGCTGATTCAGCGCGGTGAGAATCCGACACCCGAGATGGAGCAGCAGCTCGACTCAATGCTCGAGAAGATTCAGGCTCAGGCCGCATATCAGCGCGCCGTCGCTGCGCAGGAAAACTTCGACAAGCTGATGCTGCGCGTGAATCAGTGGATCATGGACGGGATGAAGAAGGGCGCGGCGAGTCCGATCATCACTCTTTCCTGAAGATGCCGCGCGGCAAGCTCATCGTCTTCGAGGGCACCGAGGGCGCGGGCAAGACCACGCAAATCAAGCTGCTTGCCGAGCGCCTGGCCGCCGCCGGCATTGTGGCGCGTGGAGTGAGGGAGCCCGGTGGAACTCCGGTTGGCGACGACATTCGGGAGATCCTGCTGCATCCGGAAAAGCAGCTCGGGGCCGCGACGGAAGCGCTGCTGTTCATGGCATCGCGTGCCGAGCTCGTCTCACGCGAGCTCGGCCCCGCGCTCAACGATGGCGTGATCGTTCTGGTTGACCGGTTTTTTCTGTCGACCTACGCGTATCAGATCGCCGGCCGCGGATTGGACGAGGCGCAGATCCGGTCGGCCAACCGCCTGGCTACGGGAGGACTTATTCCCGATTTGACTCTTCTCATTGACGTCAGTGCCGATCAGGGCCTGGGCCGCGCCGACGCGCGCGGGGCCAGAGACCGGATCGAGAATGCGAGCGACGATTTCCATCGGCGGGTAAACGGCGCGTTCCGTGCGTTTGCCGAGCGGAAGTGGCAGGACTCCCATCCTGAGTGTGGACCGATCAAGTTGATAGACGGCAGCGGGGATAAAACAGCGGTGCACCGGCGCATCGTCTCCGTCCTGGCTGCCGAGTTCCCGCAACCTTTCGGCGGTATCCGGAGTTAAAGAAGGAATGAAGCTGAGACTTCCCAGCGCTTCGGCGCGTGCGCGCACGATAATCGTCGTCGGAACGCTGCTCGCTGCTCTGGTTACGGGCGGATGGCTGCTGCAGCGCGGTGCCCGCACCGGAACCTTCACCGCCTTCGAGGGCGCTCAGCTGTTCGAGAGCGTGTTTCGCCGCGTCGAGAACGATTATGTCGATCCGGTCGAAGACTCAGCACTCTACCGAAAGTCCGTCGATGGACTGCTCTACGAGCTGCGCGATCCGTACACGACCTTCCTGCCGCCCGACCGGTTTGCCCGTCTCAACGAAACGACTTCGGGCAATTACGCGGGACTGGGAGTCGAACTCGACCTTCGCGATGGCTGGCTGATCGTCGTCGCTCCGCTGCCGGGTGGCCCCGCCGAGCGCGCTGGTCTACAGCCTGGCGATCGTATCATCGAGATCGGCGGCAAGTCGACCAAAGGGTGGACCAATGAGGAAGCGTCGAAGGCCGTGCGCGGCAACGCCGGCACTTTCGTCACCTTGAAAATCGAACGCCCCGGGATCAGCGCGCCGATGGAGCTCAAGCTGGAACGTACGACTATTCACCAGAGCGCGGTGCGCCGCACCGCGCTGCTCGGCGACGGCGTCGGGTACATCGATCTCAAGGCGTTCAGCGATTCGACCGCGAACGAGCTTTCCGCCGCGATCACGACCCTTCTGCGCCGCGGCATGAAGACGCTGGTTCTCGACATGCGAACCAACCCGGGCGGATTGCTGACCCAGGGAGTTCGCGTCTCCGATCTGTTCCTCAATCCCGGCCAGCGCATCGTAAGCATGCGTGGACGCGTGCCCGACGCCAATCGCGACTACGCCGACACTGCCACGCAGCGCTGGCCGCAGCTGCCGTTGATGGTTCTCGTCGATGGCCGCAGCGCCAGCGCCGCCGAGATCGTCGCCGGCGCGCTTCAAGACCATGATCGCGCGGTGATCGTTGGCACGCCTACGTATGGCAAGGGAAGCGCTCAGACTATCGTGTCGTTCGGTTCGGACGGCGGCCTCAAGATCACTACTGCGCGCTGGTTCACTCCGGTCGGGCGTTCCATCACTCGGCGCCAGCCCAGCGACGACGAGGATGAGGAAGATCTGCCGCCGATTACGAGCAAGAGGTTCCGCACCGATGCAGGGCGCACCGTTTTTGGTGGCGGCGGCATCACTCCCGACGTGATCGCCGGCGATTCAGCCGTGCCCGCCAACGAGGCGAACTTCATGCGCGCTCTGGGCGCCAACACCGGTCACTTCCGCGACGCCATCACCGACTACGCCCTGTACCTGAAGGGAACCGGTGGCGTGCCGGGCCCGGACTTCGTCGTCACGCCGGCGATGCGGGAAGAGGTGTGGACGCGTATGAAGGCGCGTGGGATCGACATCCCGCGTGGCGTATATGACGACGCCGAGCCGCTGGTCTCGCGCCTGATCGCTTTCGACATTGCCCGCTACGTGTTTGGAGGGGATGCGGAGTTCAGACGACGCGCAGCATCCGACAAGGTCATTCAGAAAGCGCTCGACCTGGCGCGCGGGGCTACGTCCGAGCACGAGCTTCTGCGGCGCGCGATGACCATGGCCCCGCCGCCGGATTCGATCGATGCGCTCAGCTCGGGCGGGCCGCCTCGGTGAGCGAGCGCGTCTTCGTCATCGGCCCCGGTCACGTTGGGCGCGGACTGGTCCGCGCCTTTCGCGCATCTGGGGTCGAGGTGGTCGGACTGCACGGCAAGCGGCCATCGGGGGTCGCCACTTCGACGGGCGCCATTCCGCCCGACGCATCGCGCGCAAACGTCGTAATCGTCGCGGTTCGCGATCCGCAGATCGACGACACGCTGGAAGAGGTATCGGGCGCGACAAAGGATGGACGAATTGCGCGCGGCACTGTCATCCTTCACACGTCGGCGATCGCCGAGCCCTCCGCGCTCGCCACATTCAGCGGCGCCGGTTATCCGACCGGGACGTTTCATCCGCTGGTGCCGTTCGGCGATCCCGAAGTCTCAGCCGAGATGCTGCGCAAAGGCTGGATCGGTGTCGATGGTGACATTGCTGCGCGCAACGCCTCGCGGCGTCTGGCGGGGCAGCTCGGGGCGCGGGTGCTGGAGATTCCGCCCGGGAAAAAAGGGGCGTACCACGCAGCGGCCGTGATCTCCTCCAATTTTCCGGTGGTGCTCGCTTCGGTCGCGGGACATCTGCTCCACGATGTCGGCATCCCCGACGCGAGCGCCTACCAGGCGGTGGAGAGTCTCATGAGCGGCGCGTTGGCCAACATGAAGCAGATGCTGCCCGACGACGCGCTCACCGGTCCCGTGATTCGGGGCGACGCCGAGACAGTTGCCAGGCACCTGCGGGCACTGCAGGGCCATCCCGCCGCTCTCGAGGTGTATCGCACTCTCTCAGCGGCGGCGGCGGAGATTGCGCAGCGGCGCGGCGTGGATCCAAAAAAACTGGCAGCCGTCGCCGGACTGGTGAGGTCCGGCAAGTAGCTCCCGCAGGACCGCTAGAACACCATCCCGCTGGCCTGATCGACGATCCTCGCGCCCTTCGGCACGGAGAAGCGGAAGGCTGTCCGGGCCAGACTCGGATTAGGTGTGAAGCTGGTGATGACGACGTGCCGCTTGAGACCGCTCGGCGTCTCGATGTCGAACTGCCGAATGCTCGAATCACTGTCATCGATCCAGAGCTTCGCGCTCGCGAAGTTGGGATTAGCGCGCTTGGGTGTGAGCGTGATCACGTGGGTAGAACGGCCACCCACCGTTGCCTCACCTCCAGACGCGACTGTGAATCGCGATCTTGGCGAGTTCAAAAACTGCTCGGCGGGATCAACCGCGCTGGCATTGGCGCCGGTATAGGGCATTTTCACCACTTGGCCGGGTACACTGCTGGGCAAATACACCCAGAGCGTGGATCCATCGGCAGCGACCCTGTCGCCCGATTCGAAGCTGATGCTCAGCAGATTCGGTTTCTTGCGCAGGATGACGCCGCTCGTCGTCTGGCTGTTTCCCGTCACCGGATTCGTCAGAGTTTGGCGGAATTCAGCCCGCATGCTGTTGAGTCGGGCGTAGGCAGCAACTGCGCGATCGATGATTGCATCGGCGCTCTGCGCGCGCGCGGAGAGGGGCAGCGCGGCGACGGCGAACGCCACCGGATAGATGAGGTTTTTCATAGTGAAGCGTACCCGGCAGGCCTTATGCCGTTCCGGATTTTGCCGAAGGTACGCTACGCCCAATCGCCGCGGCGACGGCTCGAAGCTCGCCCACGAGCTGGGTGAACTGGTCGGGGTAGAGGGATTGTGCGCCATCGGAGAGCGCGCGATCCGGCTCGGGATGCATCTCGATCATCACACCATCCGCCCCGGCTGCGATCGCTGCGCGCGCCATCGGGATGACCTTGTCGCGCAGTCCCGTACCGTGGCTCGGATCGGCGATGATCGGAAGATGCGACAGCCTGTGCACGATCGGGATCGCGGTGAGGTCGAACATGTTGCGGGCAGCGGGATCGAAGCTGCGCACTCCACGCTCGCAGAGGATCACGTTCTCGTTGCCTTCCGCCAGAATGTACTCGGCGCTGAGCAGCAGCTCGTTGATGGTCGCCGCCATTCCGCGCTTGAGCAGGACCGGCTTTTTGAGCTTGCCCACGGTCTTGAGCAGGGAGTAGTTCTGCATGTTGCGCGCACCGACCTGGATGCAGTCGGCGAGATCCGCGACGAGCTTCGCTCCTTCCGAGTCCATCGCCTCGGTGACGACAGGCAATCCCGTCTCTTTTCCTGCGCGGGCGAGAAGCTTCAATCCCTTTTCCCCGAGGCCCTGGAAGGAGTACGGCGAGCTGCGGGGCTTGAATGCGCCGCCGCGCAGGGCGGTCCCGCCTGCCGCCTTCACCATCCGTGCGGCTGATAAAATCTGCTCCTCCGATTCGACGGAGCAGGGCCCACCGATCACGACGACGCTGTCGCCGCCAACCGTGACGCCGGGAGCGAGCTCGACGACGGTGTTCTCGGCACGCCATTCCCGCGATACCTGCTTGTACGGTTGAGTGACGTGAATGATCTGCGCGACGCCGGGGAGTGCCTCGAGGCGCGACGAGTCGACGCGGCCGTCATTGCCAACGAGGCCGACGGCGGTACGCTGCGCACCGGGCATCGGGCGGGCCTCGTAGCCCATTTCCTGAATGATACTGACGACGCGCTCGACGTCTTTCGCCGTCGCGTCGTGTTGCATGACTACTAGCATTTACGCGGTAATTGACGCTGGCTCGGCGGCTTCGGCGGCCTCGTCGTGCAGCTGTGGTGTGTGCGCTGGATGCGCGGGACTGATCGTCTCGTCG
Organism: Gemmatimonadaceae bacterium; assembly: GCA_035249045.1. Classification (GTDB taxonomy): domain Bacteria; phylum Gemmatimonadota; class Gemmatimonadetes; order Gemmatimonadales; family Gemmatimonadaceae; genus UBA4720. The sequence continues at coordinate 58,423 of DATFGW010000104.1, read as the reverse complement.
ACGGTGCGGCCGCGCATGCGTACGCTTACCAGGGATGAGACGCCGGGCTCCTGCATAGTAACACCATAAACGGCGTCGGCGGCTTCGGTGGTGGTGCGCGGATTGTGGGTGATCACGATGAACTGGGTTCTGTTCTTGAAGCGATTGAGCATGCGCACGAAGTGACCGATGTTCTGGTCGTCGAGTGGCGCGTCGACCTCGTCGAGCAGGCAGAACGGGCTCGGCTTGGTGAGGAATATCCCGAACAGCAGCGACAGCGCCACCAGCGCTTTCTCTCCGCTCGAGAGCAGGTGGATGCGCTGAGTGCGCTTGCCGCGAGGTGATGCGTGGATCTCGATGTCGCCCTCGAGCGGGCTCTCCGGATTCTCGAGGCGGAGATCGCACTCACCGCCGCCGAACAAGGTCATGAAGATGTTGCGGAAGTTTTCGCGCACCTGCACGAAGGTCTGCAGGAAAAGTTCGCGCGCGGTGGTGTCGATCTCGCGGATCGCCTGCTGCAAGGATGCCTTCGCCGAGTTGAGGTCGTCGCGCTGGGTGGTGAGGAAACCGAGCCGGCGGGTCTCCTCTTCGTGCTCCTCGATCGCCAGCGGATTGACTGGACCTAGAGCGTCGAGCTGCTCACGCACCAGCGCGGCCTCGCTACGGAGGGTCTCATCATCCAGCTCAAGCGTTTCGGCTCCAGCGAGCAGCTCGTCGACGGGCTTCTTCCATTCTGCCTCCAGCCGCTCGCGAATGGCGGCACGCTTGCCCGACAGCTCGGTGTAGCGGAGCTCGGCGGCGTGGAGCTCTTCGCTGGCCACGGAGACGTTGCGACGCAGCTCGCTCAACAGATGCTCTTCGCTGGAGAATCGCTCGTCGATGTCGTGCACCGCGCGCTCCGCGTCCGCCAGCTTCTGCTCGGTGTCCTCGAGGGTGGACTGGCGCGCATCTAGATCGCTCTGCCACTGCGATACTTGTTCGGTGAGCTGCGCGTCGGCGGACGAAAGAGTGGTCAGCTCGATCTGCAGCGACTCGAGTCGCCCTGTTGCCGATGCGAACTCATCGCGGAGATGGCGGTGGCGATCGGACGCCACCTCGAGCTGCGCTTGCGCCTGCGCGCGGCGGATCTGACTGGCGGTGCGCTGCTCACGCGCTTCTTCCTGGCTGTGTTCAGCGCTGGCGAGGACGTCGCGCGCCGCGCCAACCGCGGTTTCGTGCGCAGCAATGCGCGCTTCGATCTCGGCTGCTGCGGTAGCGAGTTTTTCGATTCGCTCGGCGGTCGTCGTCTCACGCTCGGTGAGTCGTTCGATCAGCGCCCGCGCCTCGGCTGCTTCCCGCGCGGCACGCTGGTGTTGTCGAGCGACCGTTGCCGAACGATCCGCGGCTTCAGCATTGGCGCGTGCGGCCTGCGAAGCCGCTTCCTGGGCGACAACCGCGGCTCGCTCGGCGGCTGCGAGGGCAGCACGCTCGGTCTCCGCGTTCACGGTGGCGGTATGTCGCGAAGCCGCGCTGTTGAGGACAGCCTGTTTCAACTCCGTGATCTCGGCGCGGCGACGCAGCGGTCCCGGACCAGACTCGGCGGCAGGCAGCCAGATTGCGCCGCGCGCGTCGACGAATGCGGATCCGCTTTCCATCGAAGTGACGCGCCCGAGCAGCGATCTCACCCAGCCGGCGGCGGGAGACGCTGATTCGACGAGCGCGGCAAGATCGGGATTTCCGGTCGATGTCGCGGAATCTCCATTGACGGAATCGAGCGGAAGCAGCAGCAGCGGTCCTGGTGTCGCGGATGCGTGCCAGGTGCGAATGGCGTCGGCGACATTCCGATCGCGAACCAGAACTGCGTTGACCGTGGGCCCGAGAAAGCGCTCGACGAGACCTGCAGCGGCGGCATCGGCGCTGATGAAATCACTAAGTGGGCCGAGCACGGCGCCTTCGCCGAAGATCGCGCGCTCCTTGAGGAGGCGCGCTGCCGCCGGAGCGAGACCGACACGCTCGCGCTCGAGCCCTTCGAGGGCGTTGAGCTTGGCGCTTAGCGCGGTGTGCAGCTCTTCCGCGCGGAGGAGATCTGCGCGCGCGGCACTCTCGCGCTCGCGAGCGGCTTCCAGCGCATCGCGCGCCTCGTCGGCAGCAGCGCCGGTTTCGGCGAGGCGTGTCGCTGCGATCGACGCGGCGTCTTCGACCGCGGCAAGGTCACGCCGAGCGGCCTCAGCCGCGTCGAAGAGATGGGTGAGCTCGGTCTCCAGCGTCGTACGTCGGCCGGTGAGCTCTTCGCGCTCTCGCTCGCCGCTCTGGCGGTCAAGCAACGCTCGATGGAGCTCCTCGCGCAGCTCGCGGAGGGCGCGCTCGCCCTGCTCCAGGCTGGAACGGGCGATACTGAGATTGGAACGAACCTCCTCCTCGCGGCGCGCATGACCGGCCAGCGCTTCGTCGGCAGCACGCAACGCCTCCTCGAGCGCCGCGAGCTCGGCGGCGGCGCGCTCCATCTCGGTGCTGACACGTCCGGCGACGGCGTCGCCCTCACGGCGCTCTTCTTCGGCGCGCTCCCGGCGGGACATCGCGTTGCGGAGCCTCTCCTCCGCGACGGCGATCTCGCCACGCAATTGCTGGGTGCTCTCGCGCTGATCCGACACCAGCCGCGCCAGCTCCGTGCGTCGCGCTTCCGCTGTCGTACGCTCATTGAGGGCAGCGTCTCGCGCTGCCTCGGCCTCGCGCAGCCGCTGCTCGCCGGCCGGAACCTCGACGCGTAGTGCTGTCACCCGCTCCTCGAGGCGCGCGAGCTCGTCACGCCACGCGGCCATCTCGCGCGATGCGTGCGCGACCTCGAGAGTGAACCGCCGGGACATGAGCTCGGTGTGTCGCTCGGCGCGCTTCCTCTGGCGCGCGAGTGAACGCACCTGGCTTTGAACTTCGGCGATCAGATCGTCGATCCGAGCGAGGTCAACCGTCGTCTCCTCGAGCCGACGCTCGGCGCTACGCTTGCGATCGCGATAAAGTCCGACTCCCGCAGCTTCCTCGAACAGCTCACGGCGGTCGTCGGGGCGGTCGCTGAGCAACGCATCGACCATCTTCGCCTCGATTACGACGCCAGAATCGGCGCCGAGGCCGGTGCCACGCACCATGTCGTGAATGTCGCGCAGACGACACGCGGCGCCATTCAGGAAGTAGTCGCTCTCGCCGGACCGGCTCAGACGCCGGGTGATCACGACTTCGCGGAAGGGAATATCGAGCGCGCCATCGTCGTTCTCGAAGTGCAGCGAGACTTCAGCGAGGTTGACTGCGCGCCGGGCGGAGGAGCCCTGGAAGATTACTTCCTCCATCTTCGCGCCACGCAAGGCACGAGCGCGCTGCTCGCCGAGCACCCACCTGACTGCGTCCGACACGTTCGACTTTCCGCAGCCATTCGGACCCACGATCGCCGTGACGCCGGGCTCGAAGAGCATCTCGGTTTGATCGGCGAAGGATTTGAATCCGTGAATCTCGAGCTTCGTTAAACGCACTAAGGCGCTCTCCCGGTTCGGTAGACGAGCACGGGATTCAGTCCCGCGCCGCGAAGTGTCTTGGTCAGTTCGGCCGATTCCTCGGGCCGGGTGAAGGCGCCCGCGTACAACCGCGCGCCCCCGTCATCCTGGATCAACGCGTAGACCAGCAGGCCGCGGTCATCGTATTTCTGCACTGCGGCCCGGACGGCATCGCTGATGCCGCCCTGAGTCGGAACACTGTCGACGAGCAGCGCCAGCGGCGCGCGGGTAACGCTGCCGGCAGAATCCCTGAGCACATGCGCATTACGCAGGACAAAAAGGAGTGAGTCGGCCTGATATCGCGCCGGGTACGCACCGGCTGTCAGCTTGTACCATGTCGATCGCTCCGGGTCAATTGGGACAGGCGACACAGCGGGCGCCGGTAGCGCCGCGCGATTTTTCCTGATGAACAAGTTAGCACCTTCGGCGGTGTTTGCGACCTGTAGTTCGACGGCAAACGCGGACGCCTCGGCTGAGTCTGCGGGGTTGGCGGGAGGAGCGATGTACAGCGTTTCGGGCGCGCGGCGGGGCGGTAGGGGTGTCGTTGTCGCGACCGGCTTGACGGCGGCGCGCGGCGCAGGTGAGCGCGTGCGGGGAATTACGCCGGTGAAAACGAGGGCCACTCCCATGGCAGCGAGGAGAAAAACCGCGACTGCTCCAAGAGCGGGTTTGAACCACCGTTGTCGTCTCCAGACTGCGGCGCGGGCACTGGCGCGCTGAAGCTGAATCCTGAGGGTCGGCGTCGGCGACGGGACCCGGGCTAGCACGAGCGCGCCGGGTGCCGCGGCCATCTCGAGATCCTTCGCGAGCACGGCACCATCGACCTGCTCGATGAGGTCTGCCAACCCAGGCGCATGACTGGACGCCACCAGAATCAGGAGTGCCCCGACCTGGGTAAATCCCGCCGCCAGCTTCTTCCACCGTCCGCTGTGGAAGATCTGCTCGTCGATCACCGGATCGGTTCCACTCGGCATCACGTACAGGTTCGGCGTGCCTTCGACTTCGTAGCCGATCTTGTTGAGCGAGACGCCGTACAAAAAGCTGTCGGTGATGCCGTGCGGATCCTCTTGCTTGACGAGGGAGCGAAGCGGCGGAAGATCCCCGACGAGATCCGCTACGACCGCGCGGCGGTGATTGGCTTCAGCGCGGGCGATCCCAAGCGCTACGTACGCGGCGACAGCGGGATCCGAGGATGTGACGACAATGGCGGAGTAGCTGCCCAGCAGTGGTGCGATCTGCCGTCCGGCGTCTTCCCATGCTACGGGTCGTCCACCGGAGTCGGGCGACTTCAAGGGGAGCCCTCGTAGATCCAGTAGTCGCGTCGAGATGCGCGACCGACTCGCTCTGCCTCTTCCTTCGTCGGGAACGGACCCATCACGACTCGGTAGATTGGCGAGCCGGCGCTGTTCGTAACCACGACGTGGGCCGGTGTCGCGCCGACGCGAATGGTATTCGCCAGGAGTTGCGCCTTGTCCTCGGTGAGTAGCGCGGCAAAGGAGACGGTGAAGCCGCCTGAGGCGCCAGGCTGAGCGACTGGCGGTGGCGCCGTACTATCGATAGTCGCGGGTGTCGACGACGCGTCCGGCGACGTCGAGCTCGCCGTGGAATCGGTGTACACGCTGTCGGTGGGGAAAGTCACCGGCTGGTCAAGGCCCGCTGGCCGCGGCCGGAAACCGTTCCAGGCGAAGAAGTACCAGAAGTCTTTCGCGCCGGCGGCAATGGTGGATTTGACGGCGAGATTGTCTGGGTCAATCAACGTCACGTCCTTCGCGCCGAGCACAGCGAGCTCACCGTCAGGGGTGATTGCAGGAAGATCCGCTTCCCAACGCGTGCCAACAGCGCCAACGAGACGGTTCGTGCCGATCGCAATCACCCATGCGGAATCGACTTTGGGGAAGCGCGCGATGAGATATCTACCGAGTCCGTCCATGCGCAGGTCGATTGGAGGAGCGGGAAGCGTAACGGCGTGGCTGACGTTGCCGCTGTAGCGATCGACCACCGAGAGTCCGCTATCACCAAACGTCGCTATGTAGAGACGGTCTCCACTTGGCGTGGGCGCGAGCGCGCGCACGCGGCTCTGGAGCTCCACGGTGCCCGCGGGCGAGAGATCCTTGGCCTTTACGCCAATGAGTCCGCTGTCCACGGTGAAGTAAACGCGATCTCCGACCTGGGTACGAACCGCGCGTCCCGAGAGCGGCAAGACCGCGCTGTCCTGCACGACATCGTCTGGTGGCCTCACCTTCCAGAGGATGGTTTGCGTGCCTTTGTTCGCGGCGACGAGCAGCTCTCCGTTCGGTTGCGTGAAGACCGAGCGCGCCGCAATCGGCGGCTTGAAGTGCCAGTCACCGCCGCTCGGGTTCAGCCTGACGACTTCGCCTTTGGAATTGATGCCGTAGATGTCGCTGCCGTTAGCGGAGGCGAGCGAGGTCAGCTTAGCGCGGGAGGCTTTGACGACATCGGTCTCCCTGAGGTCAAGCCGACCGGGGAAGCCTTTTGCATCGACGTAGGCTATGGTCCCGGCGTCGGGATCGAAGGCGAGTATTCGCTCTAGCGCCGGAGCTTCGTCCACCGTCCAGACGGCGGAGTCGAGCTTCGGGTACACGTAAACGCGACCCGTTCCTCCGCCGCGCGGAACGCGGAGGAGAAGCGGGTCTGGGCCAGTTGGTTCGGCCGGTTGGAAGTTCGTGCTGTCAGGCGCTGCCCTGTCGTTGTTCGTACAGGCTGCACAGAGCAGCGCCAGCAGTAGGAGGCGACGCAACGGTTAGTAGCTCGCTCCCAATGAGAAGGTCCAGTTGGGCTTCCGTCCGCCGACCATCGGCCGCGCGTAATCCCAGCGAAGTACGGCGAGGTTGAACAGGTTCACGCGCAATCCAGCCCCCCAGCTCGCGAGGGGGTAGCGATCGAGGTTCGGGTTGTTACCCACCGGCGCGTTACCGAGGTGAGGAGTCTGTCCTTTGCTCCAGGCCAAACCCGCGTCATAGAAGATGAGGCCGTCGACCGGCGGAAGTCCAAACGAGCTGCCGATGTCGAAGCGGCGGATGATCGGGAAGCGCAGCTCCTCGTTGAAGACGGCGACTCTGCTGCCCGCGAGCTGGGCGTTGTTGCACTGTGACTGGCCGCCGATGATCGATGTGCAATCATAGAAGCTGAAGTTCGCGCGATCGTAACCACGGACGAAGTCCGGTCTTCCGATGTACTTCGGGAACAAGTCTTCATCGCGTCCGAGCGAGATCGACGACAGGAATCGCGTCGCAAAGGTGAGCGTGTTGAAGATAATGGGATCATAGCGGCGGTAGTCAACCAGGAAGTCGGCGAAGTTGACATTGCCGAGGTTCTGGGACGCCTGGAAGCGCATCCGCCGTCCCATGATCGGACCGGTGTTACCAAACAGCGTGTTGTCCGAGACGAACGCTGTCGTCGGGGTGATGTAGTTCAACGTCTTGATCTTGATACTGTCGTTCTTGAACTGCACGTCGGTGCAATAGCCCGCGACGCTGCAGTCCTGGAAGACGTGGACTACACCTTGGGCGATGCTATTGAACTGTGTTCCCGCTTCAACGCGCGTGAACCGGCTGAATGGGTACTGTGCCGTGAGAAAGACATTCCTGATCACGTAGCGGAAATAGTCCGTCTGAAAGCGCACCACGTTCGGATTGTTCGGATCCGCGATCTGACCACCTGCGATCGGCACGTAGATCGGGTCCTGTGCGACGCCGGTGGTGTACTGCCAGCGACGGCTCAGATTGGCGTAGCCGACGAAGACGCTGGCGTCGCTTAGCCGTCCGTAAACGTTGCCCGCGACCGCGAGCTGGTGATTGCCGAGCAGATCACTGAAGACGAAAGCGGTGCCGCCGGCGAACATTCCACCGTAGCTGGGTGTGTACCCGACCGACGGATCGGCGATGTAGTCGGGGTGGAAGGTTGCGTGGTACGGACGCTCCTTGAACCGCGCGGTGTCGGGCAGGCCGAACAGCGGATCGGACATCAGCGTGCCGATACTCGCCGGCAAATCCGCTACTGCTACTTCCTGCGCCGGAAGGACCGATGACTGTCGCGTTCCGGATGGCGCGCGATAGGTAGAGGTCGGCTCGCCGGGCTGGGCTCTCAAAGTAGAATCGAACGCCGTTTGCGGAGCGTTCGCCGCCGGTGCAGCTGCGACGACCTGATTGGCAGAGCCGGGCACGTACGCCGTCCGCTTGAGGGAGCGCGGATTATCGACGGTCCACACCGTGTAGTCGCCGCGCTCGTAGTACGTGAACGCAAGCCTGTCTGATCCCCTCGACCAGCTGATCGCCGGGCTGTACTCGGTGATGGCCGAGACTCCGCCAAGGACGTTGGTGATCTGATAGTGTTGGCCAGTGCTGAAGTCGTACAGAAAAACGTTAGGAATGCCCGTTCGGTCGGAGACAAACGCGAGCTCGCGCCCATCCGGCGACCACTGCGGATTCAGATTCAGTCCGTCCTGACCCGGCAGCACGGTGATGCTTCCGTTGTCGAGATTCATCACCGAGATCTGCCACTTGGCGAATTTCAGGATCGCCAAGTTGGTCTCGGGACCGCGATCGCTCGCGAAAGCGATCTGGCGACCGTCAGGCGACCACGCCGGTTGGAGGTCGCCGTACTTGTCGTCGGTCAGCTGGCGGAGTCCGCTGCCGTCGGAGTTGACGATGTAGAGATCGGTGATGCCGCCGACAGTGCCGCTGAACGCAATCTGCTTGTCGTCGGGCGACCACGTCGGACTCCAGACTGCATCGACCGGCAGGTCGAGACGTTTCTTGACGTTGGCCGTGGCGACATCCATGAGGTAGAGAACGTCCTTGCCCTCGCGCTGCGCGGTAAAGGCGAGCGTTCGCCCGTCGTTCGAGAAAGAGCTCTGCGAGTAGAGCAGGCGCAGCTCCTCGAAGTTCGGATTCGTGGTGCTCTCGACGAGTCGTTTAATGCGCTTGCCTGTGCGCGCGTCGCCCAGCCACAGATCGATGAACACCTCGCCGCGCTTCACACTGCCATTGGACAGGAACGCGATGCGGCTGCCGTCGGTTGAAAGCGCGGGAGCAAGGAAGATCTGGCCACCGGTTTTCTTCTCGCTGAGCAGGGTCTGGGCAAAGGTCTGCGGGCGGTCGAGGTTCGCTGCCTGTGGCAGATACTTGGCGTTGACCGACTCGCGCCAGTCGTCGCTCAGCTCGTGGAGCGTAAGACCGAGCTGTCGCTGAAATGCCCGCGCGATGCCGAGGGTGGTGGCGTTCTGCATGATCTCGCCAATGGCGGCGTCGCCCCAGCGCTCACCGACGTACTCCCACAAGGCTTCACCGTAGCGATACGGGAAGTATTTGTCGGGACGCTCGGTCATCTGCTCGATGGTCGGCAAAGTGCCGTTCACCGCCGCATCGCGAACCCAGGTGTCGGTGAGGATGTGCTCCGGCCCGATAGAGAGGTATTCGGCCATGCCTTCCATGAACCAGAGCGGCGGATCGACCTGGCTGAGGGTCTGGAGGTTCGCGCCCGCCTTGCCGCGCGCGAAGATGTCGAACTGGAACTCGTGCACCATTTCGTGGGTCAGCACATGCTCGAAGCTGCCGAGGTCGCCCGTGAGCGGAAGGATCATTCGCTGCCGCAGCGGGTCGGTGGCTCCGCCGACGCCTTCGCCGAGATCTCCGTTTACGTTGCTCTGCCCGAATTCCGAGCGGGAAGCGTAAAGGATGATCGGCTTCTTCTCGCGGAACTGGTGGTCCATCACCTTCGAGAGCCGTGCATAGGAGCGCTCCGCCATGCGGGCTGCTTCCATAGCTCCAGCGCGCTCCTCGGGATAGTAGTGAACGAGCCAGTGCTCGGTCTCGATCACTCTCCAGTCGAAGTGCTTGTACTGCACCTGGTTCATGCCGAAGTACTGCTGTGCGTCGAGGCGAGCTCCGCACAGCAGAATAGCCATTCCGGCCAGAATACGAACCGCTTTCATTGCTTACTCCTGTGGTTCCAGCGCCACTGTCTCCGCGTCACTCCACAGGCGCTCTATCTGGTAGAACGAGCGAAGCGTCGGATGGAAGATGTGAACTACGAAATCGAAGAAATCGAGTAATACCCAGCGGCCTTGCTGTAACCCCTCAGTGTGGTGCACCATCAAGCCCTGCTTCTTCATCTCCGCAATCACGTGCTCGCCGATCGATCTCACGTGGGTGTCGGAGGTTCCGCTCGCGATGACGAAGTAGTCAGTCATGTCGGTGACGCCGGCCAGATTGAGTATCACGACGTCGTTTGCTTTCATGTCCAGACACAGCTGGGCGGCGCGCTGAACTCTCTGCGCGCCCTCGCGGGCGGTTACAGACGATAGGGATGTTGCCATGCGGTTCGGTGAAGGTTCATTCGCGGCGTGGATGCCGCATTTACGTGTAGCTTATCCGTCGGGCGAAAGTTCCGTGAGGGGTTCAAGTAGCATTTCGCACGCCAAGTATGCCAAGCAAAAAAGACCTGGCCGTCCATCTCTAGGACAGCCAGGTCTTCACTTTCCCTACGCCGTTATTGCTTGATGACCCAGACCTTGATTTCCGGGTGGACGTCGGCGTGGAGCCGGATCGGGACGCGATAGACGCCGAGCGCGCGAATCGGCTCGTGCAGATCGATCTGTCGCTTCTCTACATGGAAGCCCTGCGCCTCGAGCTGGTGCGCGATATCCGAAGAAGTAACCGAGCCGAAGAGCTTGCCTTCGTCGCCGACGCGGGCCGAAAACGTCAACGACACCTGCTCGAGCTTCGTGGCGAGCTCCGAGGCAGAGCCGCGGCGCTGCTCCTCGGCCTGCTCGAGCCGCTGGCGTTCCTGCTCGATGCGCTTCCGGTTTCCCGCCGTCGCCTCGTAGGCAAAACCGCGCGGAAGGAGATAATTGCGCGCGTAACCGGCCGAGACTTTCACGATGTCGCCCGGGTGCCCGAGCTTTTCAACTGCCTGTCTGAGTATGACTTCCATTGCCGAGATTCCTTCGGTGGTCGTTGAGAACGAGTAAAGCTAGCACAATTGGTGGAACTGCCGCAGTCTCAGGCCGGCCGCGAGCGGCGACGCAGGTCGAGCCAGGTATCACCCAGCCCGAGCAGGACCGTGACGCCGACCAGCAGCCATGGAATGAAGCCGAGGATGACCAGATAGACATACCGGCCGCGGGAAAGCCAGACGAGAACCCCGGTCCCCCTGATCAGGTACAGCGCGCCAAAAAACAGGAGCAGGTTGTAGCCGGCGTTTCGGGCTTCGCCGAATGCTGGCAGCAGCGACAGCGTGGCTCCCACAGCGAGGCCCCAAACCAGCTGGTCATTGAAGCGAAATTCCATGAGTCGTCCGAGCGGCGGCCCCAGCCGCTCGGGGGCAAAACGCTGATAGACTGCCCAACCAAGTCCCAGCGCCGCGAGCGATTCGAGTGCGAGCAGCGCAGGGAGGAGAGCCGCTGACCGCGACGGCATCTCGCGCATCATCGATTCGCTCTCGTCGTTCAACGCGTCGAACCAGGGCGCCTTGTCGGTGATCTCTTTCCACGCCGGCTCGGAGCGTCCCTCCTCGATCTTCTGGATCGTGACGTTGACCCGCCGCGAGAATTCTTCGCCCGCAGCGTGCTGAAAGCGAGCGATTCCGCTTGGCGACGACAACGCCAGGCTGAAGCCCACCGCCACGGCGAGCCCGATAGCGAAGAGCGCGCGGGGAAGAAGGGGCGAGCTGGTGTTCCAGAGACTCACCAAGCCGAAGCTCGCCGCCAGCAGGACCACCCAGCCCCGCGCCATCTGATCGTACTGGGTGCCGGGCTCTCCGGCGGGCTGGAGAAGCATCCAGATCGCGAGACCGACCCAGATCAACACCATCACCGCGCGTCCGCCGAGCTTCCAGTCGACGATGGCGCAACTGGCGATGACCGCGATGAGGACCAGCATTGTCTGCTGGACCGGTATGAGCGCGTCGAGGGGAGGCAGATAAGGGAGAATCAGAAACGCTGCCAGCCCCCACAACAGGGGCCGCCACGACCGACTCTTCGTTTCCGTCGTGGCGGCGTCCGCCATCTACGCCTGGTGGCCGCGGATGTACGGAATGAGGGCCAGGAAGCGAGCTCTCTTGATCGCGGTCGACAGCTGGCGCTGATGCCGCGCGCAGGCGCCGCTCAGGCGTGACGGAAGGATCTTACCCTGGTCGGTGATGAATCTTCCGAGAGTGCGATCGTCCTTGTAATCGATCCATCGAACGCGGCTCTCGCAGAACGGGCAGCTCTTTTGTGGTCTTCTCATTGATTAATCCTCGTCGTCGTCATCGTCGTCACGGCGGGTCGCCGCGGCCAGCTCTTCCTCGGACTGCGGTGGAGCGCCGACTTCGTGCTCGTGCAGGGTGACGAGGTAGCGAATGACACCATCGTCGAGCTTGAGCGCTCTCTCGTACTCGGGAAGAGCGGAAGGCTCGGCGTTGAACTTGGAGACGACGTAGTAGCCGTTCTCTCGGGGGCCGATCGAATACGCGAGCTGGCGCCGACCCCAATGGGTGACTTCCGGCTGCTCTTTGGCGCCGAGCAGGCCGTTGAAGCGGTTGATCTTGTCGTTGATGGCGGCGTCTTCGAGAGTGGAATCGAAGATGTAGACCGCCTCGTAAGTGCGAGGCACTGGCAATCCTCCTTTTGGTCGTTAACCGCCTCCCGCTGGTTGCCGAAGTGGGAGGAAGGTGTGAAGGCCGCGGGCGCGGCCGTTGTCAGAGTGGGAAAGCTAGGCGGTTCAGCGCCCTAATTCAACCGCGGACGCCCGCCGCGCCGAACGTTCATCTCGCCGCGAGTGGGCGGTCATTGGCGGTCGGAGACTTTATGGGTTCGGTGGCCGATCTAGCTTCTGTCCTGCGCTCTCCCGGAGGTTACATGCGCAGAACAGTTGGAATTGCCGCTGGAATCATCGTAGCGGCCGCAATAACGCTCGTCGCCGCGAGCTGTGGTGACGATTCGACGGGCCCGGCCGGAAAGACCTACGTCGCGAACCTGATCGCCGCGAACGAAGGCGCGGGCCACACCTCGCCAGGAAGCGGAGTTTTCACTTTTGTCGACCATGGCAATGTCATCAACTGGACCCTCGACCTGACGAACATCACCAACGTCACCGCATCGCATATCCACCTCGGCGCAGCGACGAATGTCGGAACGACGGCAGGCCCGGTCATCATCAACCTTTTCCTGCCCAACAGGCCCCCTGAGACTGGCACTCTGACTGGTCGCGTCGCCGAGGGCACCATCACCAACGCCAATAACTCGACGGTGTCACTCGACTCGCTGCGCGTGCTCTTCAACAACGGCAACGCGTACGCGAACGTGCATACAACCGCGAATCCCAGTGGAGAAATCCGCGATCAGATCCATCCCGCGAACTGAGCGGGAGCGAAAAGATCTGAACCGTAGGCGTGGCTACAGGTTGAAGCAGTCAGCTAGACGTTGAATCGGAAGAGGAGTACGTCGCCGTCCTGGACGACGTACTCCTTTCCTTCCGAGCGCACCACACCCTTCTCGCGCGCACCCTTCCAGCCTTCGTTTCCGACGAACGCGTCGTATGCGACAGTTTCAGCGCGAATGAATCCGCGCTCGAAGTCGGTGTGGATCACCGCCGCCGCCTTCGGGGCGGTGTCGCCGCGGTGGATCGTCCAGGCGCGAACCTCCTGCTCACCCGCGGTGAAATACGTCTCCAGTCCGAGCAGCTTGTATCCCGCGCGGATCAAACGATCGAGCCCCGCTGACTCCAGTCCGAGCGAGGACAGAAAGTCGGCGCGATCCTCCGCTGGCAGCTCGGCGAGCTCGGCCTCGATCTTGGCGGAGAAGGGAACTACCTCGGCCTGCTCCCCGCTTTTCCTTACTGTTTCGCGCAGCGCCTTCAGATGCGGACCCTCCTCGCCGGACAGCTCCGCGTCACTGACATTCGCCGCGTAAAGCACCGGTTTGACGGTGAGCAAAGTCAATGGCGCGAGCAGGGCTTTTTCATCGGCAGTGAGCCGCGCCTCCCACAGTCCTTTGCCTTCCTTCAGAAATCCGTAGGCTTTCTCGAGAACCGGGAGCTCGGCTTGCGCTTCCTTGTCGCCGGTGCGCGCGGAGCGGCGCGTTTTGTCGAGGCGCTTCTCGAGCGAGGAGAGATCGGCGAGCGCGAGCTCGAACTCGATCACCTCGCGGTCGCGCACCGGATCGACAGCCCCCATGACGTGGGTGACGTCGGGATCCTCGAAGCAGCGGACTACGTGCACGATCGCGTCGGTCTCTCTGATGTTCGAGAGAAACTTGTTGCCGAGCCCTTCGCCCTCGGCGGCGCCTTTGACGAGACCAGCGATATCCACGAACTGCACAACCGCGGGGACGGTTTTTTTCGGTTTCACAATGTCCGTGAGCTCGTTGAGTCGCGGGTCGGGAACTTCGACCATCCCGACGTTGGGCTCGACGGTGCAGAACGGATAATTCGCGGCTTCAGCCTTGGCGGCAGTGAGTGCATTGAACAACGTCGATTTCCCGACGTTGGGTAGACCAACTATTCCGAGCTTGAGCATCCAGAAAAAGTAATTGGGAAAGAAAAAAGTCAGAGCTATTAACCGAGTATTACGGACTAACGGCATCGACAATCGCGGACTGACTGAGTACCGAGGAAGAGGACAACCGCAGGACTGAGGGCACCGAGGTCGCCTATGTCCGCAGGTTAGTCGGTGTCGTCAACCCTCGATCAGTCCGCGATTATCGATGCCGTTAGTTCGAGTACTCGGTCAACAAGCTCCTTGCTGAAAGCTCCTAGCTCTCGGCAGAAGGCCGACGATTGTGGAGGTTCATCGCCTTTTCTACGCCCTCCTTCAACCACGTCTCAACGGTCGCAGTCAACTCCGGCAGCAGCGCCAGAATATCCTCCCGTTCGTCGCGCGCGAACGGCGCCAGCACGAAGTCGGCGAGGTTCGTGTAGATCCCCTTCCGCTCCTCGCTCGGCCCGACACCGATCCGCAGCCGGCCGTACTCCTGCGTCCCAAGTGCGTGCTCAACACTCTTGAGGCCGTTGTGGCCACCGGCGCTGCCGTGCGGACGAATGCGCATCCGCCCGACGGGCAGCTGGACTTCGTCTACCACGACAAGCAGGTCTTTGGCCGGGCTCCAGAACGGGCGTCGCACGAAATTCTTGAGGGCCTGTCCACTCAGATTCATGTAGGTCTGCGGCTTCACCAGCCGCACCTTCACGTTACCGATGGTGCCGTTCGAGACGTGCGACTCCGCGTCCTTCTTCCAGCCGTCAAAATGCCAAACGTCGGCGAGGTGGTCGATCAACCACCAGCCGACGTTGTGACGTGTCGCGGCGTACTCGCGGCCCGGATTCCCGAGACCGACTATGACCTTCAATGGCTATCCAATAAGCGCTACTTGTTGGACTCGTCTTCGCCTTCACCCTCTTCATCGGACGGGCCCTTGCCGATGACTTCGGGCTCGGCGGCGCCTTCAGGCGCGCCTTCGACACCCTCGGCGGCGGGAGTCTCCTCGATCACCGCGCGCGGCGCGGCAACGACCGCAACCGAAGTCTCGGGATCATCGAGAATCTCGACGCCCTCCGGCAGCTTGATGTCGCTGACGTGGAGCGAATCGCCGATCACCATCGCGCTGACGTCGAGCTCGGCGTGGTCGGGGATGTTGGAAGGATCGACTTCGATCTCGAGCTCGCGCAGAGTCTGGTCGAGAACGCCGCCCTCGAGCTTGACACCTTCCGGAATGCCGGTCAGGGTGATTGGGATACTCACGGTGACCTTCTCACCGGCAACGAGCGCCTGAAAATCGACGTGCAGGATCTGACGCTTGATCGGGTGCCGCTGGATCTCGCGGATCAGAGTCTTGGCCGTTTGTCCGCCGACGGTGATGTCGATGACCGTGCTCTCCGCCTGAATGTGGCCGAGCATCTTGTCCAGATCGCGCGCGTTTAGGGACAGCGAGATCGGATCGCGGCCGTGACCGTAAATGACCGCCGGGACCAATCCCTCACGGCGGAGACTGCGAGCGGCGCCCTTGCCGGTGCCTTCGCGAGCTGTCGCGTTAAATGAAACCGTCGCCATTGCTATTCATCCCTGGGGCGCGGTCGCTCGGCGCCACGCCCATTCAATAATGTCCAATACCGCCAACGCCAATTCCTTTGCCGCCCGCCCGATCATCTCGATCATGACTCAACCTTCGAACAGCGAGCTGACCGACTGCTCGCTGTGAATGTAGCGAATCGCCTTTGCGAGCAGCTCACCGACCGACAACACGCACAGAGTCGAGAATCTCTTCGCCTCCGGAATCAGGACGGTGTCAGTCACCGTCACTTCCTTGATCGGAGCACTCGAGAGTCTCTCCACCGCCGGACCCGAGAGGAGCGCGTGCGTCGCGCAAACGTACACATCGCGAGCACCCAGATCCTTCAACGCCCTTGCCGCTTCGGACACCGTACCCGCGGTATCGATCATGTCGTCCGCGAGCAAGCAATCCTTTCCTTCAACCTCACCGACCACGTTCACGACCTCCGACACGTTCGGCTTTGGCCGCCGCTTGTCGATGATCGCCAGCGAGCCGTTCAATCTCTTGGCGAAACCTCTCGCCATCTTCGCCGATCCCACATCGGGCGCGACGACGACGAGCTCGTGCAAATCCTTCTTCCGGTAGTGCGAAACGAACACCGGCGCCGCGTACAGGTGGTCCACCGGAACATCGAAGAACCCCTGCAGCTGGTGCTGGTGGAAATCGAGCCCCAGCACGCGATTCGCGCCCGCCACCGTGATCATGTTTGCCAGCAGCTTTGCACCAATCGCGACCCGCGGCTGGTCCTTGCGGTCCTGCCGCGAGTATCCGTAGTAGGGCATCACGCAAGTGATTCGAGCCGCGGAAGCCCTGCGCGCCGCATCGATCAGGAGCAGAAGCTCCATGATGTTGTCGGCCGGCGGGTTCGTCGGCTGCACGATGAAGACGTCGTTCCCTCTGACGTTCTCGTCGATGCGGACGAAGATCTCGCCGTCGGCAAACCTGGTCACCGTCGTCTTGCAGAACGGAACGTCCAGGGTTTGCGCTATCTCACCGCACAGATCCGGGTTGCCGGGCCCGGCGATGAGCTTGAAGCCATGAGCGGGTACGGATAATCCGTCCATGCAGCCTTACAAGTTAAGTGAACAAAGGACTTGGATCAATTGCCCCTGGTGGATTCGAACCACCATTACCGGATCCAAAGACCGGTGTCCTGCCATTGGACGAAGGGGCAGAGCGGGCAGCGGGAAGGGGATGCGGAAGCGGGGTGAGACAAGCGAGAAGCGAAGCGGAAACGCGGGCGAAAGTTAGTCCAGAATCTCAACAGGGACAACGCTGTCGGCGGTGCGGGTGACGATCCTTTGAGTGCCCTCCGGGACCTCGAGTGGGGGAAGGGTTTTCGCCGCCTCGATGTCCCTGGTGACCCCGGGAATCTTGAAGACGGTCGAGCCGGAACCGCTCATTCTGTAGAAGAGTCCATAGCGATCTCCACGCGCAAGAAGGGCATCGATTGCCGGCCAGCGGGGACGAATGACCGCCTCGAAATCGTTCACCGAGTGTCGTGCAGCCGATTCCCAGTCGCGAAACATTTCGGCGGTCAGCTCCGGTACCAACGGGTCGTGTCGTTCGCCGCGTTCGTCGAGCAGAGCGTAGGCTTGAGCGGTGTCGATCCCGAACGGCGGAAAGAAAAGCTGAATGTCTCGTGCGGGCAGCGCCGGCAGCTTCAGCAGTTTTTCCCCGCGTCCCCAGCCAATCGCCATCACGTAGTCGCTGGTGAGAAACGGCACATCGGATCCGATGCGCCCGGCCAGATCCTGCAACGCTGACTGGGGCAGTGGCCTCTGCGAGAGTGTGTTCAGGATTCGGAGTACAGCGGCGGCGTCGGCGCTCCCTCCGCCAAGTCCACCACCGATCGGGATGCGTTTCTTGATCACGATCTCGAAGCCGCCCGGCCAACCCGTTTCCTTCGCATAGAGCGCCGCGGCGCGATAGGCCAGATTCTGGTCCTCCGGCTGGTCGCGCATCACTCCGCAGCGCAGAGTCCGCGCGCTCGCCCGCACATGGAGCCTGACATCATCGCCGAGGGCGAGACGCAGGAAGACTGTTTCGATGGAGTGGTAGCCGTCAGGCTGCTTGGCCAGGACGCGCAGGGACAGGTTTACCTTCGCCTGCGCGAGTGTCCGGCCACCGCGTCCGTTCACGCCGGCGACTCGGTGGTGGGCTGCAAGTCACGCAGTCTCACCCCGAGCCGCGTGAAGTACCAGGCGCCGATGAGAGTGATCGGCACGAATGAAAAGAGGTGATAAGCGATTGCCCAGGTGGCGGCCTGCTCCTGACCGACGCCATAGATGGCGAGTCCCTGGACGGACATGTACTCGAATACCCCGAAGAACCCTGGTAGCGACGGAACTGCTGTCCCCAGCGCGATGAACGCCTGGAGAAAGAGCGCCGCCGAAAATGGCGCGGTGATCCCTACCGCTTTGAAGGCAAGCCAAAATCCAACCGCGTTGAGCAGCCAATGCGCTATGGTCCACCCCAGCACCGCGGCGAAATGCCCGGGCCGGCGCAGCACACTGAGTCCGTGAATGAAGGTTTCCAGCATCCGCCTGCCGCGCTCTTCGATTGTCGGAGAGACTCTTCGCGCGAACAGCTCGAACAGCGCCAGCAACTGGTTTGGGAAGAAGACCAGCGCGTAGAGCATCACCAGCAGTGCGATGACGAGAGTGCCGGCGGCGATCGCAAAGGAGCTCAACGAGCGACCGCCGAGCGACCCAAGCTGCGGCAGGTTGGGGTCGAGGAGTGATAATGCGGCGAGCAACAACAGCACAATCGCATCGAACAGTCGATCGACCGCCAGTGACGCGAGTGAAGTCGCGAACGGGACGCGTTCCTCGCGGGTGAGCGCGTACGCGCGGGCGATCTCGCCGGCCCTGGCGGGCACCACGTTGTTGACCATCATGCCGATCGCGGTGGCGCGCCACAGCGGCCCGAACGCAAGAGTACCCGCGACCGGCTCGAGGATGGTCTCCCAGCGTCTGGCTCGCAGCGCGAAGATTGCCGTGGCGCAGAAGGTCGCCAACGCCATCAGCAGCGGATCTGCGTTGGCGAGGCGGTGTGCGACTTCCCCGGGTGAAATTCCGTGCAGCGTCCAGTAGATGAGTGCGGCGCTCAGCAATGCCCCGAGCGCGGCGCGCCACCCCGGTCGCAAAGTCTACTCCGCTGCCAGCTCCACCAGGTCGACGAGCTCGTCCACGAGCGCGCGCGTTGGCGGAGTGCCGCTCTTCTTGAGCGCGCGACGAATCTCGGCGGCGCGCTCGATGGCGCGCTGACCGCGATATAGCAGCTCCTGGATCGGGACCAGCTCCGTCATCGGTGGCTGGGGACCGGAGTTGCGCGACTCGAGCGAACGCATCGTCGCCAGACTGGAGTTGAGAACGTCCCGCAGCTCCTTCCCGCGCGGTGGCGTGCGCGGCGCGGAAGGGGTTACCGGAACCTCGCGCGATGGCGTCGGAACGCGCTTTACTTCGGGCGAAAGAGCACCGGGTTTGATGCCGCCACCCTGCTCGCGAAGCTGCTGCTCGTAATGGGTTTTGGGATTCGGCGCGACGTAGACGATGTGCGGTCCCTCGTCGTTGAAGAACAAGTGGGAGATTGGAACGATGAGATCTTCGCGCCGCTCTTCCCGCGCCGGCGCGTAGCGCGCGAGCTGTCGCAGGCTGTCCTGAAGACGCGCGTCCTGCTCGGCGCCCCACGTGCGCACGGAGCGCACCAGCAGCTTGAGATCTTCGACGGCGCCGATCAACGCGCGCTGGATCTCCGGCTCCCACGAGGTCGCGCCCTGGACGACGCCCGAGGCGATGCGCTCGACCGTCATGGCGAGCTGAACCACACCGCCGGCCTTCGCCATCGTCGCGCTCCCGCGCAGTCCACGGGCGGCCGCCGCAAACTGGCGCGCGTCATTCGATTCCAGACTCCGACGATTGACCAGCGTCTCGAGTCGATTGAGATACTCAGTCGCCTCGAGTGAGAAAAAGTCCAGCAGCCGGCCCGGCATCGTCATCAGTTCGGTCTCCGCATCACGTCGGAAAGGTGAATCCCGCGAATTCAGCAGTCAAAGGTCGCCCATTATGACGACCGAGCCGCGCGCATGGCTTCGCGCATCTCTTTTACTGCCTGATCGAGACCCACGAAGATCGCGCGGCTGATGATCGAGTGACCGATATTGAGCTCCTCGATCTCCGGGATTCTCGCTACGAGGCCGACGTTGGCGACGGTGAGGCCATGGCCCGCGTGGACGGCGATCCCCAGATCAGCTGCACGCCGAGCTGCGTCGCGCAGCGCGTCGAGGGTTGCGTCGGACTCAGGCTGGCGTGAATACGTGCCGGTGTGGAGCTCGACGGCCGGAACGCCGAGCTTTTTCGATTGCTCGACCGCCGCTCGAGTCGGGTCGATGAACAGACTCACCCGGATGCCGGCGTCGGTGAGGGCGTCGACGGCGTTCTGAATGCGCGCGGGCTCGGACATGATGTCGAGCCCGCCCTCGGTGGTGATCTCCTCGCGGCGCTCCGGAACCAGCGTCACCTGCTGGGGTCTGAGACGACGCGCGAGCTCGAGCATCTCGGCGACGCACGCCATCTCGAGATTGAAGTAGGTGCGAACGGTTTCGTTGAGCCTGGTGATATCGTCGTCCTGAATGTGCCGACGATCCTCGCGCAGATGCGCGGTGATGCCGTCCGCTCCCGCGCTTTCGCACATCACGGCGGCCTCGACAGGGTCGGGCTCGGTGCCACGTCGCGACTGCCGCAGAGTCGCGACGTGATCAATATTGATGTAGAGGCGTTGTTGCTTTGCTCGCATTATCCGCGTCCCTCAATCGCAGCTACTTATCCAGTGGAGAATTCTATCGTGTCGTTCAGAAAAGTTGCTGGCCTTTTTCTCCTTGCCGCCTGCTCGAGCGCGACTCAGACCGCGACGAACAGCGGCGAGCTCACCGGTGCTCCCACCGCGCAAACGGCCGTCGAGCAATTCCTGAGAGCTGTGAACGCCAAGGACCTGCAGGCGATGTCGACCGTGTTCGGCACCAACAAGGGTCCGGCGCGCGCCACCATGGACCGGACTGAGCTGGAAAAGCGCGAGATCATCCTCCAGTGCTACTTCAATAACGACAGCTCGCGAATCCTCGGCGAATCTGCCGGTACTCAGGGGCATCGCGAGATTCGTGTCGAGCTGAAAAAAGGCAATCTCACCCGGCTGACCACTTTCTACACGATTCGCGGGCCCGGCGACCGCTGGTACGTCGACAACATGGACATCGCCGCCGTGCGCGACTTCTGCGGCAATTCGGGGACGGGGCGCTAGCGCGGTCGCGCTAGTGATCTGAGAGCTCGATCAATACCCCGCCCGTCGAGCGGGGGTGCAGGAAGGCGATCCGCTTGCCCTCGGCGCCGATCCGCGGTTTATCGTCGATGAGCTGCACTCCGGCTTTCCGACACCGCTCGAGCGTCGCGTCGAGATCGTCGACAGAAAAGCAGATGTGGTGAATGCCGGGACCGCGCTTCGCGACGAAGCGCGCGATCGGCGAATTCGGGTCATCCGCCTCCAGTAGCTCGACCAGGGGCTCGCCGGCAGTGAAACCCACGATCCGCGCGCCATCGGCGTCGTCGAGAGAAACCTCGGGCAATTCCAGCACTTCGCGGAAAAAAGGCACGCTCGCTGCGAGGGCCTCCACAGCGATTCCAACGTGCGATACGCGGGTGCCGCGCGGGGTTGATCGGGTCATTAAGTTTATCGATGAGGGGCAACGTCCCCGCAGTAAACTAACCGACGAAGCCCGCTGGCGTGTCCCGCGGTCTGGAGGCAAAAAATGTCCAATGCAGTCGAAGTAAACGACTCCGATTTCGAGACGCAGATCGAGCAGCACAAGGGGCTCGCCGTGGTGGATTTCTGGGCGACCTGGTGCGCACCGTGCCGGATGGTCGCGCCGGTGCTCGATCAGCTGGCGGTCGAGTATCAGGGCAAGGCGAAAGTGGCGAAGGTCGATGTCGACGTGAACATCAAGACATCGACCAAGTTCAACGTGCGGTCGATCCCCGCGATTCTTTTCTTCAAGGACGGCAAGCTCGTCGACCAGGTGATCGGCTTCGTCGGCAAGCCGGCCCTCGCCGAGAAGTTCAAGCAGCACGCCGACGCGGCTGCGTAAGAGGGCTCACACGCCAACGCAGTGAGCTCCGCCCCAGCGGGGACACAGGGCGCCGGAACGCTGTTTCTGGTGAGCACCCCCATTGGCAACCTGGGAGACATGACGTATCGCGCGGTCGAGGTTCTTTCCTCGACCGCGCTTGTCATTGCGGAGGACACCCGCCATTCGCGGCGATTGCTGGACCACTACGGAATCGCGACACCGCTGCGGTCCTACCACGAGCACAACGAAGCGAAGGAGACGCCCAACCTCATCGACCGTTTGCTCAAGGGCGATTCGATCGCGCTCATATCGGATGCCGGTACCCCGTTGGTCTCGGATCCGGGAGCGCGACTGGTCGATGCCGCGCTTGCCCACGGTGTGAAGGTCGTGCCGATCCCCGGCGCGTCAGCGGTGATGGCAGCATTGGTCGGAGCCGGTCTCCCGCTCGACCGCTTTGCGTTCTTCGGATTTCTGCCGCGGAAAGGGAAAGCACGGAAGGAAGCGATTGCCGAGATTGCGGGATCCGCCGTCACCGCCGTGCTGTACGAGGCACCGGGCCGGGTCGCGGACACGCTGGAGGAGATCTCCGGCGCAGGCGCGAGAGAGCGGCGCGCAGTGGTCGCGCGAGAGCTCACCAAGCAGTTCGAGGAGTTCAGGCGCGGCAGCGTCGCCGAGCTGGCTGACGTTTACAGGAAGGCTGATCCCAGAGGAGAAGTGGTGATCCTCGTCGCGGGGGGTGGCGCTGATCGAGCTCAAGTGACTGAAGGCGAGCTGACCGCCGCGGCGGCGACTCTTCGCGCCGCCGGCAACTCCGCGCGAGAAGTAATGGAGTACCTGGTTTCCGATCTGCGCGCCCCGCGAAACGTTGCTTATCGAATCGCCCACCAGAAGGAATCGTGATGCTTCGTCCGTTTCGGCAACTTCACTCAAAGCAATGGTGACCAACTGAGATGCCCGCCTTTACAAATCGGCCTGGAAAGATCGTTTGCGTCGGTCGCAACTACCGGGAGCACGCGAAAGAACTCGGCAACGAGGTACCCAAAGAGCCGTTGATCTTCCTAAAGCCGCCGTCGAGCGTGGTGTGGGACGGTGAGAAGATTGTTCTGCCCGCGGCGTCGACGCGCGTGGAGCATGAAGGGGAAATAGGAGTGGTGGTAGGGAAGATCCTGACTCATGCATCCGAAGATGACGCGGCGCGCGGCATCAGGGGCGTTGTGGCTGTCAACGACGTGACAGCGCGAGACCTGCAAAAATCCGACGGACAGTGGACCAGAGCCAAGGGATTTGATACCTTTTGTCCTCTGGGAGAGGAGTCATCAGAGCTTCCGGACCTCGACAATCTCACCGTCGTCACCAAGGTGAACGGCGTCGAGCGACAGCGGGGGAAAAGCAGCGAGATGGTCTTCTCGATCCCATCCCTCCTCGCCTACATCTCGCGCATCATGACACTGGAGCCAGGGGACCTCGTTGCGACCGGAACGCCGGCAGGCGTTGGGCCGCTGGTCTCCGGCGACGTCGTCGAAGTCGAGATCGAAGGCATCAGTCGCGTGACTAACCCTGTTCAAGAGAGCCGATAGTGCCCGCATTGACCGATCGCCTCCTCAGCCTCCCCGAATACCCACTCGCCAGAATTCCCGGTCTCAAGCGCGAGCTCATCGCTCGCGGCATGGACGTCATCGACCTCGGAGCTGGCGATGCTGATCTATCGCCGCCGCCGAAGGTGATCGAGCGCATCACCGAAGCCGTGCGTATTCCAACCATGAGTCGCTATGGATTTGCGCTTGGGCTGGTGGAATTTCGGGAAGCCGTCTCGCGGTTCATGAAACGGCGCTTCGGGCAGGACTTCAATCCGATGACCGAAGTCATTCCCTTGATCGGATCCAAGGAAGGCATCTCGCACCTTGCGTTCGCCTACGCCGCGAAGGGCGATTACACGATCGTGCCGGAGCCGGGCTACAACTCCTATCTCGGCGGCACTCTGCTGGCCGAGGCGACACCGTACAAGTATGCGCTGCGTCCGGAGAACGGATTCCTGATCGACCTCGACGAGATCCCGTCGGACGTGCTGAAGAAGTCGAAGATTCTGTATCTGAATTATCCGAATAATCCGACCTCTGCAATCGCGCCCAAGGAGTACCTCGAGAAGATGGTCCGGCGTTGCAAGGAACTCGATATTCTGCTGGTGTATGACAATGCCTACTCCGAGCTGGCCTATGACGGGTACGTGCCGCCCAGCATCTTCGAGATTCCGGGCGCGCGCGATGTGGCGATCGAGTTCCACTCGATGTCGAAGACCTACAACATGACCGGGTGGCGTTGTGGCTGGGCGTGCGGGAAGGCCGAGTTCGTTGGGGCGCTGGGGAAGGTCAAATCATTCATCGACACGGGGACGTTCTTGGCGATTCAGGCAGCAGCGGCGACGGCGCTCGATGAATGCGCCGATTGGATTCCGACGAACGTCGCCGAGTTCAAGCGGCGCCGTGATGCCGCGGTCGATGCGTTTTGCGAAGCCGGATTCCCGTGCGTCAGACCAAAAGCGACCATGTATCTCTGGTGCCCACTTCCGAAAAACATTCCCAGCGCCGTGTTTGGTGAGCGACTTCTTCAGGACGAAGGCGTAGTCGTGCTGCCCGGATCGCTGTTCGGTCCGGGTGGGGAAGGATTCTTCCGCGTCTCGTTCATCACGTCTCCCGAGCGGCTGCGTGAAGCGGCAGGGCGCGCCGGGAAAGTGCTGAAGCGGCTCCAGGCCCAGTCAGGCGCCGAGACGCGCAGTGCGTCGCGACAGGAAGATCGGCAGGGGATGGCGCGCGCCTAAATGATTTTCAGCCGCGTCACGACGTCGTCGCCGGAAGGCACGAGGAAGAAGCCATCGGCTTCCTTCCTCGTGTCGGTCGGCGTGCACCTCGTGGTGGCGGTGGCGCTAATGCGCATGCTCATTTTGAACGCGAATTTTTCCAGCTCGCCGAAGCGTCAGACTACGGCGCAGGAGCGGGTGGGATACGTGAGGTTGGCCGCGCCTGGCGAAAAGCCGACGGCTGGCAAAGCTGGAGGCGACGGGAGGCCGGTTAGGTCGCGCGAAGTTCACGTCGTCGCTCCTACTGTGATTCCCAATTCGATTCCGGCGCCGGCTCCGACCACGGCGAAGCCGACGCAAGACGAGGGTTCGGGTCCGCTGGTTGGCGGCGGCGGGCCGTCGCGCGGAGTGCGACCCGCCTATTCGGATGGCAGGCTGTGGACCCCTCCCGCCGGCATCGCTGCGACTCCGAAGACGGTCGCCCAAACTATTGACAGTCTGATCGCCGAGGGAATCGCGCCCTACAACGATTCAATCGCGGCGCTGGCGCAGCGGCGTGACCCGACCGACTGGACGGTGGAGAAGGGCGGCTACAAGTGGGGCATCGACAAGCGCGCGATCAGACTCGGACCCGTCTCGATTCCCACGGCGCTCTTGGCCATGCTGCCGCTCAACCTGCAGGGCAATCCCACCACCCTCGAGCGTGACCGCGCGTCCGCCGCGATGAGTCGCGACATCACCTGGCACGCCCAGCAGGCGATCAACGATGCTGATTTCATGAAGGCGGTGCGGAGCATCCGGGAGCGAAAGGAGCGCGAGCGGGCGGCTGCGCTCGCCGCGGCCGCTAAGGACGGAGATGGGCCGCGGTAACTAACTGCAACTGAACGGGCGGGAGGCGTCTGGGATCAGGCGCGTGGCTCCAGGTTACGACCGTGGGACGTATCGCTCCGCCATTTACCCAAGCCAACTGCGTTTCGCGCCAAAAAAGCCGCTATTGCTATTTTTCCAGCATGTGCTAGTTTTGCAGCAGTTCGCCAACCTCAACTGCTGACCGATGCCGTACGACGAAGAACTGACTGGATTGAGCCGCCGCGAGCGGCAGATCATGGACTTCCTCTTTCAGCGCGGGAAAGCATCCGTCGGAGAGGTTCTGGCCGGCATTCCGAATCCGCCCGGGTACTCCGCCGTCCGCGCGACGCTCCGAACCCTCGAGCAGAAGGGACGCGTAATCCATGAGGAGGATGGCCGCGCGTACGTTTACCGGCCGACGCTCAGACGGGAAGCCGCGCGCCGCTCCGCGCTGACTCACGTGCTCCGCACCTTCTTCGACAACTCAGCGGAGCAGGCGGTCGCCGCTCTGCTCGAGATCAAAGGGCCCAAATTGAGCGGCGCCGAACTGGAGCGCGTCGCGAAGCTGGTCGACCAGGCCAAAAAGGAGGGACGCTAATGATCTCCCGGTTCATCTCCGCCGCGGCCGGCTTCCAGTCGGCGATCCCTGTTCTGTTGGACGCCGCGGTCAAAGGCGCGGTGCTCGTCGCGCTCGCCGCAGCGGCTACGTACGTGTTGCGCAAGCGCTCGGCGGCGTCGAGGCATGCGGTGTGGACTGCTGCTGTCATCGGACACCTCGCGATTCCGGTGCTGATCGTCGTGCTTCCGGCGTGGAGAATCGTCGGCCTCCCAGCTTTGCCGTGGTCTGCGTCAGTTGAGGGTGTCGCGCCGGCTACGGCGGCCGCGATCTCTGCACCGCCAGCGGTTGGCGGTGATGCTTCGGGTCTCGCTGCGCCGGCCATCAAGAGTGCCGCGCGGGATGGCGGCTCGAGGAGCGCCCTCGGCGATAACACGGCGCCGGCGGCGACGCCCCGCGAAGCGGCAGGCACATCGAAGATGGACATTGTTCCGGTTGATCCGGCCGCCGCGAATCGCGGTAGAGCGCCCACGATCGCAATCGTCGCCGCACTCTGGCTCATCGGAGCGATGCTGGTCCTGCTTCGACTCGCGGCCGGAACCTGGCGCGTCAACCAGCTCGCACGCGAGGGCGCAAGGGTCGAGGACGGCAGATGGCTGTCGCTGACGCAGCGGCTCGCCAACACGCTCGGTGTGACTCGACCACTGACGCTGCTGCGCGGCGAGCGTCTCGCCGTTCCTGTGACGTGGGGGATTGTCTATCCAGCTGTGTTGCTCCCCGAGGATGCGGACGAATGGCCGGAGGAACGGCGTCGCTTCGTTCTGGTGCACGAGATGTCGCACGTGAAGCGCTTCGATGCGCTCACTCAATTGGTGGCGCAGCTCGCCGTGGCGATGTTCTGGTTCGATCCGCTGGTGTGGATTGCCGCGCACCGCATGCGCGTCGAGCGCGAGCACGCCTGCGATGACTACGTGCTGCGCGATGGCACGACGCCATCGCTCTACGCCGGCGAGCTGCTGGAGATGGTGCGCTCGATCGGCACCCCGACGCGTGATCGCGCGGCGCCGGCGTTCGCCGCTCTGGCGATGGCGCGGCGCTCGGAGTTCGAGGGCCGCATGCTCGCCATTCTCGACCCGCGCCAGGATCGGCACACTCTGCATCCGAGAGGAACTTTCATGACTGCAATCGCCCTCGTCGTTCTGGCGCTGCCGCTGGCAGCGCTGAGACCTTATCAGGCACCCACAAAGGCAACCGACGAATTCCCGGAATCGTTCAAGGTCACGATCCACGATGCTTCGCAGTCACCGGGCTCTGCGGCGGCGTCACCAGCGGCGGCTGCTCAGACTACATCAGCGGCTACGGTGCAGACCGCGAAGCAGGTATCGTCCGCGTTCAGCGCCACCGCGGCGAAGCCGCGCTGGTCGTGCGAAGCGTACCCTGTCGGAACAGTTCTGAAGGGGACCTCGTCGCACATCAACGCTCAGACCGATGAGAACGGCGACAGGTACGACTTTCTCGTCAGCGAGCCAGGCCGCTGCACTGAGGCCGCGCTGATTGGCAAAGCCGTTTTCTCTCCCGACGAGACGCGGATCACACAGCTGTCTCCGGGTAGCTTTGTGCGGTTCCGCGAGCAGACCACGACGGCGGATCGCGCCGTATCGGTCGTTCCGCAGGGCGATGGCTCACTCAGCTATACCGCAACCTTGAACGGTCGTCCGGTAGCGTTTGACCAGAACATGGCTCAGTGGCTCTCCGGCGTGATCCCGCGCGTACTGCGCGAGCTCGGCATAAATGTCCCGGAGCGTGTTGCGCGCCTGCGGGCGCAGGGTGGGGTGCCAGCCGTGCTCCAGGAGATCTCCGAAATCCATAGCGGCTGGGCGAAGCGCGTGCACTACGAGGAGTTGATCAAGCGCGGGCCAAAGCTGAGTGACGCGGACGCCCAGCGCGTTGCTGAACAAGTCGGTCGCGACCTGACCAGCTCTGGGGATCTGAGCGCCGTAATGAAGATGCTTCCCAGAAGCGCCGTGCAAAGCCCGCGGGTTCGGACTGCAGTTGCCGGTGCGCTGAATCAGATTCAATCCAGTGGCGACAGGGCTAGTACCCTCGAGTTTCTCGCGCCGAACGCAGACCCCGACATGCTTCTCGTGCTTGCCAAAGCGGCGGATGGTCTTCCGTCGAGTGGCGATAAGGCGAACTTCCTGCTTGCCACGGAGGCGGAGTACCTGACACCGCGCAACTCCGAGCTACGTACCGCATTCTTCAGGACCACGGCGACACTGCAGTCGAGCGGCGACATGGCGAACGTGCTGATGGCCTCGGTTCCATACGCCCACGCAGATCCCAACATCGTGTACGATATCGTCGACGGCGCGGCCCGACTCAGGTCGAGTGGGGACGCCGCCAATGTGCTGCTCTCTCTCGTCTCGCAGCGCGCGCTCACGCCCGAGTCGCCCCGGGCAACCATGGCGGCCATCGAGCGCACCATGACGATGCAATCGAGCGCGGACCGCGCCAACGTTCTGATCTCGATTGCCGCGGCGAAGCTGCTGACGAATTCGGATCTCCGCGACGCATTCTCCAAGGCAGCGATGGCGCTCCCAAGCGAAGCGGACCGCGCCAATGTTCTGGCTGCGGCGGCAAAGCTGTAACTGACAGAGTCGGCCGGCCGAAACGGCCGGTCGCGCGAACGACCATTAACAGCGCCGCCGGGCGGCGAACAGAGGATCAATGCAAGCATGCTATCGCGTCTTTTTCGTTGTTGGTGCTAGAAAACTAGCATTAGCGATCGGTTTCTCCGCTGTCGCGACCACTGCGGCCGCGCAGGGAAATGCGGTGCGCAACAACATGACCTCGTCCGCTTCGTCCAACGCCGCACTGACTCGAGCGACCGCGACCCGCGCGAATCAGCCGCCGGTGATCGACGGACGCGACGACGACGCGGCGTGGCGGGACGCCAAGGTGATCACGGGGTTCCGCGTCTTCGACCCCAAGGAGGACGGCGATCCAACCTTCCCGACCGAAGTCCGCATCGCTTACGACGCCCAGAATCTCTACGCGTTTGCGAGAATGTTCGATCCGCATCCCGACAGCATTCAGTCGCTGCTCTCGCGCCGGGATGTGAAGACCCAAAGCGAGCAGATCAAGCTGATGATCGATTCGTACCACGATCGACGGACGGGATACGAGTTCGCGGTCAATCCAGCGGGCGTGAAGCGCGACTACTACACCTACGACGACTCCCAGGAGGATGCCAGCTGGGATGCAGTGTGGGACGTAGCGACGAGAATCGATTCGCTCGGCTGGACCGCAGAGTTCCGCATTCCACTCAGCCAGATTCGTTATCCGAAGGCGGCGCAGCAGACCTTCGGCCTGATGATCATTCGCGATATCACCCGTGTCAGCGAGCGGGACAGCTGGCCAGTGTATCGCCGGTCGAAACGCGGGATCTCGTCACAGTTTGGAGATCTTGAGGGCCTCACCGGTCTCGGCTCACCGCACCGCCTCGAGATCGCACCTTATGTCGTGACGAAAAACGTCAGCGCACCCCGTGCCGACGCTTTCGGGCGTGCGCAGAAGCAGACCGTCGGCGGCGATCTCAAGTACGGCGTCACGTCGAACCTCACGCTCGATGCGACGGTCAATCCCGACTTCGGTCAGGTCGAAGCGGATCCGGCGCAGCTCAACCTGACGGCGTTCGAGACTTTTCTCGCCGAGCAACGGCCATTCTTTCTGGAAGGCACGGGAATTTTCGCGTTCAACGGCGACGCCTCACGGATGTTCTATTCGCGTCGAATCGGGCGCGCGCCGCAACTCGCGGGGCTCGTGGACGATCCAGGCGCGGACATTCCAGCGGCGACCCCGATCCTTGGCGCCGGCAAGCTGACCGGGCGACTCGCAACCGGAACGTCGCTGGGGACTTTGTTCGCCGTCACCGCGCGCGAGGCGGTCGGTGCGACAACGATCGAGCCACAGACTGGCTACGCGGTGTTCCGTGCCTCGCAGGATTTTCGCGACGGCCAATCGGGCATTGGCACCATGGTGACGGTGGTGAATCGACAGCTCGACGAGCAGTCGGCGTCCATACTTCGGCGCCAGGCGGTGACGGCGGGCGTGGACGCGCGCCACCGATTCGCCGCGGGACGGTACAGTGTATCGGCGTCGCTGGCGGCGAGTGATGTGCGCGGCACAGCGGAAGCGATCGATCGCACTCAGCGGAACGCGACTCACTACTACAATCGGCCCGACGCCGGACTGCCATACGATCCGACGAGAACATCACTCGGGGGGACCGATGTATCACTGAAGGCGGAGAAGGTAGCAGGCACCTTTACCTACGCGGGATCTTATGAGCGGCTGTCGCCTGGGTTCGAGACGAACGACATCGGCTTCCTGTCCCAGGCGGATCAACAGATCGCGCAGGCGTACGCGACGCTGGAAAGCAGGGCGCCACGCGCGTTCTGGCGCAACGCGACCGCGCAGCTGATTCAGTACAACCAGTTTACTGCGAGCGGTATGCCCGCCTACAATTTCAGCGAGCTCGACCTGTACGCCGAGTTCAAGAACCGGATGGTACTGGCGGTCGATGCGTGGACCGACAACATCCTCACCGCCTACTGCGACCGCTGCGCGCGGGGCGGGCCTGCGGTGCGTGTCTCGCCGGATGCCAGCATTCTGATCAATCTCAACGCTGATCCGCGTCCCAAGGTTGTCCCGACTTTCGCGGCGATCTACACCGTCGGCGACGAGGGCAGGTCGACGCTGTGGCGAATTCGTCCGTACGTTACGGTGCGCACTCGGAGCAATCTCAGCTGGGAGCTGGGGACGCGTTACCAGCGGAATCGCAATGACGCGCAATGGTTCGCAAACTTCGGCGCGATCGGCAGCGACACAACGCATTATGTCTTCGCGCACCTCGACCAGGAGCTATTGAGTTTCACCAGTCGGTTGAACTACACCGCGACGACGGCGCTCTCGCTCCAGCTTTACGCGGAGCCTTTCCTCACGACTGGGCGGTACTTCAGGGTGCGCGAGCTGGCGTCACCCCGCGCGGCACGTTACGAGGATCGCTACCGTCCGTACCCGATTTCGACCGATGACGCGAGCTTCAATCTCAAGGAGCTGCACGCCAGCGCGGTGCTGCGGTGGGAGTATCGGCCGGGCTCGACGGTGTTCGTGGTGTGGACGCAGGGACGCGATCAGGAGGATAGGAATCCGGGATCATTCAAGCCGGCGCGGGACATCACCGATCTGTTCTCGGCGAGACCGGACAATACGTTCCTCGTGAAGGCGAGCTACTGGATGAATTTCTGATCGGCCGTTTTGGATGGCTACGAGAACTGCGCGAAGCCGACGGTGTTGCCTCCCGGCTCGCGCACGTAGATCTCCGTGCTCCCGTAGAAAGTATCGTGGCGCGGTTTGACGACCGGAACGTCGGTTAGCGCTCTCTCGACGGTGTCGAGATCCGCGACGGTGATGAAGAGCGCAACCGAATGACCCATCAGCTCGCCAGCCGACGACGGCTGTTCGCTCAGCACGCTGGCGCGCGTCTGGTACATGATCTCGATTGCTCCCAGCTGCACACTGGCGAAGATCAGCTTGCCGTTGTCGTCCGGCACTTTGTTCGTCAGCTCGAAACCGAGGCGGTCGGTCCAGAACTTCACGCACGGCTCTACCTCATCGACGATCAGCACCGGAGTGAGCTGCCTGAGCGTCGGAGTCGAGCCCGAATCGGGTTTGGCGTCAGCCATTATCGGCACCTGTCGTTGAACATCCACCATAACGAAAAAACGGCCGGCCTGCGAGGCCGACCGTTTTCAATCTGAGCGACGGTCTCAGGCTTGCGGCGTAGCGCTCCCCTGATTGGCGTCAAAGCCGGGGCGGAAGACCCCGCAGATGACGCCGAGGATGCCGAAGTCCATTCCGGGCTGAACCTGGATATCGCGGTCAGCCGGATTCGCGGCCTCGAGAACTACCGAGTTCCCCTGCTTCGTGTAGGTCTTCACGGTCGCTTCTTCACCGAGGCGCGCCGCGACGATGTCCTTCTCCTGCGGCTCCTGACTCGGATTCACCATCACGTAATCGCCGTCATTGATGCAGCGGCCGACCATGCTGTCGCCCTTTACCTTGAGAAAGAAAACCTGATCGGTGGGCACGAAGCGTCGATCGATGGTAATGAAGCCCTGACGGTACTCTGGAAGCAGGGCCGGCTCACCAGCGTGGATCTTTCCGTAAAACGGAACCGGTTGCGTGCGCATCGCCGCGCCAAAGCCGAGGAGATTCACACCGCGCGAGCGCGCGGGATCGCGCTCGATGTAGCCTTTTCTTGCGAGCGACTGCAGCAGATCAGAGACGGTCTTCGTCGACTTGATCTTGAATTGCTTGCCGATGTCGCGGATGCTCGGCTGGTAAGTGTTCTCGGCGGTGAAGTCGAGAAGGTAGTGATATACCGAGCTCTCGAGCTTCGTTAATTGCTCGGCCATCTTCATTGCCCTGGATAGGCGAAGCGGCGGTAGCTCGCCTCGCGTCAGCACATAATTTGTGTACGAAACCGTACCTGGTCAACTTGTTTCTGACAGTCACAAAACTGATTCCGCGCCCAATGTTGCGAGCGCCTTGTCGATTCTCATGAGAGACAGGTCGCGGCCCATCTGGACGAGCATCTCGAAGATCCCCGGACTGACGCTCATTCCCGTCAGTGCCACGCGAAGGGGCTGAAAAACTTTTCCCGCTGAAACCCCCCGAGATTCGGCCAACGACCGGAGCGCTATTTCGAGCTTCTCGGCCGTCCAATCGTTGACTGCCGCGAGCGCGTCTCGGGTCACTCTGAGCAAAGTTGCCGATTCGTTCCTGTCCTTCCAGTTCTTTGCAACCGCGGTTGGGTCGTACTCGATGTCTTCCAGAAAGTAGGGACCCGCCTGACGAACGATATCGTCGATGGTTCGCGAGCGGACGCGCAGCAAATCGAGCAGCCTCAGGTACCACTCGCGCCGCTCGACGAGCTCTTCCTCAGTGGCCAGTCGCGCCGTCACGATCGCCGGAGTGACCCGTGGCTCGAGCTCATACAGCGGGATCATCGACAAATGCTGACCGTTCATCCACTCCAGCTTTTTCGGATCGAAGATCGCGGCCTTCTTTTGCAATCCATCGACGCTGAAGAGCTCGATCATTTCCTGGAGCGTCATGATCTCGCGATCTCCACCCGGTGACCAGCCGAGCAGGGCGAGAAAGTTGAGCATCGCGCCGGGCAGCAGGCCGTAATGCTGATAGTCTCCGACCGCGGTTGCGCCGTGGCGCTTGCTCAGCTTTTTCCCGTCGAGACCGTGGATCATCGGCAAGTGCGAAAAAGTCGGCAGTGGCGCGCCCAACGCGCGATAGAGCAGAATCTGCTTCGGGGTATTGGAGATGTGGTCGTCGCCGCGCATCACGACGTTGACCCCCATCGCGATATCATCGGAAACGACGGCGAGGTTGTAGATCGGTGTTCCGTCGGAACGGAGGATGACGAAATCCTCGATGTCCTTGTTGGGGAACGCGATTCGATCGTGGACCATGTCGTTCCACTCCGTCGTTCCTTCCGGAACGCGAAATCGGACGACGAATGGCGTGCCGGCCTGAAGGCGACGCTCGACTTCATCACTCGCCAACCGATCGCAGCGACGATCGTACTTGAACGCTTCCTTCCTGGCTTCGGCGGCGCGACGGCGCTCGTCGAGCTCGGCAGCGGTGCAGAAGCAGCGATACGCGGCGCCTGACTCAAGCAGTGTTCGCGCATCGGCCTGGTGACGCGGGAGGTTCGCTCCCTGATAGACGACCTCCTCGTCCCACAGCAGACCCAGCCACTCGAGACCCTCGAAGATGGCGCGGGTACTCTCGTCGGTGCTCCTCGCCTTGTCGGTATCCTCGATGCGCAGCAGGAACTGACCGCCGTACTTGCGGGCATAGAGCCAGTTGAATAGCGCCGTGCGCGCGCCGCCGACGTGGAGGTACCCGGTCGGTGATGGCGCGAAGCGGAGGCGTGGAGCTCGGTCGTCGGTCATCTCAAAACAATAATGAAAAGCGGGCCCACACTGGACGCGCGGACCCGCGGGACGGAGAGAGAGGGATTCGAACCCTCGATACGCGTTTCCACGTATGCCGGTTTAGCAAACCGGTGCCTTCAGCCTCTCGGCCATCTCTCCCGGAAGAGTCCGTAAGCTATTGACGCGCCTCAGCTTCATCAACCCGCGGCTGCTGCAAATCAGTTCTTCTTGCGCCGCGAAGTCGCATTCAATTCAACCGCGTCGCGGATCAGAGCTTTGAACGCCGTCTCGTCGATGCGATCACCTTCGCGGAGATCGATCGCGCGGCGCGTATTGCCCTCGAGGCTGGAGTTGAACAATCGCTTCGGGTCCCTGAGCCGCGCGCCGTTGGCGAAGGTGAGCTTCACCAATGCCTTGTAGGTCTCGCCCGTGCATATCATCCCGTTGTGCGACCACACCGGCACACCCGCCGGCGCCGATGCTTTTTTCCACTTCAGCTCCTCGACGACATCGGGATCCGCCTGCTTGATCAGAGAGCGGACCCTGGAAAGCGTGTCGCCGCGCCAGTCACCCAGCTCCCTTATTCTAGCGTCGATCTGAGCGGACGCGGACTCGCTACTCATTGCATTGCCCGACTTCTTCACCTCGAACCCTTGTCGTTTCAGACAAGATCGGATTACAGGCCTGCAATCGCCAGTGTAAAAACCTGCTGGCGAAATTACCGCCGCGCGTGCATCCATTTGACAAACGGGACGTCGGAGGATCGGATGCTGATTTCGTTCACTCGCGGCCTGGCCGCACTGGTTCCCGCCGCCGGACTCATTGCGCTGGCGGCGTCACCGCTTGCCGTCGCGGAATACCAGATTCCGCGCGAGAACGCTTTCCCGCATGACCCCGCAGTCGGGAAGGACGGCATCGTCTGGTACACCGATCAGGCGAACAGCTTCATCGGGCGACTCGATCCCGCGACGGGGAAGATCACCGACTATCCGACTCCGACGCCGCGGTCGGCGCCGCACGGGATAGTGATCGCTCCGGATGGCGGGGTGTGGTACACCGCGCAACGAGCCTCAAAGATCGCGCGGCTCGATCCGGCGACAGGAAAGATCGAAGAGTTCTCGCTGCCGGCCGAGGCGCGGGACCCGCACACGCCAATGATTCGGAAGGGCATGGTCTGGTTCACCGTGCAGCAAAGCAACATGTACGGAAGGCTCGATCCCGCCAGCCGAGAGGTGAAAGTCTGGACAGTCCCGACGCGGAGGGCGTTGCCGTACGGGATGGTGAATGCGCCCGACGGATCGATCTGGGTCGCGCTCTTCGGCACCAACAAGCTTGGCCACATCGACGCGTCGACCGGAGCGCTCACCGAGATAAGCTTGCCGGAAACCGGCGCGCGGCCACGCCGTCTGGCTGTCGATGGGACGGGGATGGTTTACTACAGCGATTTCGCGCGCGGCTATCTGGGCTCATACAATCCGAAGACACGAGCATTCCACGAGTGGCTGTCACCCGGCGGAGCGAGCTCGGCGCCCTATGGAATCGCGGTCGCGCCCGACGGGCGGATCTTCTACGATGAGGCGGGCTCAGGCACCATCGTCGCTTTCGATCCGAAAACTCAGAAGATGGAGACGGTGAAGATTCCAACCGCCGGAGCGATCGTGCGAAACATGTCGGTCGACAGCACGCGCTCGAGACTCTGGCTGGCGCTCAGTGGCACGAGTCGGATCGGCAGGATCGATCTGAAATGATTGCCGAGGCGCGTTCCGGCCAATAGCTTCGCGTTCCCTAACAAATCGTCGGTCCTCAATGAGAGAGCAATGAGAGAATCAGTGCGCCCCGTGGTCATTGGTGTTTCGTTTTTCCTGGCGGTCACAGCGGCGCCGCTCGCGGCGCAGGACGGAGCCGCACCTGAGGCGGCAGCGGCAAGAACGAGCCTGCCGCCGACGGCCACCAGGCCGGGGCGCGATCCGAATCAGCCGATCGACGAGGAGTACACTCGAAAGATTCACGAGTACACCACGGAACCGTTCTTCCTTTCGCCGCTGGTCGACTATCTCCCCGCGTCATCCACGGTTCCGACCCCGAAGGCGGTACTCGGCGACATCGCCGGCGCGCGCAACAATCTCCCCTACTCGAAGGACGTCTACGCGTACATGCGACTACTCGCGAAATCGACGCCGCGCGTGCGGGTGTACTCGATAGGTACCACCGAAGAGGGGAGGGAGATGATCGCGGTGGCGGTCGCCTCTGACTCACTGATGGCGAACCTCGACGCCAACAGGGCGAACCTCGCCAAACTGGCCGATCCGAGAACCATCAACTTCAACGATGCGCTAGCCGCGCGTCTGGTCACCGAGACCGCGCCCGTCTATTACATCACCGGCACCATTCACTCCACCGAATCCGGAGCGCCGACTGCGCTGATGGAGCTTGCCTACAGGCTGGCGGTGGATGAGAGCCCGTACATCAAGAAC
The DNA here is from genome assembly GCA_035249045.1 of Gemmatimonadaceae bacterium. Lineage (GTDB taxonomy): Bacteria > Gemmatimonadota > Gemmatimonadetes > Gemmatimonadales > Gemmatimonadaceae > UBA4720. Next base: position 22,065 of record DATFGW010000104.1, on the reverse strand, counting down.
ATCCGCGATCACCTGGTCACGTTGATCACGCCGATCGTGGAGGTGGATGGCCGCGACCGAATGGTGGATCTCTTTCGCTGGAAGATGGCGCATCCAGGCGAGACGGCGCCGCCACTTCTCTATTGGGGGCATTACGTCGCGCACGACAACAACCGCGACGCGATGGGGATGACCCTCAAGCTCTCGCAGAACGTACTCAATACCTACATCGACTGGCGCGCGCAGGTCCTCCACGATCTGCACGAATCGGTTCCATATCTCTACGACAACACCATCGGTGACGGCCCTTACAATGCCTGGCTGGATCCGCTGCTCACCAACGAGTGGCAGATGATCGGGTGGAACAACGTTCAGGAGATGACGAGGCTCGGGATGCCGGGCGTGTTCGCCCATGGTGACTTCGATACGTGGTCGCCGGGCTACCTCATGTTCATGGCCGCCACGCACAACGGCATCAGCCGCTTGTATGAGACCTTCGGAAATGGCGGAACGGCGGAGACGATGGAGCGGACGCTTTCGCCGGACGAGACTTCACGGACCTGGTACCGCCAGAACCCGCCACTGCCCAAGGTGAAATGGTCGCTCCGCAATAACAACAACTATGAGGAAACCGGCCTTCTCGTCTCGCTGTCATACTTCGCCAACAACCGGCAGCAGTTTCTGGAGAATTTTTACGAGAAGAGCAAGCGCTCCGTTCTCAAGCCTTCGGTGGAAGGCCCGGCCGCGTACATCCTGCCGAGCGACGACCGGCGACTCGGCGCGCAGGCGGATCTGCTGCGGGTCATGCAAAAGCAGCATGTGGAGATCTCGCGCGCTACCGCACCGTTCACTGCGATGGTTGCGGTCCCGCGACCGCGCAACACGCCACCGGCAGGAAGAAACGCGCGACCTGACAGCACGCGACGCGGGCCCGATAGTACCCGAGCGGATAGCGCGCGACCGGACAGCGCTGGGGCTGACACCACCAAGGGTCCGCAAGCGGCGCCGTTCGACACTCTGCCGCTCTCGGCGCAGCACCTGGTGGAGCGCCGGTTTCCCGCTGGAAGCTACATCATCAGAATGGACCAGCCGTACTCACGAATTGCCGACGCGCTCCTCGATTACCAGTACTGGAGTCCCAACGACCCGCAGAAGACGCCTTACGACGACACGGGCTGGACTTTTCCGGAGGCGTTCGCGGTGACGGCAGTACGGGTCACCGATCCGAAAGTTCTCACCGTGCCGATGGAGCCGGTGACCGGCGATATCTCCGCGCCGGGCGGGGTGATTGGGAGCGGCGGCGTCTTCGCGATCAACAATAACGCGGACAACGCTCTCGCGACGCTCCGCTACCGATTCAAGGACGCCGATTTCCAGATCGCCGAGCAACCGTTCGACGCGGCGGGCCAGAAATTCGCGCGCGGCTCCTTCATCGTGCGCAGGATGTCGGCCGCCGATCTGGACAAGGCAACCCGCGAGCTCGGGCTCAAGGCGTACGCGCTTGGCGCCGCGCCATCGGTGACGATGCATCCCGCGCGCGCGCCGCGGGTGGCGATCATGCACACCTGGCTCAGCACCCAGACCGAAGGCTGGTGGAGACAGGCGTTCGACTTCCTGCACGTGCCCTATTCGTATATCAACACGCAGGATGCGTCGAAGGATGCCAACCTCAACGCGAAGTACGACGTCATCATCTTCCCTCCAACCGGTGGGAGCCCGCAGACGATTGTTGCCGGCCTTCCGATGTGGCGAAACCCGATGCCCTGGAAGAAGACGGACCTGACGCCGAACATGGGAATCGACGAGACCGACGACATCCGACCGGGTCTCGGACTGAGCGGCGTCAACAATCTCAACAACTTCGTGAAGAATGGCGGGGTGTTGCTCACCAGCGAGAACACCGCCGACCTCGCGGTGGCGTTCGGATTGGCGAGTGGTGTGTCGCTGAACCATCCGCCGCGGCTTCACGTGGTGGGCAGTTTGTTGCGCACGCGGATCGTCGACGACGCGAGTCCGCTCGCGTATGGGTTGCGTGACAGCCTGGCGGTGTACAGCGACGACGGATCGAGCTACAGCATCACCAACGTTCTCGGCTCGCGCGGTGGGAGGAATCCCGACGCGAACAACGAGCGGCCGACGGGAAGGGGAACCGCCGACGAGCTCGATGTGCCGCAGGGGCGTGCGCCGCTCGATCCACTGCACGATGTCGCGCGCAGACGTCCGGTGCAGCCGTGGCAGGCCGCACCCGTAACGGATGAGCAGATGCGCAATCCGCTGTCAGTAATCCCGCCGGCGCTACGGCCGCGGGTCGTGCTTCGGCTCGCGGACCAGCGCGAGCTGCTGGCATCGGGGCTTCTGGACGGCAACGATGTCGCTCAGCGACCGGTGGTGGTCGATGTCCCGCTCGGAAAGGGTCACGTCGTACTCTTTGCCAATAATCCGATGTGGCGTGGCGAGACGATCGGCAGCTATTTCCTCGTTTTCAATGCGCTTTTGAACTACGATCGCCTCGATGCGGGGAGGAAGCTCGATACGCGATGATCGAGCGCCAAATACGTGTGTTTGCTGCGCAAAAGAATGTGATCAAAGGGGGCCGATAAGGGGCTTTGTGGCACCCGCCGTGCAAAACAGAATCCTCTGTCAGCCCGGGCTCGGCGCGAACCGGCGACGGAGGAAATGGTGTGAGTTATCGAACCTTTCTCGACTCGACGGGCAAGCGGTGGGAAGTGTGGGTGGTGACGCCGGCGGCGGCGGAGCGAAGGAAGATCGACCGCCGGGTGGCGCGGGCGCAGCCCGCGGGAATGGACGGTATTCCCGACCGCCGTCGCACCCCGGAGCGGCGCAAGAGTCCATTTCGCCGCACGATCGAGGTCGCGAGCGAGTACAGCGGCGGCTGGCTCTGTTTCGAGGGGTCCGGTGAAAAGCGCCGTTTGGCGCCGATTCCCGAGGGCTGGGAGGACGCCGGCCCCGACCGGCTCGCGACGTGGCTGCAAGCGGCGAAGCGCGTTGTCAAATGTGGGCCCTGATATAGATTGAGCCTTCCGGCCGCACTGTCTTTCTACTCGCGGCTGCAACCCAAGTCGTCCTGATGCGCCAGATCCTTCGCGAACGCGATGCCATGATTTGCCGATCCTGCCATAATGAGGAGCGCGCGTCCGAGGGATATCCCTGTGAGAACTGCGGGACTTTCATCTGCATCATCTGCACGTTCCGCGGCGTAACTTTGTGCAGAACGTGCGCTGAACAGCGCGCCGATCCGCGCAACAAGCGGACGGCATGATCGTTCGCGTAGTTTGATCGCCCCTTCCCAAACCAGACTGGAAATGCGAAAGACCTCGAAGCTTTACTTCGTCGCGCTCGTCATCGCCCTGCCTCTCGTCGCGGGGGCGCAGCAAAAACAACGCTTCTCCAGCAGGGACGAGGCGCTTCAGGCCGGCGCGATTCTGCGCGGCAGGCAGGGGCCGCGCGATGTGAATTGGTTCGAAGACGGGAGGCGCTACTCGTACATCGACATCGATCCTACGACCCGGACGCCGGTGATTCGCGCATTCGATCCGGCGACGGGAAAGGATGCGCTGCTATTCACGACCGCCGGGGTCAGCTTCCCCGGCACCAACGAGCCTTTCAGCTACGACTCGTTCCAGTGGGCACAGGACTCGAAGCATCTCGTCTTCCAGAGCAATTTCCAGCCGATTTTCCGGCGGTCGGGAATCTCCGACTTCTACATCTACTCGCTTGCCGATCGCAGTATGCAGCTCGCGACGAAGGGCGCGCGAACCGGCGAGCTCTCGCCCAACGGCGCGATGCTCGGATTCGAGCGCGACGGCGACATGTACGTCACCACCCTGTCGAACCATCAGGAAAAGCGACTGACCAGCGATGCATCCGAGCACGTTTACAACGGACACTTCGACTGGGTCTATGAGGAAGAGTTTGGCGAGGCGCAGGCCTGGAAGTGGTCGCCGGACAGCCGTTACATCGCGTACTGGCAGCTGAACGACTCCGCGGAGCCGGTGATTCAGATCTCGGATTACTCGGGCTTGCACCAGGAGTGGGAGCGGCTGCGCATTCCGCAGGTGGGAGATTCCAACGCGACGGTTCGCATTGGAGTGGTGAACGTCGGTAGCGGCCAGAAGACCTGGCTCGACGTCGGCGAGAAGGGCGAGTACTACATCCCGCGGATCTACTGGACGAGCCGGCCGGACACGCTGGCGGTGATTACGCTCAACCGGCCGCAGAACAAGATGACGCTCTATTTCTTCGACGTCAGAACCGGTGGTCGGCGTGAGGTGATGTCCGAGACGTCCAAGACGTGGATCGACGTCTACGATTTCTACGCCGGCGTCGAAGACATGATGACGTTTCCCTCCAACTCCACCCAGTTCTTCTGGCTGAGCGACCGCGACGGATTCCAGCATCTGTACCGCTACGACTATTCGGGCAAGCTGGTGAACCAGGTCACTCACGGCAACTGGAGCGTCACACGCGTCGAGGGCAGCGACGCCAAGGCCCAGACGATCTACTACACATCGACGGAAGCGTCGCCGCTCCAACGCCAGCTTTACTCGATTCACTTCGACGGCACCGGCGAACGGCGCATCACCACCGCCGAGGGCAATCACAGAATCGACATGGCGCCGACGGCGACCTATTTCATCGACCGCTATTCATCAGTGAAGCAGCCGCTGCAGGTGGAGCTGTGGTCCGCGGCGGGGCAAAAGCTGCGCACGCTCGAGAACAACGCGGCGACGTCGAAGTGGCTCGAGACCCACGCGTACGCCCCCACAGAGCTGTTCTCGTTCACGACCTCGGACGGCGTCCGTCTCGACGGCAGCATGATCAAGCCGATCCCTTTCGATCCGGGCAAGCGTTATCCGGTGATCTTCGACATCTACGGCGGGCCGGGGTCGCAGCAGGTGTACGACCAGTTCGGCGCGAGCGGCTGGGATCAGTGGCTGGCCCAGGAAGGCTACATCATCATCGGGCTGAACAATCGGGGCGCGAACAACTACGGCCGCGATTTCATGAAGGTCGTCTACAAGCAGCTGGGCAAGTATGAAGCGCTCGATTTCGCGGAGGCGGCCAAGTATCTATCGAAGCAGAGCTACGTGGACCCCGCGCGCATCGCGATCATGGGTACCAGCTACGGTGGTTATGCCACGGTCTACACGATGGAGATGTATCCGGAGATATTCCGCGTCGGAGTCGCGAACTCTCCCGGCACCGACTGGCGCCTGTACGACACGATTTACACCGAGCGCTACATGGGCCTGCTGCATGACAATGAGAAAGGCTACATCGAGAGCGCACCCACCGAGCAGGCGGCGAAGATGCGCGGAAAGCTGTTGCTCATCCACTCGATGATGGATGACAATGTCCACCCGCAGAACACCATGCAGCTCCTGACAGCGCTCACCAATGCGGGACGCGATGCGGATCTGCGCATCTACCCGCCGGGTCGTCACGGCGCCGCCTACAACGCGCAGAGCGCGCGACTCATTCGCGCGGTGTCGGACGAGTTCCTCAACCGTTTCCTAAAGGCGCCCACTCCGCCGGAGCTGGCGCCGGCGCAATAGGACCAACTGAAGACTACCAGCTGGGTGCTGTGAGCGGAGCAGCTCGGAGCCCCGAGCAAATATTTGATAACTGCACCGAGTCAGAAGCTTTGCTTTTCATCCAACCGGGCTCGGAGCCGCGAGCTGCTCCGCTCACAGCACTTAGCTGGTAGTCTTCAGTAGCACCCGCCGTCAACAACAGAAACGCCCATCGCGATGGTCGCGGTGGGCGTTTCTGTCTTTTCGGCATTGCGAAGAAAGACTTACTTGCGCGCGTCCTTGCGTGCGTCGCGGACGTCCTGGCGCCGGTCGCGCTTGTCCTTGCGGATCTCCTTGCGATCGGATTTCAGCTCGCGGGCATCCTGGCGGGCTTCCTTTCTGTCGCCGGCCTTGAGGTCGGCGCGCACTTCCTTGCGATCGATGCGGGCTTCCTTGCGGTCAGTTCTAATCTCGCGGGTGTCACCACGCACTTCCTTGCAATCGGCGACCGCGGTCGGGTGATTCTTGCACCACACTGCGAGGCGTGCTCTGGTCATGTGCGGTGGCGCCTTGAGAGTTGCCTGCGTCGACTGCGCCGACGCGTTGGTGCTCGCTGCAATTACCAGGGCGGCCGTAAACGCCGCAAGCTTCGCTATCGACATCATCTCTCTCCTTACTCTGCGGGGAATCATTCGTCTGGCGCACTCGCGCCATTCATGTGGAGAGACGCGCCATGCTCGGTGTTGTTAACGACCGACGTCGACATCGAAGCCTGCGGTGTACCTTCGGTTCGGAAAAGGTCACAAGTACATGTAGGTGCAGCCGTGCGTTTGTGCCTGATTGATGGCGACAACCATCGCCGGCACGAGGAAAACGCCGGGCAGCATGTTGGCCTCGAATTCCTTGCGGAGCGCTGCCGACTTTTCGCCGCCACCGCCGAGCAATCCCATCCACACGTTGAAGGCGTTGTTGCAGAGGATGAAGACCGCGCCGCGCTGCTGCAGGGATGTCATCGAGGAGTCAGCTGGGATACCGATCGGAGCGCCGCTGACCGCGAGCGTTTCGGAGCCCGGAGGAGCGGCGGCGAAGACGTTGGAGGTTGCCGGCGCGTTCGACGCGTCCATCACCTTGAGAGGGTTTGCGATTCCGTACTTCTGCCACATCGCATCGTTGAATCCCATCATCGTCGACATGCCGTAGAGCGAGACGACGGCGGTGACGTTGGGATGCTGAACATGATAAACGTCGCGCATTGCATTGAGATAATTGCGCACGTGAATGAGACCCATGCCGTTCTGATGATTGGGCATGTCGAAGAACTGACGATGTTTGCCGGTCAGTGCGGTGAGCCATTTGTCGCTCGGCTCGATCTCGGTTTTCCGTCTGCGGCCGTCGGCGAACGCCGGCGCCGCCGTTCCGGTCAGGCCAAGCGCGACCGCTCCGGCGGCGATTCTACCGAGAAATTCCCTGCGGTCCGGCAATGGAAGCGAGTCGTTGTTCATGGCGACTTCTCCTTGGGGAGGGTGGGATGCGGCAATACGCGATATTCAGCTGCGGCTGGTCTGCCGCCGTGTGGCCAGTCGCGCGATTTTCCCGCGAAGTCGGGGCGCGGTCGGGTGTTGATGTAAGTGGCAACGTCGAAGGCCTGCTGCGGGGTGAGCTGTTGCGCGCGATCGATTGGCATCAATTGGTAGATGAATGATGCGGCAGTGATGATGTTGGCCATGCCGGCGCCAACGTTGTACGAACGCGGTCCCCAGAGCGGCGGCGCGATTGCGGTGCCCTGGCCCGTCGCGCCGTGACAGCGCGCGCAGGTCGTGGCGAATACGGTGCTGCCGCGTCCAGCGCTGCCATTCATCGGCAGCAGTCGGGGCAATCCGGCGCCGTCCATCTCGTGACCGACGGGAATGCCTGTCGAGAGGAATGCGAGGTACGCGACGATGTCGCGCATGTCGCGGCCGACGGGCTCGAGCGCGCGGCCGTTCAGGCTGCGGCGAAAGCAATCGTTGATGCGATCCTCGATCAGATCAACCTTGCCGCTCCTGGCGCGGTACTGAGGGAAGCGAGAATAGCTCCCCACCCACGGCATCGCGTTCTTGCGTAACCCGCCATCGAGGTGACAGCTCGCGCACCGAAGTCCGTTGCCGACATTGCGCGGCAGGCTGTCACGCGTCGCGAGAAGGATCGCGCGCCCCCGAAGCGCGGCCGCGCGGTAGCCGCTATCACGCAGCTCATTCTCGGACGGTATCCGGAACGCGACGCGCGGCTTTACCGCCTGCAGCTCCGAACCGGACGCAATGCGGGATCCGCGCGCGAGGCCATGCCCGAGCCCGGCGAGGCAAAACACGATGGCTACGACCTGCGCCAGCCGGATCCAGGAGCTCACGGGCCCACTCCGATGAAAGGCGAGGCGAGGGTTTACCCTCGCCTCGCAGGCCCCCTATTTAGAAAACTATGGCGGTCCGCGCAAGACTCACGCGCCGACCCGGCGAGCGCTCGACTAGTCCGCCCTGATCGGCAGGTCCGGTGCTTCGGTCGAGCGCATCGAGCCGAGATCGCTGCGCGCCGAAGGCCTGCCGCGAATCGAGCTCGCGACTTCGTTCACTGCGCCATCGATGCGCTCATGAATCGCGGCAGTGACACCGGTCAGTAGCGACGCGACGATCCCGTCGAGGGCAACGCCCAGCTTGCTGCCGGTTTTTCTCGTCGCGTCGGACGTAACGCGCGCGGATCTCACGTCGGCACTGGAAGCGCTCAACGCGATGCCGGCGCCAATTGCGATCCCGACCGCTGCCCATGGGTGCTCGCGGATCTGGTGCGTCAAATCGACTTTGCGCTCGAGTTCGGTGATCGCACTGGACATTCGCTCTTTGGTCTGCTCGATGTCGGCGCGAACGTCGGTCGTCGTCTCAGGCATCCTTGTGCCTCCGTAGGGTTGCCAGGGTTTGCTCGGGCTTGATGTTCCGCGGCGAGAGCAGCGCGGTGCCTTTCTTCAACAAAAAGAACGCGAGGCCGCCGAGGACGGCGGTCAGCACGAATGCCGCGATCCAGTAGTGGCCGCTAAACAGCGCATCCCCCATCAACAGCACGATTCCGAACACCAGCATCTGCACCGTCAGCATTCCGATCATCGCCGCTGCGACGGTGAATCCGGTGCCCTTGCCGATGTCGCGCGCTATCTGCGCGAACTCGATGCGCGCGAGATGGACTTCCTGCCGGGCGAGGTGGGCGCCGTCTTCCGCAACTTCGCGAAGGAGCTGGCCGACTCCGCGCGAGCTCGATCGACCGTCAGCGAGTTTCATCTAGCGGCGGAAAGCCTTTCCGATCAGGTAGCCGGCGCCCAGTGCGACGAGCAGCGATCTGGCCGGATGTTCTTTCACCTGTTTCTCGACTCCCGATTTGAGCTTGTCGAGGTCCGCGTCGCGGATCCAATCGGCGCTCGACTGCATTCCGGTTGCAAGAGTGTCGGTGACTGCGGTGATGCTCGAGTCGCCCGAGACGCCCGAGGCGGAGCTGCCGGTATCAGTGACTGTAGCGACTTTGTTCTGACGCAATGCGTTGGCGCCTGCCTCGAGACCGTCGGCGATCAGCGCGGGAAGGGTGGATGCTTTTTGCCGGACGGTAGATGCAACGCTTTTCACCCTGCCTCCCACACCGCCCTGATCCGATACCGGTTGGTCGATTCCACTCGAATCGTTTCCGGGCTCGGTGCTGGTGATTTCACTCTCGATGCGTTCCATGTGACCTCCAACAGTAAGTGGGCCGCGAACTGCGGCGACTCCTTCTCATATGCAGGAGCCGCGCCGACGGCAGACGCGTGCCTGCGGATCAGAAAAGGGTTGTCAGCGCGCGGAGCGGGCCAACTGGCGAATGGACTGCAGGTCCGCGTGTCGGCGGCGCAGTGCGCGTCGGCTTTGCTCGAGGGTAGTGCGCTCGAATCGGATACCGTCCCCCGGCCGCCGCTGCGCCAGAATCGGCAGATCGGACTCGGCGACGACGGCGATTTTCGGATAACCCCCAACCGTCGGGGCGTCGGCCATCAATACGATCGGCAGGCCATCGCCGGGAATCTGAATTGCGCCCGGACACCCGGGCTCGGAGGGTAACGCCGCCGGTGCCGCGGGGAGGGCCGGGCCTTCCAGCCGGTAGCCGGTGCGATCCGAAGCGTTGGCGATGCGATACTCGCTTTCGCACAGGATTCGCCACGAGCCGTCGTCGAAGAAATCTTCCTGCGGGCCCGGCGTTACGTGAACGATGCCGGTGTCGTACCTGGGCAGCAGCTCGGCGGCGCAGTGAACTTGACGCCCTGGCAACTTGGCGTCGCACCGGGGGATCATATCGCCGGTCTTGAGCATTCGACCGTCGAACCCGCCGAATTTTCCCGGCAGGTAAGTCGACCTGCTTCCCAGCAATTGGGGCACATCGATTCCACCACTGACTGCGACGTAAACGAACCGTCCCGCGTCGATCTGGTCGACGGCGAGCTCGTCGCCCGCTCGCGCGATGGTGCTCGTGCAGGGAGCGATCGGATGCCCGCCGACGGTCGCTCGCACCGAAGCGCCGGCGATGGCGCAGCCGCAGTCCTGCTCGAAGCGAATCGTGCCCCCGCCAAGCGCCCACTCGAGCGCCGCGGCATCGAGCTCATTGTCGAGGATGGCGTTGGCTGCTTGAAGTGCGAAGGCATCCATCGCACCGCCGGGTGGAACGCCGAACGAGCGCGCGCGTTTCCGACCGCAATCCTGAACGGTGAGATAGGGCGGGGCCTTGGTGACGGCGATCACTTTAGCGGTTCAAACCGGACGACGTCGCCGGGAGCCAACAGCGCCGGCGGCTCGCGTCGGGGGTCGAACATTAATTCGGTGGTCGCGCCGATGATGTGCCATCCGCCGGGAGTGTCGAGCGGATACACTGCGGTCTGCGCAGCAGCGATGGCGACACTTCCCGCCGCGACTCGCGGGCGCGGCTGCGCGCGCCTCGGCAGTTGTAGCGCCGGATCGAGCTCGCTCAGGTAGGCGAAGCCGGGAACGAATCCCAGGATGTCGACGGTGTAGGCGCGGCCGGAGTGGAGCGCAATGACCTGGTCGATGTCCAGGCGAGTAGCTTCCGCCACCGCCGGTAGATCGAGGCCATCGTAGCGAACAGGGATGATGTGCTCACGCGGTTTGCGGTCATCGGATTCCGAGGGTGCGGTGGCGCATTTCTCGACGACGAGCCTCGCCGCGTCCTCGTACGTCGCTGCCAGGGGGTCGTAGAAGACCGACAGTGCGAGATAGGCGGGCACTACATCCTCGACGAAGGGAATGCGCGCACTTCGGATCGCCCGCGCCGCGGCATGAATGCGGCGCAGCAGTGCGGGGCTGCGCTCGTCGCCGAAGGAGATAGTTATCGCGGAGTCGCCGAGCGGGTGCGCTCTGGGCATGACTGACGGCATCTCGGATTGCTGGTCGGCGGAAGCTACGCGGCAAACGGTGCAATCCGCACGCCCGACTCCTCGAGACTGCGGCGCAGCCGACGCAGTATTGCGCTGGCATCGATGTTGTCGCCGTGCACGCAAAGCGATTGCGCGGCGATTCGAAGCTCAGTGCCATCGCTGGCGCCGAGTACTCCCTCGTGCACGAGCATCAGCGATCGGCTCACCGCGGTCTGGACATCGTGAATGACAGCGCCAGGCTCGCTGCGCGGCACTAGCCGGCCGTCGGGCGTGTACGCGCGGTCGACGAATGCCTCGTTGGCAAAGCGAACACCGGCATCCTCAGCCGCGCGTGACATCGCGCTGGACGGAAGTCCAAGTAGCGTCATGGAGCCGTCAACTGCGGCGATGGCGCGGCAGATGGCTTCCGCAGCTTTGGGATCCCACGCGGCGCGGTTGTAGAGCGCGCCGTGGGGTTTGACATAAACGAGTTTCGCATCCTGTGCGGCGCACACATTCGAGATTACGTGCAGCTGGTAGCTAACGTGGTGCTCGATCTCGCGCGGAGAAAGACCGAGCTCGCGCCGTCCGAATCCGCGAATGTCGGGATATGATGGATGAGCGCCGATCGATACCCCGCGTTCGCGTGCCGCCCGCACGGTGTCGCGCATGGTGACCTCGTCGCCGGCGTGGAATCCGCAGGCGATGTTCGCGGACGAAACGAGATCGAGGAGCTCGAGATCGTCGGCAGCGCGGGCCGTCCCGAAACCCTCACCGAGATCGGCGTTGAGATCGATGGTGAGGAGCAATCCGTCGGTGCTTTACTACTTCCGGCTCTTGCCGTTTACCGGCTTCGCCTCGACTACTTCCCACTCCTGCTCGTCGTCCTCGAATCCACCGCGCGAGACTTTCGGCAGCAGCTGCTCGCGGACGACGACCGACGTCAGCCAGTAAGTGTAGCCATCGTCGGCCTCCACGGGCGTCCAGGCGAACTTCGTGCGAACGCGCTCGTCGCCGATTTTGCCATCCCGATCACGTCTGCTCTTCCACTTCACGCGGTAATCCTCATTGCTGTGCTAGATGCGGTCCTCGAAGCCCTTGACGCCCGATTGCTGGGCGCAGCTTGCGCAACAATAGAAGGTGCCTTTGCTCTCCAGACCGTGGCCGATGATCTTGCAACCGCAGTGCGCGCATTTCGGCGCCAGAGCGTGGATGGCGCACTCGAATGAGTCAAATGTGTGGGCCTTGCCCGTCATGGTGACGGTAAACGATTTGTCGTAGTCGTTCCCGCACACTTCGCATTTCGCCATCAGTGACCCCGGGTAGGTTCGGATCTGTCTACGGCGAATCTAATGCCGCTGCGCCGACCGACTCAGCGAAAGACTTTCCTCATTTTGGTGTCCGGGTCGCGCGCGAAGCGGAAAGTAAACCACGCCAGATCGGTGATCAGCTCGTCGTAGGCCTGGGGATCCATCTTGTCGGCGACGATGTTCATCCTGCCGGCGATTTGGGTCTTGAGGTGCTCGATCCATTCCTTGGTGAAGTCCGCCATTGTGCTCCTCGAGCGATGGTAGAGCCGCGACCGCAAAGTAAGCAGATGTACCCCCCGTCGCGAGCGCGCAATGGCTTGCTTTCTGCTTTTGCAGAAGGGCGCGGAACCCATGCGGTTGCCGCAAATCGCCAACCTTCTTGGGGGCAGGAAATGCTGAAAGTCTCACTCACTATTGCCGCCGCGGCATTGCTCGCCGGCTGTGGCGTGTCCACCCAGCAGGAAGTGCAAATGGGTCAGGACGCCGCGCAGCAGGTCAACGCGCAGCTGCCGATGGTCCAGGACGCCTATATCCAGAATTACGTGAATGCGTTGGGGCAGAGAATCGCAAGCCGGACGTCGCGCGCCGACCTGAATTGGCAGTTCCAGGTCGTCAACTCGGATGTCGTTAACGCCTTCGCACTTCCGGGCGGTTTCGTTTATGTGAATCGCGGCGTGCTCGCTCGCGCCAGCAACATGTCCGAGATCGCCGGTGTGCTCGGCCACGAGATCGAGCACGTCGTGAGGCGCCACTCGGTGAAGCAGATGGAGCAGGCGCAGGGCGCAAACGTCGGCGTCGGTATTCTCTGCGCGCTGACCGGAGTCTGCCAAAGCGGCGTGGCGCAGGCAGCGATCAACATCGGCGGCACTGCTGTGTTCGCCAAATTCAGCCGGCAGGACGAGGTCCAGGCCGATGAAGGCGGGTTCAACAACCTCATCAGGGCGGGCATCAATCCGCGCGGAATGCTGACTTTATTCCAGAAGCTTCTCGCCGAAGAGCAGCAGTCGGGCGGTGGCAACGTGTCGGCCTGGTTCTCCGATCACCCGGGAACGTCGGATCGCATCGCGGACATTCAACGGATGCTGAACCAGACGCCGGCTTCTACTCTGAATGGCCTCGCGACCAATGACTCGGGGTTTTCGACGATGAAAGCACGGCTCGCGCAGCTCGGACCGGCGCCGAAGGTGCAGGGCCAGTAGCGCCAATCTCTCCCAACAAAAAAAACGCCACCGGCAACAGCGGTGGCGTTTTGCTTTGGTCGAGTTTTGACGGAGGGTGAGGGACTCGAACCCCCAAGCCCTTGCGGGCGCCAGTTTTCAAGACTGGTGCAATAGCCATTCTGCCAACCCTCCAGCATTCTCAAGATAACATTTTTGTCTGGCGCGATAACGTCGCGAACGGTCCGGCGCCGCTAACGCCCGGCGCTCGGAAGCAGGCTCTCGAGCTGAGTAGCGCGCGCGAGTTTAGACGTTTGCGCGGAGATTCTCGCAGCCTCGTCGTCCTGGCCGCGCTGCGCCAGCGCGGCGGTGAGACCGAGACCGGTTCGAATGTACAGAAATGGAATGCCGACCGATGGGCGATCGACCCAGAGAGTTCGGCTGGCGATCGATTTCGGCGCTCTGAAAGTGTTTTCCCATAACGAGCTGGTTGTTTCGACATCGACGAAGCCCTCCCCCGGAATCGCGGCGATCGCTCCACCCGCCTTGGGAACGCCTGGCACGAGCTTGCGCGCCAATCCTGTCGTCACGGTAAACGGAGCGAGGCTCAGGTCTTCGGGATATCCGCCGGTGGTGCGGCTGAAGAAAACCGGCCGCTCGGGATAGCCGTCGCGGATCATGTACAACACGAACAGATCGGCGCGCTCCAGGCCCTGGAAACCTTCGAAGGGCCGTGGGTTGACGTTGACCAGAATGTCGGTACCGTCCTTCTGAAAAGTCTGCGGCGAAGAGAACTCGACCACCGACGGAACCGCATCGGCCTGGTCGATCGTCAGGTTGAGCGGCGGACCGACCGGCTTCTTCCAGACTTTTCCGCGGTAGGCTACTGGGCCGTGCAGCGAGTCGTACTCGTACACCGGACGCCGCAGGAGCTGCCGGGTGTACCAGTCGGTGTTCAGGAGCGACAGACACGCGACAATTACATCGCGGCGCACGCCTTCGACTTCCTGCGCGTACCACAGGGGAAACGTGTCGTTGTCACCGGCCGTGACGAGCACACCGTAAGGCTCTACCGAATTGAGCAGATCATACGCGAAGTCGGCGGTGTCGGTCTGTCCGGCGCGCGATGCTGACGTCCAGTTGGCGAATAGCGGGATAAGCGCCAGGGCGAGAACGGGACTCGCGAGCATCCACCCGCGCCGCTTCGGCAGCAACACGCTGTCACTGCCAACTTCCATTCTCTCGGCAGCAATCAGAGCGGCGACGGTTTCCCAGACGAATACCAATCCGAGCGCCGCCCAGACGCTCCACGCCGAGAAGCTCCATAAATAGAAGTAGTCACGATCGCGCACTTCGCGTGGCACTGAGTCCCCGAGCTCGGGCGACTGCGACCAGCCATACTTGAAATTCATGTAGTAGATGAGCGCCAGCGTCACCATGAACATCAACGGCCCGAAATACGAGAAGGACCGGCGGTCGCGCTTCCAGTGGACGTAGCCACCCAGTCCGCCCAGCAGGAGGAAGAGCGTAGCCAGGGCGCTCTGCAATCCGGGACGGGAATCGAACGGATCGCGCAGCCACTGCCAGCGGAAGTACAGCCACCACATCTCGATCTGCGCGGCGAACGTCGCCTGGCGTGTCGTTAAACTCGGCTTCTGGTACTGCTGGCGGTTGAAGTTGTACATGAACCGATCGTAGGTCGCCTTGCTGAAGGTGCAACCGACTCCGATCTCGCTGGTGCATCCCGTCGGCTCACCCTCGTTGATGGCGGGGAAGTGCGCGGCACGGAGCGGCTGAATCAGAAACGGCGACATCCCGAGCGCTAGCGCCCCGGCGCAGGCGAGCAGCAGCTGCCACCGCAGCAGCGTACGCGGGCGCCGCACCGCGATCGCGACGGCCACTGCCGGCGCCGCGAGAAATCCGGCCATGTGGTTCGCGTAACCGAGCCCGCTCAGGTACGCGATCATCACCAGCAGGCGGTCTGCCCTGGCGCCGTCGGGATCGTCGCACCAGCGCACGGTGAGCCACGAGACCAGCGCCAGTCCGAGAAGCGAGATGGTGTACACCTTCTCGTTGACGACCGATTGCGACCAGACCGTGAACGCAGTCGCTCCGATCAGAGCGGCGATTGCCCCACCGACGACACGCTGCCACCGCTCCGCCAGCCATCCAACCAGCACCCGCTCGGTCACCAGAAACCACATGCCCGCTGCGGCGGCGCTGCACAGCGCGGCGAGGATGTTGATCCGCATCGCGACGTTTGGCGCGATCGGCAGAACCGAGAACACGCGTCCGATCAGGACGAAGAACGGATTACCGGGTGGATGCGGAAGTCCGAGTGTGTACGCGGCGGCGATGTACTCGCTGGTGTCCCACATCGCCGTCGATGGTGCAAGCGTCAGCAGATACAGGACGAACACCAGCGCCGCGGCGATGGACGCCGCGCGGTACGACGGCCGGTGGTCGGGAATCGCGCCGGCTGTCGCCGTCATCTAGTGTCGGAACTGACGCTTGCCGGTAAATACCATTGCGATGTCGTGCTCGTCCGCCGCCTGAATGACTTCTTCGTCGCGCACCGATCCCCCTGGCTGGACGATCGCGGTAACGCCGGCTTCCGCCGCTTGCTCGACTCCGTCGCGGAATGGAAAGAATGCGTCCGAGCCCATCACCGAGCCTTTGGTATCGTGCCCCACCTGTCGCGCCTTGTGAACCGACAGGAACGCGGCGTCGACCCGCGACATCTGGCCGGCGCCGATACCGATGGTCGCACCGTCGCGGCACAGCACGATGGCGTTGGACTTGACGCTTCCAACAGCGCGCCACGCAAAGCGAAGATTCACCCATTCCGCGTCGGTTGGCTGCCGCTTCGTCACTACACGCCACTCTGCCTCGGTCCCGGCGTCGCGCGCGGCGCGCTCCTGAGCGAGGAAACCACCACGAACGCGTTTGTAGTCGAGTGCGTGGTCGCGCCAGCGCGCGCGGCCTTCGAGCACGCGAAGATTTTTCTTCCGTCCGAGAATCTCCAGGGCGCCCGCGGTGAACTCCGGCGCAACGATGCACTCGACGAACAGACTCGACACCGCCTCTGCCGTGTCGTCGTCGACGGGGACCGTAAGAGAGATGACCGAGCCGAACGCCGAAACGGGATCGCACGCCAACGCTTTCCTGTATGCATCGAGAGCGCTGTCGCCCGTCGCGAGGCCGCAGGGGGTGGTGTGCTTCACGATCGCGCAGCACGTCTCGCCCTCGAACGGATCGGTCGCGAGCAGCGCGCCCTCGAGGTCGAGCAGGTTGTTGAACGAGAGCTCCTTGCCGCCCTTCTGTTGGAGCGCCGCGATGCCATCGCCCCTGCGCTCGACGTAGAAGGCGGCGCGCTGACCCGGATTCTCGCCGTAGCGCAGTCCGGTTTCTTTCTGGAGCGGAACGCTGACTCGCTCCGGGAAAATCTCGGCGCGTTCGCACCCAAACCAGTGCGCGATTGCCGCATCATACGCGGCAGTGCGCGCGAATACCTTCTCCGCCAGCAATCGCCGCAGGTCGAGATCGTTGTCCTGGGCATCGAGCGCCGCCAGTACCCTGGGATAGTCGGACGGATCGACCACGACCGTCACCGACTCGTAATTCTTGGCCGCCGAGCGGAGCATCGAGGGTCCACCGATATCGATCTGTTCGACGATCTCCTCCGGCGTGGCCCCGGCGCGCGCCGCGGTTTCCTCGAACGGGTAGAGATTGACGGCGACGAGGTCGATTGGGGCGATGCGGTGCTCTGCGAGCGCCTGCACGTGCTCGGGCACATCCCTCCTGGCGAGCAGGCCGCCATGAACGGTGGGGTGCAGAGTCTTTACACGGCCATCCAGCATCTCGGGAAAGCCGGTGACATCGCTGACGTCGCGCACCTTGATTCCCGCGGCACGCAACGCCTTTGCGGTGCCACCAGTCGAGATCAGATCCCAGCCGAGGCCGGCAAGACCTTTCGCGAAGTCGATGAGTCCAGTTTTGTCGGAAACCGATAGTAAAGCGGTTGGCATATCAAGCAGTCGTTTTCGCTTCGAGTTGTTGCAGGATGGCCACCATCTCAATGACCCTTGGGTAAACAATGTGCTCGACGGTGAGCACGCGAGCCGCGAGTGACTCGGCGGTGTCGGATCTCTCCACCGGAACCCGCCACCGGGCCACTATCGGGCCGCGGTCGTAGTCGTCGTCGACGAGGTGAACGGTGACTCCCGATTCTTCGGCGCCCGATGCGATCACGGCTTCGTGGACCCGCGCACCATACATGCCTCCGCCGCCAAAAGCCGGCAAGAGCGCGGGATGGATGTTGATGATCCGGCCGGAGTACTCGCGGACCACCGCCGGCGGAATCCGCTTCAGGTAGCCGGCCAGCACAACGAGATCGACGCGGAATTTGCGCAGCAGCTCCAGCAGCGCCGAGCCATCGTCGGCAGCGTCGAAGCTGGCGATGTCGATCGACGCCGTGGCAGCCCGAACCAACGCCGGAGAATCGGCGCGATTGGACGCGACCAACACAACCTTCGCGATCCGCTCGCGGGCGAGATTGTCGAAATGCTCGATGATCGCCTGGAGATTGGAGCCGCGTCCCGAGGCGAGCACGGCGAGTCGTGATGTCATCCCCGATTTTACGGCGAGGTGCCGCCCTCAGTAAGCCCGCAGCAGCGCTTCAACGGCGTCGCGGAGTGTGGGTGCGGTCTCGATCCCTGCTTCGCCGGTAAGGCGCCGGTCCTCGGCCGTGGTGATTGGCGATGGGACGAGGATGCCACGGCCTCCCAGCTTTCTCGAGGCGGCGACATCCCGCCAGCGATCGCCGATGTAGGCGGCCCTCGATGGATCGATCTTCCAATCGCGAATGGCGTCCTCGAACATCTTCGTGCCGGGCTTGCGGCAGTCGCACGGACCTGTCGCGTCTGGATAGTGCGGGCAGAAATAACTGGCGTCGATGCGAGCGCCTTCCTGCGCGAGGAGGGTCTCGAACTGCTTCCGGACCTTCTCGTAGTCCTCGACGGTGAACAGCCCCCGCGCAATGCCCGACTGGTTGGTCACGACGATGACTTTCACGCCGGCGTCGTTGAGCTTTTTCACCGCCGCCGCCGCTCCCGGAAGCAGGCTCACCTGCGAGGGCGACTTGATGTAATGCGCGTCCTCCATCACGGTGCCGTCGCGGTCGAGGAAGACCGCGTCGGGTGGAGGCGTCACGCGTGCGCCCTGAGGATTGCCTGCGCGAGCTCTCCGTCCTCGCGCGGAAGGACGCTACGGAGGTCCAGCAGCAGCTGCCCGTCGGTGATGCGTCCGATCACCGCCGGATCGCCGCGGCGCAACGATTCTTCCTGACGCGCGGCGTCGGCGAGGGCGACTGCGGCCGAGGGAATTGTCGCCGTCGGAAATGCGCCGCCGCCGACACTGGCTTCGCTCGCGACCACTTCCGCTCGGACGCCTCTCGCCTCGAGAATCTTCACGACTGCGTGGGCGCGCGATTCAATCTGCGAGACGTTCTCGGTGAGCATAGCCAGGACCGGTATCTCGCGAAGGGCCCGCTCGGGTTCCAGATACAGTCGCAGGGTCGCCTCGAGCGCGGACAGCGTCAGCTTGTCGACGCGCATCGCGCGCGCAAGGGGATTCTTGCGCAGCTTCGCTACCGCAGCGGACTTCCCGAGAATGATTCCCGCCTGCGGTCCACCGAGCAGCTTGTCGCCGCTCATGGTAATGATGGTCGCGCCGGAAGCGATCGACGCCGCGGCACTCGGCTCGCCCGAAAGTCCATATTGGTCGAGTGAGAGCATCAAGCCGCTCCCGAGATCGTCGATTACCGGCAGGCCGTGCTCGGCGGCGATGAAAGCGAGGCGCTCGACACTGACCTGTGAAGTGAAGCCTTCGATCGCAAAGTTGCTGCGATGCACCTTGACGATCGCGCCTGTCTTTGGCGTGATCGCGCGGCGATAGTCGTCGTCGTGGGTTCGGTTGGTGGTCCCGACTTCGACCAGCTTCACTCCGCTGCGGGCCATGATCTCGGGAATTCTGAAACTCCCGCCGATCTCCACCAGCTCGCCCCGCGAGACGAGCACTTCCTTGCGTTGTGCGAGAGCGTTGAGCGAAAGCACCAGGGCGGCGGCGCAATTGTTGACCACGAGGGCATCTTCGGCACCGGTGAGCTGCCGGAGCAGTCCGACGCAATGCGAGTATCGGGAGCCGCGCGCTCCGGTCTCGATGTCGTACTCCAGATTGCTATAGCCGCCGGCGACGTGCTCGATGGCGCGGACGGCGGCGTCGGCGAGCGGTGCGCGGCCCAGATTGGTGTGAAGGATGACGCCGCTCGCATTGATAACGCGGCGCAGGGAGGGCCGGGTCGCCTCGAGCAACGCCTGGGTAATGCTCGCCAGCCACTCAGCCTCGCTGTGTCGCGCGGCTCCGGAGCTTCGGGCGGAGTCGACGGTGCTGCGCACGGCTTCGACGACCACCGCTCGCGGATGCCGCGCCAGGAGCGACTTGACCCCCGCGGTCTCCAGCAATGCGCTCACGCTCGGCAGATCACGCCGGAAATCAGTCATCGTAACGCGGAAGGAGTCGAAGACGCAGCGCCCTTTGGCGGAGCGCCGGGCGTGACTGGAGGAATTGGTGCGGGGACCGTCAGCGTCCGCTCGCTGTCGCCGACTTTGCCCACCAGTCCACGAATCCCGAGGGCGCGCACCCGGTACGCCGCCTTGGGCGTCAGCGCGCGCTGCAGCTTGATGACAACCTCCGAGAGCGGCGACGGCTTTGGCATCACGGGTTTGGGAATGGCAGCCGTGGTATCCGGCCGCGCCGGTGCGGGCCTCGCGCCCCCCGCCGTGCGCGCGGGGGCGGGAACAGGCGCGCTGGGGCGCGTCGGCGTGGTGTCGGCGACGGGCGGAGTCACGCTGGCGATCGGGACGGCCGTTGAGTCCGGACCTGTCACGGCGAAATTGGCGACACCCAGTGTTTGCGCCGGATCGATCGGCTTGTCGAACGCGGCCTGAATCGTGATGGAGTCGATGTAGCGCAGATCGCGCAGCCGAGGCGGCACCGTGTCGTGGACGAAGATGAGCAGAGTTGATTTCACGGTATCGCTGAGCGTGATGCCGACGCTGTCCCAGGCCTCGCTGGGATCGACGCTCAGATTCTTGTTGCGATCGATGTAGGCCCGCAGAACATATCGCGCCGGGGGGACGTGCTCGATCGCAAAAAGCCCGTTGCTGTCGACGAGCGCGACGTACGGGTGCAGGGTGTCGGGCGGCACGAAGGATTCGACGAGCGCGCCCTTCGCCGGCGCCCCTGCAACCCAGTCGAACACGCTGCCCGTGATTCTGGTCTGCGGGATCGTGCTACCCGTCGAGAAAAAAGTCGACGCGCCGGTGTTGCGAACGTTGCCGCGGAGATCGGCGAGCCCCCGCATCATGATGACGGTGTAAGGCGTGTCGTTGCGCCAGCCGTGCGCCGGGCGAACGCCGATGACATCACGGTGCCAGGACGCCTGCGGGACGCCGTCACGTGGTGAGATGAGAAAGAGATCGCTGAGCGTGGTCGCGCCGGGCGGCCGCTCGCTGACGACTTCATCGAAGCGGAAAAGGACTTCTTTCGGCTTGACGCCGACCTTGCCGGAGTCGGGTGTGATGCTGACGATCTCCGGCGCGGCGGCGTCGGGCGGACCTCCGGGCGGCATGCCCGGCGATGCGCACCCGAGAAAGAGCACCGCGACGGCGATCAGCCGCCGCAAAGCGCTTTCACCTTTTCCGCGAGCTGGGCGCGTCGGTTCGTCCACTCGTCGCGCTTCTTTCGCTCGGACTCGACGACGCTGGCCGGAGCGCGGCTGATGAAGCCCTCGTTCTGAAGTCGTTTCGACAACGAGTCGAGCTGAGACTCGAGCTGTGTCAGCTCGCTGCGCAGCTTCGCGCATTCCTTCGACAGGTCGACCAATCCCCCAAGCGGCACGATCAACTCGGTGCCGTCGCTGAGCACCGCGTGCGCGGCGCCCGCTCCGGCGGCTGTCGAGCCGACTTTCACGGTGGCACGGGAAAGTCTGCCGATCAGCCCAGCGTGCTCGGTGAACAGCTCGCCATTTGCTCGCGACTGAATCGCGACATCCATCACCTTTCCGGGGGCGATAGAGTAGTCGGAGCGAATGCGTCTCACACCGCTGACCGCTTCACGAACGAAATCGAAGCGCGCGATCGCCGTTTCCTCCGCCCGCGAGCGGGGATGTGGCAGCGGCCAGGGCGCGATTGCGAGGAACTCGCAGCGATCGACTGCAACAGGGACGGGCAGCCGCTGCCAGAGGGTCTCGGTGATGAACGGCATCACGGGATGGAGCAGACGCAGCGCGTAATCGAATACATGGGTGAGCACAGACCGGGCGACTTCGCTGTCGTCGCCGCCGGCGCTGATGCGGCCTTTGGTGGTCTCGAGGTACCAATCGGCAACGTCGTCCCAGACGAACCGGCGCGCTGCTTCCGCGAACTCGCTGAGCCGCAATCCCGAGTAGCGCTCTTCGGTGCGCCATTTCCCCTTTTCGGGGCGCGCTGGACCGAGCGCGGCGTCTGCCTCGAAGATCGTAGCGTTGAGCCGACCGAGGATCCAGCGGTCGGCGAGCGTCAGCTCATCGTCGCTCAGCTCGTCGACCCCGCGCACCGGCGACGTGCCCACGTTGG
>DATFGW010000103.1:0-7651 GCA_035249045.1 Gemmatimonadaceae bacterium | reverse complement strand
CGCACGCTGCGGCCGTCGATCAGGATGCCCATTCTGAAGCCATCGAGCTTGAGCTCGTGGATCCAGCGATCTCCCGCCGGCGGGTGATCGACGAGCAGCGCTTTCTGCGGGTCGTAACTACTGATCCTCACGGTGCGCGCGGAACTCTGCCGATCAGCCTGGCTCCTGGTAAAGGCCGAGCACATTGCCGTCGGGATCGGCGAAGCGTGCGGTGATCTCGGGCGCGTCGGCGCCGATCGGTTGCACGACTTTCCCGCCGTTCGACGGGATTGACTCGAGGGTGGATGCCACGTTGTCCATCATGATGTAAACGAGGAGTCCGGGGTTGGTCGACGGTTTGCGGCCGGTCACCCACGATCCGCTTACCTGGCCGACGCCATCATCGAACGCAGTAGCGCCGTCGCCGCGCTTTCTCGTTTCCCACCCGAAGACATTCTCGTAGAAACGGACCGACCGCGCGATGTCCGTGGTGGGAATCTCCAGGTAGCAGATCTTGCCATTACCGATTGTAGGGGGCATCAGGAATCTCCTCGATGGCTCGCTGTTTTGGTGCGTGGTGAGAGCTCGACGAACCCCGGCGCCCGCGGGACTTTTTGAAAGATCGCCAGAAGCTCTGGTGGTGGCGCGGTGAGCTTTCGCGCCCGCAGATCGAGCCAGCCGCCGGTCGACCGCACAGTCGCCGCCTTGTCGCCCGACGCCGACCAGATCTCGTTCTCGATCACGAACCGCGCGCCATCAGGGCTCATCGCCAGCAGCGCATAGGTGACGGTCACGGTCTCGAACAGCGCAATCTCGCGGGAATACTCGACTTCATCCTTCTTCATCACCGGACCGATCGCCAGCGCGCGGAATTGCGCCGGCGAGAACCCGTGCTCGGCGAAGAACGCCATCCTGACGTCAGCGGCGAGGTCGAGGTAGGCGGTGTTCGCCATGTGGCCGTTGACGTCCATGGTGCCCCAGCCCGCGAGAAACTCATGGGCGTAACGCCCGTCAAATGATGAGGTCGAAGACTTCGCCACAATCGTCAAAAAATGCCCTCCGGCGGTTGCCGTGGTTAGCCCCGACTGGATGAATGTCCCGCCGGCGCTAGCTTTTACGCATGCCGAGCAAACCAACCATCGCGATTCTTACCGGCGGCGGCGACGTCCCCGGTCTCAACCCCGCCATTCGGGCAATCACCATTCGCGCGCTGCGCGAAGGCTACCGCGTCGTCGGTATCAGGCGCGGTTGGGCCGGAATCGTCGACTACAATAAAGAGAAGGGTGCCGATAACTCCGACAACGTGCAGGATCTGACCGAAGCGGAAGTGAATCGCGCCGGCCGCACCGGCGGGACGTTCCTCCACACGTCGCGCACCCGTCCCAGCCACCTCCCGCTCGGGAGAGTGCCGAAGCATCTCAGCGGGTACACCGAGAAGGTCAACGACATCACCAAGGATGTGCTGCGCAACCTCGAGCACATCGGCGTCGATGTTCTGATTCCGATCGGTGGCGACGACACTCTGAGCTACGGCAAGCGACTCCACGACGAAGGCATGAACGTCGTCGCGATCCCGAAGACGATGGACAACGACGTCTACGGCACCGATTACTGCATCGGCTTCAGCACCTGCGTCACGCGCACCATCGAGCTGACCCACCGCCTGCGCACGTCGGCGGGATCGCACGAGCGATTCCTGGTGATCGAGGTGTTCGGGAGGTACGCGGGCTTCACCGCGCTCCTGCCGACGATGGCCGGCGCCGCTGATCGCTGCCTGATTCCCGAGCACGCCGCCAACGTCGAGCACCTCACCGAGCTGATGGTCTACGATCACAATCGGAATCCCAGCAAGTACTCCGTCGTGCTAGTCTCGGAAGGAGCCAATCTCGAGTCGCACCTCGGCATGAGCTTCGAGAGCGAGGAGACTGACATGTTCGGCCACCGCAAACTTGGAGGCATCGGGGACAAGGTCGCGTCGGCGCTCAAGGAGTACTCTCCCAAGTACAACAACGGTCGCCGCATCGACGTCGTCAATCAGCGGCTCGGCTATCTCGTTCGCTCCGGCGATCCCGACGCGCTCGATTCGATCGTGCCGATGGTGTTCGGCAACCTCGCGCTCGATCTGATCCTCAAGAAGGAGTACGGGCGGCTGGTGAGCGTGCACAAAGGCTTCTACGACAGCGTCCCGATCACCAGCGTGACGTCGGACAAGAAAGTGGTCGACGTCAAGAAGTTCTACAACACCGACCGGCTGAGGCCGATCTACGAGTTCGACGGCGCGCCGCTCTTCATCATGACCAACGACTGATCGCCGCTCACGAATCAGCGAGCTCTACCAGCAGGGGAAAGTGATCGGACGCGGTGCGCGCCGCGTCGGGCGTGCGCCAGACCTCGCAGCTCCGCACCCGCGACGCGTAAGCGGTTGGTGTGAACACGTAGTCGAGCCTGACGTGCGGATTCCAGACCGGGAACGTAAATCCCGGCTGCTGCACTGAATCGGGATGCATCGTTCGCCACGAGTCTGCGTAGCCTTCGGTCTGCATCATCCCGATCGTCTTGCGCGCGATGTCGCGTCCGCTCAGCCAGATCATGCCGCGAATCCAGGCCGGCATCGGTGAGGGGTCGAACGCTTCACCGGGTGCGAGCGCGTTGAAGTCGCCCGCCAGAATGTGGAAGGCGAACGAGTGTCGCTCGCGAACCAGCTGCTCCTTGATTCCGTCGAGTAGCCCGCGCAATTCACGCCAGCGCTGCTGTTCGCTCCAGTTGGAGAACCATGCGCGCAGATGCACGACGAAGATGCGTGGCAGCCTCTCGCCGAGCGAGACCTCGAGCACAGCGTGCCGCGTTCGTGGCGGATGACGCCAGGCATGCTGCACGACAGGTAGCCGACTCATAAACCCTGTCGAGTGCGAGGGCCGCGAGCCACAGTGACGCAGTCCGGTGATCGTCGCGATTTGCTCGATGACAGCCGGGTCGCGCGCCTCCTGGAGTGCCACGAAATCGGGATTCGCGGATGTGATGACCTCCGCGATTTGCTCGGCGCGTCCGACTCCGCCTTCCCGAATGTTGTAGGTGAGGAGCCGCACGGTCAGCTGGCGGATGATTCGTCCGGCTTGCCGTCTTCCGGGGTTTCGAGCAGCACGAGATAGGGCTGACCCATCACCACGTCACGAAGGAACTGCACCAGCGACGTCGTCGCTTGCAGATTCACCGGTCGTCCCGCCATCTCGCACAACCGCTTGCGCAATGGGCCGAGGGTCGGCGATGCGAACGGATGCGCTTCACTGAGTGGAACCGAGTGCACGCCCGGAATATGGAACTCGCGAAACAGCGAGACCATGTCGCCGCCGACGAAGGTGACGTCCATGTCGCTCGTTCCCGGACCATCGGCATCGAACGGCTCATCGGTTTTGAACTTGTAACCAGTGACCGCGCTGCCGCGCAGGATTACCTGGACGCCGGCGGGCGTCGCATCCTCCAGCGCGCGCAGAAACTCGTCGAAGCGAGCGTCGTCGCCGCCGAACACCAGTCGGACGACGCGGTCGCGGATCGCGCGCTGGTCGCCGACGTCCGCGGTGTCGGCGTGACCAGCCGTGGCATCGTGATCGCTCACTTGTGGCTGTTCTTGCCGCCCTTCCGTGAGCCCTTCTTTCCGCTGTTGGCGATTTTCGCCGCGCGGGTCTTGCTCATTCCCTTGTCCTTGAGGGCTTCGTATTTCTTGCGATTCTTGATCCGGCCTTTGCTCTTGGTTGCCATTTTCTCTCCGATTGCGTTCGAGTACGAGAAAGGCAAACAGAGGACCATCGGTCGTGTGCTGGTCGGATAATTCGAGCTATCTGATTGGAATCGCTGCACTGAGCGTCGACACGCCGTTCTCGTCGAAGCTCTCGATCGCGACCCAGTAGCTCTGGCCGACGGTGAGGGCGCGAAGGTTGAGGGTTGTCCCCTGATCGGCGAACCGCTGGTAGGTCTCGTACAGCTTCGATGGGGAGATTCCCCAGCGAACGTTGTAGCCGACGGCGCCGCGCACCGGCTGCCACGCGATATCGGCGTCGCGTTCGTCACGCTCGCGGCGCGCGGTGAGACCTTTCGGCGTGGCCGGTCGCGGACCGTCTCCATTCCCGAACACTCTGACGTCGCTGATGGCGAGGTTCTTCGCGCCGACGTGGATGTGTTCGTAGCGAACAAATCGAGCGCGTACCGGCTTTGACAGCTCGATGTAAGCATTCGGTCGATCGCGGCGCTCGCGCGAAAGGTCCGCGACGGTCTCCCAGCGCTTCCCGTCCGGCGAAATGCTGAGTCGAAACCTGGTGTAGACGGAGGAATCGGTTCCGTAGAGGCCGGATTGGTAGTCGGCGTAGTTCACCTGGATCGCTTTGACTTCGTAGCTGCGGCCGAGATCGATGGTGAGAGACACGCCGGGCTTGTTCTCACCGGCGACCCAGAACGTTCGCGGATTCTCGTCGGTTACGTTGGTCGCCGCAAACGTTGTGAGCTGCTTCGAAACCGCCTTCGTGATATCAGAGCATCGTCCCGCAACGTTGCAATCGAGGAAGATTTGCGGCAGCGTAGACGTCGCAGTGGCATGCTTGCGATACGACAACAGCATCCAGCCCGTGAATAAATCCTCACTCGTCTGATTCGACCTGGTCGGCAGCCAGTGCGGGAAATCTCCAAACCGCGTATCGACGAACATCTGGCCGTCGGCATCGAATCCGGCCGGATGCAGTCCGATGCGTCGCTCGAAATTCCAGTTCACCGCAATCCATGGCGTGCCGGTGTTCCACCAGTTGCCGTACACATCCTGAAACGTGTTGCCGTGACCGGCGCCCTCGACAAAGCCGCCCGGCTTGTAGGCCACCGGATTGTACGGCGCGTAGGTGAACGGACCCATCGGATCGGCGCTGGTATACACACCGGTCGCGTAAACGTTGTACTCGGTTCCCGGCGCTCCGTACTGCAAGTAGTACCGCCCGTTGTGCTCGGTCATCCACGCGCCTTCGATGAACGGCTTCACCGTCGTATCGCGATGATCCTGACCGAATCTCTCCCAGCCGTGTTTGTCGGGATCGAGACCGGACAGCCAGCGCGGCGTGCCCTTGTATGCAAGCTGTTTCGACTTGTCGAGCTCGATGACGTTTAGCGGGTACACATTCGACGAGTTCCAGTACAGGAACCATCGATTGCTCGTCGTATCGTAGAAGAACGCCGGATCCCACGGACCCGGCTGCACCGAATCCGGCTTCGCAAAAACACCGGGCTCGTACTGGCGAGCCATCGGCAGCCACGGCAGGAGTCGATTGTAAAACTCGACGCGGCCGGTCGCGGGCTCCGTCAACATCATGATCGGCAGCGGCGATGTCGTGCTCGGCAGAAGATAAATCGTGTCGCGCACCGAAAGTGCCGCCGGCGCGACGACATCAGTCAGCGGCCAGCGGGTCGGCGTGATGTGCTCCCACGTCCCGAGATCCTTCGATCGCCAGTATCCGTCACCGATAGTCTCGAACAGGTAGTACTCGCCGCGTTGCACCACAATCACCGGATCGGCGCCCGAACGATACGAGATTCCCTGGTTGTGCTGCTCGAAGTTGTACTTGTAATCGATGTCGATCGGGTTGGCGTAGGTTCGCTGACTAAGCTCCTGGGCGGAGAGACCCGCTGCGCCGAGCGCGGAGATGCCGAGTATGAGCGCTCGGTGGAGTGCGAATCCGGCAGCCACGCTTCGCCGCTACCGAACGGGCTCGTGATCGACGCGCACCGGCCCCGATGCGGCGACATGGACGTCGAACTCGCGATCCATTCCCTCACGACGTCCCTGCCAGATCGCCCGCAGCTCGTTCTCGTCGGTCACGCGCCAGTACGCGGGAGAGAGAAGAGGCTCGGCGCGCTCTACCTCGAGCAACACCACAGCGATCACCGGATACGCGGGCTCGGCATCGCCGAAAACTCGCTGTAGTGCCTCGGCGTAAATCGGACTGCCGATTGGATGAACTTGGGCGCCTCCGAAAAAACGATAGCCGCGCCGGGACAGCTGCTCGACGACGTTGAGCTCCATCCACGGTGTCCGCTGCAGATTCGCGCGGGTGCGCGGCGAAGCTATGTCGAGAAAAAAGAGATGGCTGTCGTCCCAGACGCGGATCGTCCCCTTCGGCGACAGGTTGGGCCGACCGTCAGGCGTGACAGTAGCAGCGAAGCAGAGATGCGTCGCATCTATCACCGCCCGCATGTCGTCGGTCAACATCGTCTCACGCTTCGCCTTCATCATTCGCCAAATCGCACGCGTCGAGTCTCCTGCTCGCGCCCGGTACGCTTCCCGAGCGATTCGTACAGCTCCGGTCGCCGCGCGCGCATCCATCGCCGGCCCGACGATGTCTCGAGCAAGGAAGCATCGAGATTCGCGCACACGATAGCATCGTCCGACGACCTGGTCTCGGCGATGATCTCGCCGTAGGGATCGAGGATCATCGCGTTGCCGGTGCGGATCTCATCGTCATCAGGGCCGATGCCGTTGGCGAACAACAGGAACATACCGTTGTCGTGCGCCCGACTCGGCAGCCACCGCATCAGCCAGCCCCGGCCTTTCGGGCCACAGAGCTCCGCTTCGCAAGCGGCAGGATCTTCCGCTCGCCGAGCCCAGATCGTGGGATCGACCGGCTTCATCGCTCTGGGGCTCACCGAGTTGCACCCACCGGTCTGGTGCGGAGCGAGCAGGATCTCCGCGCCGAGCAATGCTGTCGCCCGGGCGTTTTCGACGATGTTGTTGTCGTAGCAGATGAGTACGCCAACCCGGCAACCGTGCGGCGTGTCGAAGACCGTATACTGGTTGCCCTCCGAGAGAAACCTGCTCACGAAGACGTGTAGCTTGCGATGGACCGCCCAGCGCCCGTCGGGCATCGCTACGACGTAAGCGTTGTACAGCTTTCCATCTTCGCCGCGCTCGATTAGTCCCGCGCCGATGGTCATGCCGTGCTCGCGCGACATCCGGAGCAGCTCGCGTGTGCTCGGACCGTCGGGAACCGGCTCCGCCAGCGCTTCGACATCCTCGCGAGGAAGCTTGCGCACGTGCCAGTAGCCGGTAATGCACATCTCCGGAAACGCGATGATCTCGACGCCATCCCTCGCCGCCTCGGCTACGAAATGCGCGACGCGGCCGATGTTGTACGCCTTGTCGCCGGGGCGATGTTGGAACTGCACCGTCGCAACGCGGATGTCGCGCATTCAGTCTTCGACCTCGAATTGTGGATTCCAGACGACTTCCCAGACGTGGCCGTCCGGATCCTGGAAGTATCCGGCGTAGCCGCCCCAAAAAGTTTCTCCCGCCGGCTTCACGATGCGCGCGCCGGCGCGCTCCGCTTCCGCCATTGCGGCGTCCACTTCCTCGCGCTTGGTCACGTTGTAGCCGAGTGTGATCTCCGTCGAGTTGGGAGTGCCGCGCGGCAAGCCGGTGTCGTGCGCGATAGAGGCGCGAGGCCAGACCGCGAGCTTGAGTCCGCCCTGCAGATCGAAAAACGCAACGGCGCCGTGCTCGAATTCCTGGCCGAAGATTCCTTCGGTGGGCCAGCCGAGTCCGTCGCGGTAGAACTTCACCGCGCGTTCGAGATCATCGACTCCGAGGGTGAGGACTGTAAGGCGAGGGCGCATCAAGTTTCAACCAAGGCGGAGCCCGTATTGC
>DATFGW010000102.1:0-37384 GCA_035249045.1 Gemmatimonadaceae bacterium | reverse complement strand
TCGAGACTGGTCGGGCCGAGCGGCTCGAGTCGGACGCCAAGCGGACCGACGGCGCCGGCGACGAGAAGATCGTCCTCGGCGACATCGCGCGCGATTTTGGCGGCAGCGCGATTGATCTCGCTCACCTGCTCCTGGAGCCCGTACTGTGCGAGCTTGAACCGGTTTGCGCCGAAGGTGTTGGTCTCGAGAACTTCAGCACCTGCCTTGCGATAGGCCTTGTGGACATCCCGCACGAGATCCGGCGCGCGCAGGTTCAGCTCGTCGTAGCACTGGTTGATGAACACGCCCTTGTTGTAGAGCATGGTGCCCATCGCGCCATCGAAGACGACGACCTGGAGCGGATCGAGCAGTCGCGCGACGAGAGTGTTCTCAGGCAACGGCGGCTTCCTGCTCGCTGGAGACACTGCCACCCGTTCCACGCACGGCGTAGTACTTAGCCTCGGGGTGGTGGATGATCACCGCGGCGGTGGACTGCTCCGGCATCAGCTGGAATGCTTCGGTGAGATCCATGCCGAGCGCTTCCCGGGCGGGCAGCAGCTTGAACACCGTTGCGTGATCGTCGAGATCCGGACAGGCGCCGTATCCCCATGAGTAGCGCTTGCCGCTGTCCACGCCGAGCTCGCTCTTGATCCGACGGTGCGCCCATTCGGCGACGGCCTCCGCGGTTTCGACGGAAAGCCCGTGCGAGTAGAACGCCTCGGTGTATTCGTTTGCCGCCTGGAGCTTCTCGAAGCGTTTGGTCGCTTCGTCGCCGACGGTCACGACCTGGAGCGGGACGACATCGACTTCGCCGGACTCGACGCTGCGCACGTAGTCGGCAAGACAAAGCCGCTCGCGACCAACCATGCGCGGAAAATGGAACCGCGCGATCTCGCGAAGTGAGCCGCCGTCGCTGGAGTACGCGGCGGGATCGTAGATGATGACGTCGTTCCCCTGCGACTGCGCCGGAAAGTAGCCGTACACGACTTCAGGCTTGATCCAGCCGTTCTTTTTCGCCTCCTGCTTCAGGCGCTCGAGGGTCGGCTCGAATTCGTTCTTGACGGTGGCTTTGTACTGATCGCCCGAACCGCGCGCGCCCCACTGCAGGCGATAGAGCTCGTCGAGATCGAGCAGATCGAAGACTTCGTCGAGCGGAATGTCGCGGACGACGCGCGTGCCCCAGAAGGGCGGCGACGGGACCCGGTTGTTGGCCGCGACGTCACTGCGCTGGCCGGCGGCATCACCGACGGCGATGTCCTTGCCGACGGTGGTGCGCAAAAAGACATCGTTCCGCGCGTCGTCGAGATTCTTCACCACGAACGGCTTCCGCTTCTCCGGATCCTGGAGGACATCCATCGTCTCCAGACCCTCGAATGCATCCTTGCAGTAGAAGACGCCGGAATCGTACGGCCGCTCGCCCTCGACGAACAGCGCCCGCCGGCCAAACCTACGGTTGATTGCGGCGCCGCCGATCAAAACCGGAATCTGCATTCCGCGCTTGTCGAGCTCCTGGACGCAGAGCGGCATCTGCTTGGACGTCGAGACCAGCAGCGCGCTGAGTCCGATCGCATCGGCGCCGACTTCGACGGCCTTGTCGAGAATGGTGTTGACCGGCACCTGCTTGCCGAGGTCGAAGACGGTGTAGCCGTTGTTGGAGAGGATGGTGTTGACGAGCGATTTGCCGATGTCGTGGACGTCGCCGTACACGGTGGCGAGCACGACTTTGCCTTTGGTGAATTCTTCGGCTTTCTCGAGGAACTGCTCGAGATGCTTGACCGCCTTCTTCATTACTTCGGCGGACTGGAGCACGAACGGCAGGATCAGCTCGCCGGCGCCGAACTTGTCACCGACCTCTTTCATCGCGGGCAGCAGCACATCGTTCAGTACGCGGACCGGATTGTCGCGCACGCCGGCAGCGTCGAGCTGTTCCTCGATTCCTTCTTTCTTGCGGTGGAGGATCATCCAGTGGATGCGCTGGTCCGGCTTCATACCGGCGGTAGGATCTTCCTTCTCTACTTGGGCGGTCGCGCCGCCGGCGCCTGTATTCGCGAAGTGTTCGATGAAGCGCTGCAATGCATCGGGGCGCTTGTTGAAGACGAGATCGTCTGCCAGCTCGCGCTCTTCCTTCGAGATCTCGGCGTAGGGGCGGATATGGGCGGGATTGACGATCGCCGCGTCGAGGCCGGCCTGCACGCAATGATGGAGGAAGACCGAGTTCAACACGCCGCGAGCTTCGGGTGACAGACCGAAGCTGACGTTCGAAACGCCAAGGATGGTCGAGACACCAGGCAGCTCGCGCTTGATAAGTCGGATGCCTTCGATGGTTTCTTTGCCCGAATCGATCCACTCGGCGTCGCCGGTCGCGAGCGTGAACGTCAGCGCGTCGTAGATGATGTCTTCCGGCGCGAGGCCGTATTCTCCGACGACGATGTCGTAGATCTTTTTTGCGACCTCGAGCTTCCGCTCGCGGGTCTTCGCCATTCCGATCTCGTCGATCGTCAGCGCGATCACAGCGGCGCCATGCTTCTTCACCAGAGGCACCACGGCGTCGATGCGCTTCCGGCCGTTCTCCATGTTGATCGAGTTGACGATGCCGCGGCCAGGGATGTGCTCAAGGGCAGCCTCGATCACGTTCGCCTCGGTGGAATCGATCACCAGCGGAGTCTCGACGCTCATCGAGAGCAGCTTCACGACCTTCGACATCTGCTCGGCTTCGTCGGCGCGCTCGGTGAGAGCGACGCAGACGTCAAGGACGTGCGCCCCGGAATCGACCTGCTCGCGGGCGACCTCGAGGATTCCCTCGTAATCGTCCGCCAGCAGGAATCGCTTGACCTTTCGCGATCCCTGGGCGTTGACGCGCTCGCCGACGAGAAGCGGCGGCGGGTCCTGATGCAGGGTGATCGCGCGCATCGCCGAGCTGACGCGCGGAACGTGACTGGGATGCGCGGGCTTGGCTTCCGGTTCGGCCTTGCGCACGGCCTCGACGATCGCCGAGAGGTGCGCGGGGGTCGTGCCGCAGCAACCGCCAACGATGCGGACGCCGAAGTCCTTCACGAACTCCGAAAGCGCGGCAGCCATCGGTGCGGGCTCGAGCGGATAAACGGCTTCACCGACGCCGGTGTTGAGAGGCAGTCCGGCGTTGGGAATCACCGACAGCGGCAGGGTCGCGTGCTCCGACAGGTAGCGCACGGGCTCGCGCATGTGCTCGGGCCCGGTCGAGCAATTCAGGCCGATGACATCGACCTTGAGTGACTCGAGCGTAGTCATCGCGCTGGCGATGTCGGTGCCGAGCAGCATCCGCCCGCTGACATCGAGGGTGACCTGGGTCTGAATCGGCAGACGGCGACCGAGCTCGTCGAACAGCTTCTGGATTCCCGCGACGGCGGCTTTGACTTCCAGGATGTCCTGCGATGTCTCGATCAGCAGCAGATCGACGCCGCCCTCGACGAGGTACTTCGCCTGCTCGTAGTAATTCTCCGCGAGCTCGTCGTAGGTGATCTGGGACAGCATCGGGTCAGAGCTCGATGGCAACATTCCGGTCGGACCCATCGACGCGGCGACGAAGCGTGGCTTCTCCGGCGTCGAGTACTTGTCTGCTGCCGCGCGCGCGAGTCGCGCCGCGGCGACGTTGATCTCGCGCACCTTGTCGCCCAAGCCCCATTCATGCAGCCGGCGCGGCGTCGATTGGAAGGTGCAGGTCTCGACGACATCGCACCCGACCGCGAGGAACGACTCGTGGATCTCGCGGATGACGTCCGGGCGCGTGAGGACGAGGTGGTCGTTGCACCCTTCGAGCTCCTTCCCGCCGAAATCCTCGGCCGAAAGGTTGTAGCGCTGGATATTGGTGCCCATCGCGCCGTCGTAAACGAGGACGCGATGTTCGAGTGCCTGGAGGTAAGGGGAGTCAGTGCGTGTTTCGGTCATTCTTCAGACAAAAAAAGCCCGCGCATAGGCGCCGGGCGAGCGCTTTAGCGGTTTGTTTAACGTGGCCGCAAGTTGCCGTAAATCGCCACGAAGTTCCGTTGTGCCCTATCAACTATAGTAGTGACCAGCCATGAGACCGGCAAGCGGGGACTGCGGAATCACGGACCAACTGCCAGTGCGAGCTGCTGACTGATTGCGGGTTGGGAGACTAACTGCGGAATGCGGCATGGACTTCGGGGATCACTGCGCTTCGGCATGTCCCTGTAGTCCCAAAGTCGGCAGTCTGGAGACTGGACAGCTGGGAGTCTGTTAGCCGTCATACTGGCGTCTGATAGCCTCGCCTTTCCTATGGATGCAAAGCACGACAGACTGAAACACTCCCAACTGTCCACGTCTCCCACCTGCCGACTTTGGGACTAGGGGTGCCCGCCGACCCGCCCGATCTCAGACTCCGCACTCATCGAGCAAGGACTCGATCGAGCTGAGCGACGGAAATGTCTCCGTGCGGCGCAAGCGGCCTCCAAACCTTGTAAAGAAACTTGTTCCAGCCGTGCAGTCCATCATCAGCGCGTCGTGCGACCGGAATCAACCGCCGCGCCGGCGCGGCAAGGAGTCGTCTCCGCAGCCGGAAGTCTCGGCCGTCGCGCGGGCGGTACTGCGCCCAGCCGATCGATCCGCTGAACCCGGCCGGCCCGAAATCGTCGCTGTCGAGAATCTCTTCGACGAAAACGCGCAGCGCACCCTCGAAAGTGCCGAGGACGTCGTGCATCGCCACGATCGCGCCGTCGACGAGAAACGGCTTGAACATGTCGACGTCGGCCTTGGCGCCTTCATACGTATGATCGCCATCGATCCACAGGAATCGGATCTGGTCCTTCCAGGTCTTCGCGAGCTCGTATGAGTAGAGGCGCTTGATCTCGACCCAGTCGAACACATCGGCGGCCTTGAGGTTGGCGACGAAGTCGTCGTAGGACGTGCTCTTGCCCTTGAGATCCGGATCGGTGCTCGACGGAGAAGTGTGCGGGTCCACCGCGACGACGGTGCCGAGCCCGAGCTCACGGGTGACGTACGCAATGCCGACGGTCGATCGTCCCTTGAAGCTGCCGATCTCGAGGTTGCGGCCGCGCTGTGGGGCCAGTGCGGCGGCAGCCATCAGGAAGCGCGCTTCGCGCTCCGACAAATAACCGGTAGTCGCTGAAACGCGTTTCCAGCCCTGATCGACGATTACCTCGATGAGCTCGAGCTCGCGCTTCGACGCGCGCGCGCCAGGCTCGACCCGACGGCCGGATCTGCTCACTTGCCGCGCCGACGCAACTCGAGGTCGGCGTCGTCCATCAGAACTGGAGCTCGAAGTCTTCGCCCGTGCCCTCGGGGATAGAGCGGCCGGCGGTGCGAGCTCGCGCGTCGAACGATTGCACCAGCGCCAGCAGTCGTTTCCGCTCCAGCGGCAGCACAAGATGGGCGAGAGTGGTGCGCTGCAGCTGCGGCGGGAGGAACGGGCGCTCGTCGTGAGACTTGCAGTACACGATCAGGGCGCCGCCGTGAGTCAGTGGAAACGTCGCGCCCTGCGCGACCTCCTCGAGTGCTTCGGAGGAGACCACCGCCAGAGCGGGAAGATCTCCGTTGAGCGCAACAGCAGCATCGATCACCGAAGCGGCGAACTTTACGTCGTGGCCGAATCCAATCAACGTTTGCGCCAGTCCCTCCAGCAGCGCGACGTCGGCTCCGACGAGAATCACTTTTGCCACCCTTATCCCTCAGCCTGCCAGGCTTTGAATCGTTTCCAGTTTTACCTCGCTGATCTCGACCACCTTCGTTCGCGAGGTGAAGCCGGACACAATGCACACATTGCGCCGCGGAATTTCCAGCGCCTGCGAAAGAAAATCCATCAGAGCTTCATTCGCCAATCCATCCACCGGCGGAGCTGTAACCCGCACTCGCAAAGCGCTACCGTGTAAACCCGCTAACCCGTTTTTCGAAGCCCGCGGCTGCAATCTCACCGTGAACCGCACCGCGTCGCCGTTCCTGCGTGCGTCCAACCCACTCACATCAGTCCGAGCATTAAACGTTCGAGAAGGTTCAGCACGATGTAAGCGACGATCGGGCTGATGTCGATGGCGCCGAGAGCAGGAATGATGCGGCGAAACGGCGCGAGGATCGGCTCGCTCAGCAGATAGCTCCACCGCACCCAGCCGGAATAGGGCGAGACGGGCAGCCACGAGCTGATCACTCTTACCACTATCGCGATCTT
The DNA here is from genome assembly GCA_035249045.1 of Gemmatimonadaceae bacterium. Lineage (GTDB taxonomy): Bacteria > Gemmatimonadota > Gemmatimonadetes > Gemmatimonadales > Gemmatimonadaceae > UBA4720. The sequence continues at coordinate 31,230 of DATFGW010000102.1, read as the reverse complement.
GAGAATCGCGAAGGTCCAGCTGACGAGGAGGTGGAAGATCCCGGCGGCGCCTTCCTGTGACGCGCGGATCGTCGTCGCAACCTCGAGCGTCAGGAAATCGACGAGCGTGAGCAGGAGGATCCCACCTATCACCACCGCCGCGAGCGCCCACAGCGGCGCCGATGCCGGAGTGCCGCCTGCTCGCACCACTCTGCGCTCGATGGGTTGAATGATCGGATCCACGGTCTGGCGGCAGAAGCGCGCGAAGGCGTTGAACGGGCTGATCTTCCTCGTGCGAACCGCCCAGTCGAGGAGGCAGATCAAGGCGAAGACGACGGCAATGGACAGCAGCGCGGTACGCAGCACCTGAGTGACTGTGTCCACGCCGGTGATGAAGCTGTCCATTATTGCAGAGCGGGCGTCATGTGCAGCTCTTTCACGAGAAACGCAAATCTATCCGCGGTCTCGTCGATCTGTTTCGTCGTCGGCTTGCCCGCGCCGTGGCCCGCCTTCGTCTCGATCCTCACCAGAATCGGGTTGGCGCACGCCTGGGCCGCCTGCAGCGTCGCCACGTACTTGAAGGTGTGACCCGGCACAACGCGGTCGTCGTGATCGGCGGTGAATGCCAGCGTCGGGGGATAGCACGTTCCCGGTTTGATGTTGTGGAGTGGGGAATAAGCGACGAGATACTTGAACTGTTCGGGATCATCCGACGACCCGTAATCCGACGTCCATGCCCAGCCGATGGTGAACTTCTGGAAGCGCAGCATGTCCATCACGCCCACTTCCGGCATCGTCGCGCCGAACAGGTCGGGACGCTGATTCTCAACCGCGCCGATCAGCAATCCGCCGTTCGAGCCGCCGCGAATCGCCAGCTTCGGCGTCGAGGTGTACTTCTGATTGATCAGATACTCCGCGGCCGCAATGAAGTCGTCGAAAACGTTCTGCTTCTTCGACAGCATTCCCGCCTCGTGCCATTCCTTGCCGTACTCTCCGCCGCCGCGCAGGTTCGCCAGCGCGTAGATGCCGCCCATCTCGAGCCACGCGATGTTGGCAGCTGAGAAGCTGGGCGTCTCGGAGATGTTGAATCCACCGTACGCGTAGAGCAGTGTCGGATTGCTCCCGTCGAGCTTGATTCCCTTTTTCGCGGTGATGTACATCGGCACCCGCGTTCCGTCCTTGCTGGTGTAGAAGACCTGTCGGGTCTCGTACGGCGACGGGTCGAACGCGACGCGTGGCGCGCGGAAAGTCCCGTTCTGCCCCGACTTGAGGTCGTAGCGGTAAACGGTGGTCGGATAGAGGAACGACGTGAACGTATAGAACAGCTCGTCGTCGCCCTGCCGGCCCTGGATGCTTCCGACGGTTCCCATCGCGGGCAAGCGTAGCTCGCCGCGATAGCTGAAGCCGCCGCCGAGCAGCTGCGCGCGCTCGCGCGCGACTATCGGTGCGGTGCTCGTGTCGTCATAGACGATAGCGGGGGACCGCCGCTGATCCGGGCGCTGTCGATCACGATAGTCGCGCCTGTCGTCCCCCGAAGAGGCGTAGAAGCGCACGCTCGAATGCGCATCCTGCAGATAGTTGGCGACGATATCGTCGCCCGCCATCACTGCGCTGACGAGAGCGTCGCGATTCTCGGGGATGATGGTGTTCCACCGTTCCTCGCGCGGATTGTCGATGCTGATCGCGACGATGCGGCCGCGCGGCGCGTTTCTGTCCGTCCGCACATAGAACATCGTCTTCCGGTTTCCAATGAACGAGTACTCGGCGTCGAGCTTGTCGATCAACCGCACGACGGGATTGTCGATCTCCGGCTTGTCCGGATCGTCGAGATCGACGAAGTAGAGCCTGGTACGGACGTCAGTGCCCTGCGACACGGTGATGATCAGGTACTGGCCATCGTCGGTGACGCTGCCGTCGAACAGCCAGTCGGGCTGATCGGGCCGATCGTACACGAGCTCGTCGCGCGATTGCGGCTGACCGATGCGGTGGTAGTAGAGCTTCTGGTTCTTGTTGGCATTGGTCATCTTGTTGCCCGACACCGGCTCGTCGTAGCGGGAATAGAAGAATCCCTTGTTGTCGTGCGTCCAGGAGATTCCCGAGAACTTCACCCACTTGACGACATCCGGCAGGTCGCGGCCGTCGTCGACGCTCCGGACGTGGAGCTCCTGCCAGTCGGATCCGCTCGTCGACAGACTGTACGCCAGGTAACGACCATCGTGCGATGCGGACGTTCCGGACAGCGCCACCGTTCCGTCTGCCGACAGCGTGTTGGGATCGAGCAGAACGCGTGGCGCCGCGTTTCTCCCGTCTTGCACGTACAACACGCTCTGATTCTGCAGTCCGGTGTTCTGGAAATAGAAATAGCGATCGTTCTCCTTGAACGGCGCCGAGTAGCGCGCGTAGTTCCAGAGCTGCGTCAGGCGATTGCGAATGGCGGTGCGCTGCGGAATCGTCGCCAGGAACGAATCGGTAAGCTTGTTTTCGGCCTCGACCCACGCCTTGGTCGCCGGCGAATCGACGTTCTCGAGCCAGCGATAAGGATCGGCGATGCTGGTGCCGTGATAATCATCGACCTGAGTGCCGCGCGGCGCCGATGGGTAAGTGAGGGTCGGAGTGGCCGCCGTCTGGCCGGCGAGGAAGGCCGGAAGAAGAGTAGCGACGGCGACAAATGCAGAGAGTGCGGCTCGGGAGATGCCCGCATTGGCGGTACGAGAGTAACGCATGGGACGCGTGGCCTGCTGGCTAAATGGTTATGATGTACACAATCTACGGCGCTTCGACGCTCAGGTTCCACCCACAGCGACAACTCGAATGGTGAAGGTGACCAGACCCGCGCAGACGGGCAGACAATACTGGCTCCTGAAATCGGATCCCGACACTTTCGGCTGGGAAGATCTCTGGAATTCACCCAATCGCACCACCAATTGGGACGGCGTGCGAAACTTCCAGGCGCGCAACTTCATGCGCGACGAGATGAAGAAAGGCGACCTCGCCTTCTTCTACCATTCCGGCGAGCCCGAGCCGGGCATCCACGGCATCGTCGAAATCGTACGTGAAGGATACCCCGATCACACCGCTCTCGATCCGAAGCATCCGCACTACGATCCGGACAGCAAAGGCGGGGAAACGCCGTGGTCGATGGTTGATATCCGGGCGGTCGAGAAGCTGCCCCGGCCCGTCACCTTGAGCGAGATGCGGACAATGCCCCAGCTCGAGGGCATGCCGCTCCTCAAGAAGGGAAACCGGCTCTCGGTTCAGAAGGTCGGGAGCGCTGAATGGAACGCCGTTTTGAAGGTGGCTGGGCTGAGCTCGGGCTGAGACCAGCGGGACGGATCGGCGGGTGTTACCTGCGGCACCAGATGTTCTTCCCTCTCCTATGAGCCCCCGATCCCGACACTCTAATGATGTCGCGGAGCACTACGCGCCCTAGGACATGACCCAGCCCGTCAAGGTCCTCGTGGCGGGTTTGCCCGCGGAAATGGTCCGCGAGATCGGACTGAGGCTCGGCGGCGTCGTCATAAGCGAGTTTGACAACGCCCAGCAGATGGGCCGCGCCGCCGCCCACGGCGAAGCGCGCCTCGTCATCCTCAGCGACGCTCTCCCGCTCGAGGACGCGATCTACATCGCGCGTCGCGCCAAGGATGCCAGCGACGACATGCGCATTGCCTACATGCTCTCGATGCAACACGCCGAGACCGGACTGCGCGCCCTCAAGGACATCCACATCGATCGGTATTTCCTCTCGCCCGTCGACACGGAGGAGATGCTGCGCCAGTTGGGCAAGCTGGCCGGCGTCGAGGTTCTGCCGTTCCAGGCATCCCACAGCGAGCACATCGCGGCCGCGGTGTTCGAGGCCTGGGAGCGCGCGAAACCAGCCGTCTTCCAGAAGATCGACGGGCTTGACGACGCCGCCATCGCGCTGCTCGACAACACTTTCTCCGCCGAGCTCAAGTCAGAAGCGGAGGGTTACTCGCAGAACGTCGCCGAAATCGCGGGCCGGTTCGGTTTCGACAGGGCGGCAAGGGTTGCGCGAGATCTAGCCGAGCGATTCGCAGCGCCATCTCTCTCACCGGTGGATGGAGTTCCAATCTCGCAGGATCTGCTCGCTTTGCGCGAGAGTCTCGTCGGCGCCCCGCAAGTGCCGGTCGCGAAGCCCGCCGAGCCTGCGCCCGCAACTCCTGCCGGCCCGGTCTCGGCGTTCGAGGCGGCACAGCTCGAGGGTCGTCGCGTGCTGGTGGTCGACGACGAGCCGATGATGTCTCGCGGGCTCACCTCGCTGCTCGGCCGCCGCGGACTGGCTGTCACGGCTCTCAACGATCCGCTCCGGTTCTGGAGCGTGATCGAGGAAACCAGGCCCAATCTGATCCTGCTCGATCTGGAGATGCCCAAACTCAGTGGCACCGAGCTTTGTCGCGCCATCCGCAACGATCGCCGCTGGAGCGCGCTGCCGGTGATCTTTCTCACCGGTCATACCGACCAGGCGAGCGTGCAGCGCATCTTCGCCGCCGGCGCCGACGACTACGTCGGCAAGCCGTTCGTGCCCGCCGAGCTCACGGTGCGGATCGAGAGCAGACTGACCGGCGTCAAAGCCCGCCGCACTCCGGTCGAGACCGACCCGCTGACTGGACTCGCTACCGGCGGCAAAGCGACGGAGCTCATCGAGCGCTTCCTCCGGCTCGCGCGCAGAAAGTCCGATCCGTACTCGATCGCGGTGCTTCAGGTGGATGCTTTTGCCAGCCTCGCCGCGAATTTCGGGCGCAACACCGCCAACAACGTCCTTCGGTCCATCGGCGAGCTTCTCCCGAAATCGTTCCGCGGTGAAGACGTGCCCGGCTGGTGGGGCGGCGCGGATTTCACCGTCGGCATGTACGGCAGCTCGAAGGAGCACGCCGCGATCAAGCTCGCGCAGATCTGCGCGAAGATCGCCGAGCAGAATTTCACCGCCGAGGATGGCCGGCGCGTGCACGTGTCGTGCAGCGCGGGAGTCGCGCAGTACCAGACCGACGGCGATACCGTCGCTTCGCTGTGGGACGCCGCGCACAAGGCGCTTCAACAGGCTCGCACCGACGGCGGCGCGAATCGTGTCGGAGTTTCAGGCATCACATTGACGGGACCGATGACGCGTCGGGTCGATGTCGCACTGGTGGATGATGACGGCGCGCTCGTCTCGCTGCTGCGCCACGCGATGGAGAGCCGCAGCCTCAGCGTCGCGACCTTCGCCGACGGCGAGACCGCGGTCGCCGCGCTCACCGGATCGTCTCCTGAAATCCAGGCGAGACTAATTCTCCTCGACGTCGATCTCCCGGCGCTCAACGGACTCGAGGTGCTGCGCCGGCTGAAGGCGAGCGAAGTCACCCGTCTCAGCAATGTCGTCATTCTCACGGCGCGAACGGGTGAGCGCGACATTCTTGCCGCACTCGAGCTCGGAGCCGCCGACCACATCCCGAAGCCATTCAGCGTTCCCGTGCTCATGCACAAGGTCCGCGCGGTACTGAAGCAGAGTCGGTCGTGATCGGCCACAACATCATCCGCATCGTCATGCTGGCCGAGGTGGGCCTGCTGGTGTTCGCCGTTACGCTGTTCTTTCTCCACGGAGTCTGGCTTCATCTCACCGAGCGCCGACTGCAGCGACTCTCGAAGGCGGCGCGCGATTCGGTGGCGGTGCTGATCACTCGCGGAACGATCAACGTCGAGGAGCTCGCGGCGCTGGCGCAGCAGCCGGACGAAGTGCAGGTGATGGCGTTTCTCGAGATCTCGCGCAATCTCAGCGGCACGGGGAAGGAGCGGCTGCGCTTCATCGCGGAGAAGGTCGGGGCGCTCGACCGCGCCAGAAGGCTGTGCGAGCACCGTCGCTGGACGCGCCGCCTTCGTGGTGCGCGCATCCTGTCGCGTCTCGACGTTCCGGATCCCCTCGTGCGAAAGCTGCTGGCCGATCCACATCCCGCTGTGCGCGCCCAGGCCGCGGAGTGGGCCGCCGCGCAGCCGTCGGAGGAAGTCATCTCGGCGATGCTCGCCCTCCTCGCCGATCCTGCGACGCAGGCGAGATTTGCGGTGCAGAATGCCCTGTTGCGAATGGGCGGCGTGATTGCCGGTCCGCTGGCCGCGTTTCTCGAGAGTCACACCGGACGCGCCGCGGAAGCAGGTCTTCGCGTCGCCGAATCGGTTGCCGAGCCTAGCTTTGCAGCGGCGGCGCTCAGGTTCTCGCGCGCCGAGGACGACACCGGCATTCGTGTCGCTGCCGCGAAACTGCTTGGAGCGATCGCCGGAGAAGCGGCCGCAATGCGTCTGACGGAAATGCTCAAGGACAGCGAATCCCGGGTCAGAGCGGCGGCGGCGCAGAGCCTGGGCAGGATGCAGCACTGGCAGGCGGGCTCGCTGCTGTTCGAGCTGCTGCGTGATTCGGCGTGGCGGGTGCGAAAAGAGGCCGGACTATCGCTTCGGGCGCTCGGAGCACCGGGGACGCTGTTTCTACGCCGCGCACTGAAGAGCGACGATCGATTCGCGGCCGACATGGCGCAGCAGGTTCTGGATCTTCCAGCGGCGGCGGCGGGATGACCGACATTCTGCGCACCGTCGTCAACGCGATGCTCTTCAAGGCACAGGGGCCGGTGCTGGCGTATTTCTTCGCCATCAACGCATGGTATCTGGTTCTCCTCGTCAGCGCGCTACTGGAGCTGCGCCGGCACATGCTGCTGATCGCCGACGAGAGCCGGCACCTTCTGCTAAGCTCGACGCTATCGCCGACGATCTCGATTCTCGCGCCCGCGTACAACGAGGAGGCCACGATCGAGACGAGCTTGCGCGCGCTGCTGGCGCTGCAGTACCCGAATCTCGAGGTCATCGTCATCAGCGACGGCTCGAAGGATCGGACGGTGCAGGTACTGATAGATCGATTCAACCTCGTGCCGGTAAAGACGATCTATGAGCAGCGCATCAAGACCAAGCCGGTGCGCATGCTGTACAGATCAGCGACGTATCCATCGCTGGTCGTCGTCGACAAGGAAAACGGTGGCAAGGCCGACGCGCTCAATGTCGGCCTCAGCTTCGCGCGCGGTGAGCTGGTGTGCGCGATGGACGCCGACACTCTGATCGAAGGCGACGGACTGCAGCGCATGGTTCGGCCGTTCCTTTACGCCACCGACGTCGTCGCGACCGGTGGAACGATTCGCGTCGTCAACGGCTCAGAAGTGAAGCACGGTCGGGTGCTCAAGGCTCGTGTGCCAACCCACCTGCTTCCCGGAGTGCAAGTCGTGGAGTACCTGCGCGCGTTCCTGTTCGGAAGACTCGGCTGGAATCGCCTCGGCGGAAACATCATCATCTCCGGCGCCTTCGGCCTTTTTCGCCGCGATGCCGTCGTGAACGCAGGTGGATACCTGCACGACACCGTCGGAGAAGACATGGAGCTGGTGTTGCGGCTCAAGCGGCTTTCGTACGAGAAGGGCGGGCCGGGGAGGATCGCTTTCGTTCCAGATCCGGTGGCGTGGACCGAGGTGCCTGAGTCCGCTGCGGTGCTCGGCAGACAGCGCGATCGCTGGCATCGCGGGCTGGCCGATGTGCTGTGGCGGCACCGGCGGATGATGTTCAATCCGCGCTACGGCGTGACGGGTCTGTTCGTATATCCCTACTACGCCTTCGTTGAGCTGCTGGCGCCGGTGATCGAGGTCGTTGGTTTGCTGACGCTCGGGCTCGGCCTTGCGTTCGGGATGCTAGACTGGAAATTCGCGGCGCTGTTCTATCTGACCGCGTACGGTTTGGGCACCGCGATGACGGCGTTCACGCTGATCCTCGAGGATCTAAGCTTCCATCGCTACGCGACTTTCCGCGATCGCGCGCTGCTCTTCTGGTGGGCGCTGCTCGAGAATCTCGGCTACCGGCAGATGACGGTCTATTGGAGACTGCGCGGACTCTGGAAGTTCATTCGCGGCCGGAAGGAATGGGGGGCGATGGAGCGCAAAGGCTTCCAGGCCTTGCCGGCGACAAGTCCGGGGTCGGGGGCCGCGTGAATATGCATTACTGAAGACTACCAGCTGAGAGCAGCGAGCGGAGCAGCCGGCGGCACCGAGCCTGGGATTGGATGAAAAGCGGCATGTCGGAGCGAGGGCTGTATCAAACAAGTGCTCGGAGCCGCCAGCCGCTCCGCCCACTGCTCTCAGCTGGTAGTCTTCAGTGGCAGTTAAGAAGCTCGCCCTTCTGGGATCCCCGCCTTGATTGCCACCCCAAATCCTGCCAATCTCCGTCAGGGAAACCATCCCCCCGGAGCCCAAATGCTGCGTTCTTCGCTGGTCATCTCGCTGTGCCTTGCCGCCTCCCTAGCCGCCTGTGCGCGCGCAACCCCGGGCATCGATGTCAGCTCGACCGACTTCGATCTGGATCCGCTGGTCGGCCAGTGGCGCGGGACGTACAGCAGCAACTCGACGGGCAGGAGCGGCACCATCGCCTTCACGCTGCGCGCTGGTGAGTCCGCGGCTTCTGGAAACGTCGTCATGATTCCGCGGCCCGATTCGTTGCTGACGCCCGAAGAGCGTGAGGCCGTAGAGAATGGAGGATCGAACTCGCGCCAGGTGCTGACGATTCACTTCGTGAGAAAAGTTGGTGGCAGCGTACACGGCAACCTCGATCCGTACCAGGAGCCCGAGTGCAATTGCCAGGTGCTCACCACCTTCGATGGCGAATTCACCAACAGCACGACCATCCAAGGCACTTACTCGACTGTACCGTCCGTTGCGGGCGGCACAGTGAGCGGCGGCACGTGGACGGCGCGGAGGGTGAAGCGCCTGTGACCGCTCCGCGAATCGACGTTCTCGCCGCACCCGAGAGCGAGAAAATCCTCGCCCGCAACCGGGTTGGACGCATCGCGTTCACGACGCAGGGCCGCGTCAACATTCTTCCGATTCATTACATGTATGAAGCGGGCTGGATTTACGGCCGTACCCAGCCTGGCGGAAAGCTGCTGCTCATCCTGCGGAACCGGCGCGTCGCCTTCGAGGTCGATGAGCATCAGGACGTCTTCGATTGGCGGAGCGTCGTTGCCCACGGGACGTTCTACATCATCGAGCCCGGCGATGAGAAAGTCTATCAACATGCGGTCGAGCTGATGCGCCAGGTACTTCCGACGACGAAGACGAAGGAAGATCCCACGCCCTACCGCACCTACTTCTTTCGGATCAATGTCGCCGAGCTAACGGGCAGGTCGGCGCAGCCGACTGGCGGAGAGACGGTCGAAGCTTCCGACGAAGTGCCGACCGAGACCGCGGTCGCCGAAGCCGACATCGCGCTGCGAAATTCGGCGCGTAGTGCCCTGGCTCGGCTCAAGCACGTCGACGCGGAGTGGGTGACCGTCGAAGTGATGGAAGGAATCGTCATCGTTGGCGGCGTTGTCGAGACTTCGCAGGAGGCCTCCGACATCGAACGTGCACTCACGACGGTTCCCGGCGTGCGGGTGATGGTGATGCTGGTGGAGGTCGACGCGCCGGACGAGGGTGCGACCGACCCCGTCGATCTGGCGCGCGCGGTAAATCAAACTCTGGCGAAGAGCGCAAAACCCGGGGAGGACGTGCGCGTCGTCATCGAGAACGGCTGGATACGCGCCGAGGGCACCGTCGAAAGCGCCGAGCGACACGCCGACCTCGCGCGGGATCTGCGCACGCTCCGTGGCGCGCGCGGCTTTCTCGATCGGATTCGGGTCGGTTAGTCTCGCTCGCGGGGCTCGTCGTCGTGGACGGCGATCTCGAGATGGAAGCGGTGCAGAAACCGGTGCAGTGCCGGCGCGAACAACACGCCGACCATCGTGATGAAGGTGACGCCGCTGAACAGTGCGTAGAATCCGGCGAACAGGTGAAGATGAGATGCCTGCAACGCGCTCAGAGCTCGCGGGTCGGGCGGTGGGCCCTCGCCCGAAAGAATCATGGACGAGTAGTAGAACGAATCCAGCCAGCCGAGTCGGCCGAAATCGTGGTAGCCGAACATGCCGATAATGAGCCCGCCGCCAATGACACCGGCGGCGATCGCGGCGCTGCGCAGCATCCGCAACAGGAACAGCCGCCGCGACGGCATCGGCTTCATCATCACCTCGGGATCGGGCATCGGGCCCGTCTTTCGTCGGTTGAAGGGCGTCATGATTCTCCATCTAATACGAAAAACCCCCTCGATTTGTGAGATCGGCGTTGTAGGGGTTTCCTCTACCACGGGCGCCTGAAGTGCGCACAAAGAATCGGCGAAGTCTCTACATAGCTCAGCCGGATTGAATCGTAGCTTCGGAGACACTCATTCGAGGCCGCAGATTCCGTGGATCGACTAAAGGCGTTTAAGGAGCTCCCCGCCTACAACTCACAGAACACGCCCCTGCTACCTGGCGGATCTCCACGGTTAAGCATTCTCGTGGTCTCAGACAATTCGGGTAGCGCCGAGCGCGCCGTTCGTGAGCTGACGCGCAGCGGATATGCCGTGAGCCCGGAATACGCGCAGGCGAGGTATGAGTTCGAGGTCCGACTGCGCGGCGGCAACTACGATGTGATTCTGACGGCCGCGAGTCTGCGCGGTTGGTCTGCGCTTGACTTGCTTGCTACACGCGGCGAAGTCCGGTCGGGGATTCCGGTAATCGTGCTGGGCGAGACTGGCGCTGGCGACGTCGCTCTGCAGTGTGTGCAAGCCGGCGCTGCGGACTTCATCACAGTCGACAACATTCAAATGCTGCCAACAGCGGTCGCCCGCGCCGTAGCGGACGCCAGATCACTGAAGGAGCGGGCGGCCGCCAACGATCTGGTTGGCAAGCTCACTCTCGCGATCGATCAGAGTCCGGCGTCGATCATCTTCACCGATACCTCGGGAACGATCCAGTACGTCAATCATCGATTCACCGAAGTGACGGGATACACCGCCGAGGAGGCGATCGGTCGAACTCCGAGTATCGTGCGCTCGGGCCGCAACCCGCGCGCGGTGTACTCGGACCTCTGGCGGACCATACGCGCGGGCAAGGTATGGCGGGGTGAGCTACAGAATCGCAGGAAGAACGGTGAGCTGTATTGGGACTCGGTGAGTATCTCGCCGATCAAGGATGCGACCGGGGTGGTCACCCACTTTCTCGGCTGCCAGGAGGACATCACCGAGCGTAAGATCTCACACGAGAAAATTCGCGACAGCGAAGAGCGCTTTCGCCAGCTTGCCGACAACATGCAGGAAGTCTTCTTCGTCGTCAGTAGCGATCTGCGTACCAAGCTTTATCTCAGCCCCAGCTACGAGGAATTATGGGGCCGGACCCGTCAGAGCGCTGAGGATGACCCCGCATCGTTCATCGAAGGGGTCGTGGAGGAGGATCGCGAGGAACTCTTTGCGAATATCGCCGCGGCACAAAAAGGGGTAATTCCCGCGCCCGTTGAGTTCAGGGTTCGCCGGCCCGACGGAAGTATCCGATGGGTCCTCGCTCATGCGGCGCCGATCAAGGATGTCGCGGGTAAGGTGTACCGCATTACCGGCTCGGCGCTCGATGTCACTGACCGACGCCTCGCGCAGGAAGCTCTCCGCGAGAGCGAGACGCGGTTCCGCTTGCTGGGCGAAGCGACATTTGACGGAGTGGTCATCTCCGTCGATGGCATCATCCGCGAAGCGAATCAGGGACTGGCCAATATTTTCGGCTGCACGGTCGATGGGGCTATCGGACGACCAATTCTCGATTTCGTCGATCCGGAATCGCATCTCGAAGTCAAGAGTCGGATGACGCGAGCCAATTCCGGGGTCTACGAATGCGTCGGCAGACACTCGAGCGGGCGGAAGATTTTTATCGAGGTCGCAGCAAAGCGATACATGTATGGGGGAGAGGTAGCCCGTATCGCGGCGATTCGGGATGTCACGGAGCGGCGAGTACTCGAGAATCAGTTCCGTCAGGCGCAGAAGATGGAAGCCGTGGGCCGCCTAGCCGGCGGCGTCGCGCACGACTTCAACAATCTCCTTACCGTGATCATGACCTACACCGAGATGCTCGCCGAGGATCTCGCCGGGAATGAATCACACAGGGAAGACCTTGGGGAAATTCGGAAAGCGTCCGAAGCCGCCGCATCGCTGACGAAACAGCTCCTCGCATTCAGCCGACAGCAGGTAGTAGAGCCGAAGCTCGTTCTGCTCGAGGATGTGCTCACGAATGCCGACAAAATGTTGCGTCGTCTCATCGGTGAAGACGTGGAGCTCCTAACCATCGTCGGCGATCGATGCTCGGTAATGATTGATCCGCACCAGCTGGAGCAGGTGATCATGAACCTCGCCGTCAACGCTCGTGACGCGATGCCAGCCGGTGGCAAGCTCACCCTTGAAACTTCGATCGTCGAGCTCGACGCGGAGTATGCGAGGGACCATTGGCCGGCTGTTGCGGGCAGATTCGCGATGTTGGCGGTGAGCGACACCGGTGTCGGGATGGACGAAGAGACACGAGCTCGAATCTTCGAGCCGTTCTTTACGACGAAGGAGGTAGGCAAAGGCACCGGGCTCGGTCTCGCGACGGTCTACGGAATCGTCAAGCAGAGCAACGGCTTCATCTGGGTCTATAGTGAACCGGGCAAGGGGACGAGCTTTAAGCTTTACTTCCCGCTTGTTGCCGGCGAGACGACCGCAGCCAATGTGGAAAACAGAAAGCCGACGCGTGGCACCGAGACAATTCTTCTAGTGGAGGATTCGTCAGTCGTTCGCGCCGCAGCAGCGCGGATTCTGCAGCGTGCGGGCTATACGGTACTGGAAGCGCCGACGAGCAGGTCAGCGGTCGACATTGCAGCGAAAAAGCAAAACCGCATAGATCTGCTACTCACCGACGTGGTAATGCCAGGAATGAGCGGCCGTGAAGTCGCCGAAGAGTTCGCGCGGTTGCGGCCGACCGCAAGAGTGCTCTACATGTCCGGGTACACCGATGATGCCGTGGTTCGTCACGGGATACTCCAGCCGGGCATCTCCTACCTGCAGAAGCCCTTCACAGGTGAGACCCTGACGGCAAAGGTGCGGGCGGTTCTCGACCGTCCCGGGCCCGCCGCGTCCGAGGGGCATCCGGCGTGAACGAACCTTGGAGGGGAGCGCCCGAAGATCCGGATGCGTACGCCGAGACGAATCGCGAGTTGTTCAGCTCACATCCAGTCACCGTACTCATCGTGGAGGACGACGCGAGACTGCGCGCGATGGCGCGTCGGGTGATCGGCGGTCAGGGCTATCGAGTCCTTGAAGCAGTCAATGGCGTAGACGCGATTCGGGTCGCCGCAAGGCAAGGTTGGCGCATCAGTCTCGTGTTGACCGACGTGGAGATGCCAACCATCGGCGTACGAGCGATGCTCAGGAAACTCACGCAACTTTGTCCGGCGGTTCGGACCGTGTTTATGTCGGGCTATCCGGATGACGAGCTGCTGGCACGCGGTTTCGACAAGGGCCACGACCTGTTCCTGCAGAAACCGTTCACCGGCTTCGAGTTGGTGGCAATGGTGCAGCAGGCACTTCGAGTGAGTGCCGCTTAAGCACGATTAGAGTGACCGGCCAAGCCGCATCGCGTGTCGTCTACAGCTCTCGAACCCAGCTTCGTTGCATTAACTTTGGTGTAATCAACTGGAGAACAGGATGCCGAAGACCGGTACGAAAGCGCCACCCACAGCCCAACGCAAAGCCGCATCAGCGAAGTCCGACAAATCCGACAAGTCCGACAAGAAAAGTCCTGCCCCAGCGCCAGCGAAGTCAGCCGGCAGCTCCGCCAACAATGGCAGCGGCGGTACGCTCGAGGTCATAGATAGCCGCACCCGCAAGGAATACTCGGTTCCCGTCGCCGATTGCGCCATCCGCGCCACCGAGCTCAAGAAGATCAAAACCGACGACCCCGACGACACCGGTCTCGTTTCCTACGATCCGGCGTTTCTCAATACTGCGTCCTGCAAGAGCGCGATCACCTACATCGACGGCGACAAGGGAATTCTTCGTTACCGCGGCTATCCGATCGAGCAGCTCGCCGAAAACGCGACGTTCCTGGAGGTGGCCTGGCTGCTGCGCCATGGCGAGCTGCCAAACCAGGCGGAATACGACCAGTTCGTGCACGACATCACGTTCCACACCTACGTGCACGAGAACTTCCGGAAATTTCTCGAGGGCTTCCGCTACGACGCCCATCCGATGGCGATGCTCAACAGCTCGATCGCCGGGCTGGCGTCGTTCTACCCGACGGCGCGCAACATCTTCGACGAGACCGAGCGGAACATCTCGATCGTGAGACTGCTGGCGAAGACTCCAACCATTGCCGCTTTCTCGTACCGGCACGTCAAGGGACTGCCGTTCGTCTACCCCGACAACCGCCTGTCATACGTCGAGAATTTCCTGTCGATGGTGGCGCGGATGAGCGAGTCCAAGTACGAGGCGAATCCGGTGTTCGCCCGCGCGCTCGAGATCCTGTTCATCCTGCACGCGGATCACGAGCAGAACTGCTCGGCCAACGCCGTGCGCGCGGTCGGCTCGTCGCACGTCGATCCATTCTCGGCCGTATCGGCGGGCGTCGCGGCGCTGTTCGGCCCACTGCATGGGGGAGCGAACGAGCAGGTGCTGCGGATGATCGGCGAGATCGGCAACGTGAAGAACGTTCCGAAGTTCATCGAGGGCGTGAAGACGGGGACGGGCGGGCGGCTCATGGGCTTTGGTCACCGGGTCTACAAGAGCTACGATCCGCGCGCCAAGATCGTGAAGCGGCTCGCCGACGAGGTGTTCAAGGTGGTGGGCGTCGACAAGGATCTGGAGATCGCGCTCGAGCTCGAGCGCATCGCGCTCTCCGACGACTACTTCGTCTCGCGCAAGCTTTACCCGAACGTCGATTTCTACACCGGGCTCATTTACCGGTCGATGGCGTTCCCGACGGATTTCTTCACGGTGCTGTTCGCGATCGGCCGGATGCCGGGCTGGCTGGCGCAGTGGGAGGAGATGCTGCTCGACAAGGAACAGAAGATCGCGCGGCCGCGACAGATCTACATCGGGCCGAAGGAGAGGCAGTACCGGTCGAAGCTCTCGGCGAAGTAGCGATCGTAGACCAGAGCTGAAGATGCGACCCACCTTCAGCTCTGATCACAAGGGCTACCAGGGGCGAAGCGCAACCAGCATGAGATCCGTGCGCTGATCGCGATTGGTGTCGATCAACTCCGCGATTGGATATCGTCCCGAGTTCACCATCAGCACGTCAGGTCCCGTAGCTTCGCTGTGCCACACGCCCGTCAGCGGATCGGTGTAGCCAAGAGTTACGGCGTGGAGCGCCAAGCGGTCGAACGCGACCGGGCCGAGCAACCCGAGCAGTGCATCGCGCGCCAGCGTCGGTGTGGTCGGACGGCGGCCAAAGATGATGTCGCTGACCGTGCGCGTCGTTCCCCACCGTACATCCTGGTTGGCGCCGAGCCCGAATCCTTTGTCGAGGCACCACTGGCGGCCCCACACAGGGTGGCCCGCCCCGGATCGGCAGAAGCCTGGCGACCCTTCTTTGACTCGATCGTCGAGCGGCGCGACCTGCCACGCGCCAAGAGTGCGCGCGCGGTTGTCATCGAGAACCAACAACTCCTGGCCTCTGCCGTTGCGGAGAAAGACCTGGTTCCCCGCAGGGACGACCAGCAGCGCGTTCTCAGGCGTTCCGCGAGCGAGCGCGTACGCGACGGCGCCGCCCGTCATGTGCTGCGACGGCTTGCCGCTGATGATGTAGTTGCGGACGACGGGTCGCACTTCGCTGACGTGCAGATCGCGGGCGAATCGACTGACTGCGCGGCCGCGATTGTGCGTGGATGCAACATTGGCCCGCGGTGACGCGTTTGACGAACCCGGGAGCGTTGGGCGACCGGCGTTACCCTTCACATCGTGGTCAGAATGGCCGCGCGCCACGCCGTTCGACGCGCCGTTGCTTTTCGACGCAGAAGGTCCTTTGGCCGATGTTGCGGGTCGCTTGGCTGCCGACTGTCCGGCGCCGCGTCCCTTGCTCTCGACCTTGCCGCTCTTCTGTCCCTGTCCCTGACCTTTTCCTTTGCCCTGCGCTTCAGCGGTCGGCGAAAGTGCGGCGATTGCCGCGGGCAGGACTATCATCGCAATCCAGCGTTTCATTCTCATGGTTTGCTCCCTCGTTGGGTGAGCCGCAGTACGCGACTGATTCCACCTGTGGGGGCAAGGAGCTAGCCAATAACGCGCTCAAACAAATGTCCAAGCCAGTGTACGATTACCGAATCACGCAGTGTCCTGTCGCGCGCACTCCACGCACAAAAGCATCTCGCCAAGAAATCGCTTCCGTCCCTCCTCCGTCACCGCCCACGGTCGGTTCTGCCACGGCGGATCGTGGCGCACGTGCTGGGTGTGACCGCATTCGAGATCCGCGACCCAATGCTGCTCTTCATCCTGATGGAAGCCGACGATGCGCCGCGGCACTGATGGCCGATCGCTCAACATTCCGTGACCCCGTTCGTGGACCGGGTAGCGGAAAGCGAGTGTCCCGGGCGAGAGATTTGGCGGTCGCGTGAAGGTGACGGCTGCATACGTTTGCGCTGACCGCGGTGGCCGTTTGCGCTAAGTCGAATTGATTTAAGCAACTGAACGGGTGGGAGGCGTCAGTTGTGCAGGCGACAGGCCAGGGGTTACAACCGTAGGACGCTGCACTGCGCCATTCACGCCAAAGCCAACTGCGTTTCGCACCGATAATACGTCCCACGTGTAAGGCTTTCCCCTATCGGCGGTGCGACAATCGGGTAAAAAATCGCGGTGATGCTCTGATTTCTTGGGGTCCGATCCAATCAGAGATTCGGTGGGAATGCGAGCGAGCTTCCCATCCCCATCACTCAAATGAAAACCCTCTCAGCCAGAACGACGCTCTTGGCGAGCGTCGCCGCGGTCGTCAGCGCTGTCGGCGGACTGTACTCCTGCTCGGCGACCTCCTCCGGAAACGACAACGTTCTCGTCGGCAACGCGGCGTCCAAGGTGTACGTCCCACCCGGCAAGTACGACGAGTATTACGCGTTTTTCTCAGGAGGGTTCAACGGACAGATGATGGTGTACGGTCTGCCGTCCGGCCGGCTCCTCAAGTTCATCAGCGTCTTCTCCCAAAATCCCGAAACGGGGTACGGCTACAACGAAGAAACCAAGGCGATGCTCCAGACGACCTACGGATTCACGCCGTGGGACGACACCCACCATCCCGAGCTCTCACAGACCGACGGGGTCCCCGACGGCCGCTGGCTCTTCATCAACGGCAACAATACGCCGCGCGTCGCACGCATCGATCTGAAGACTTTCGAGACGACGGAGATTCTTCAGATTCCGAACGCCGCGGGCGGACACGCATCACCGTTCACCACTCCCAACACCAAATACATCGTTTCAGCGACACGCTTCAGCGTCCCCATTCCAAACGCTGACGTTCCGATCGACACCTACAAGCAGAACTTCAAGGGCACGCTTTCGTTCATCACCGCCGACCAGCCCGGCAAGATGGACATCGCGTTCCAGATTCTGATGCCGGGGTTCAACTACGACCTTGGCCATGCCGGCAAAGGTCCCTCGGACGGCTGGTTCTTCTTCACCACCTACAACTCCGAGCAGGCGTTCCAGAAGCTGGAGCAGAACGCCTCGCAGAACGACAAGGACTTCATCGCCGCGGTCAACTATCGTCTCGCCGAACAGTGCGTCGCGAGCGGCAAGGCAAAGACAGCGCCGGCCGACTACTTCCACAACACCATGGATGAGAAGTCGCGCGTCGCGCACTCGGAACGAAAGAGCAGCGTCAGGATGCTCAATCCGCAGGACTGCCCGGGCGTCGTGTACTACCTGCCGACGCCGAAATCACCGCATGGCGTGGACGTCGATCCGACCGGCGAGTACATCGTCGCCGGCGGCAAGCTCGCGACCGTGATTCCGGTGCACTCGTTCTCGAAGATGCAGAAGGCGATCGCCGACAAGCAGTTCGACGGCGAAGTGCAGGGGATTCCAATCCTCAAGTACAACTCGACGCTCGCGGGCGAAGTCCAGAAGCCCGGCCTCGGACCGCTGCACACCGAGTTCGATGGCAAGGGCAACGCCTACACCTCGATGTTCATCTCGTCGGAGATCGTGAAGTGGAAGCTCGGCACCTGGCAGGTTCTCGACAGAATGCCTGTCTACTACTCGGTCGGCCACCTGATGATTCCCGGCGGCGACAGCAAGAAGCCGTGGGGCAAGTACCTGGTGTCGCTCAACAAGATCACCAAGGACCGCTATCTCCCGACGGGACCGGAGCTGGCGCAGTCTGCGCAGCTCCTCGACATCACCGGCGACAAGATGAAGATGCTGCTCGACTTCCCGACCATCGGCGAGCCGCACTACGCGCAAGCGATTCCAGCCGATCTCATCAAGGGCAACAGCCTCAAGTTCTACAAGCTCTCCGAGAGCACCCATCCGTTCGTGACGAGATCGGAAGCCGACGGCGGCATCAGACGACAGGGCAAGAACGTCCACATCAACATGATCGCGATCCGCAGCCATTTCGCGCCGGACAATCTCGAGGGCGTGATGGTCGGCGACACCGTGTACTTCCACGTCACCAACATCGAGCAGGACTGGGACATCGTGCACGGCTTCGGAGTGCTCGGCGCCGAGAATGCTGAGGTGGTGATCGCGCCGGGTGAAACGCGGACGCTGCGGTGGATCCCGAAAGCCACCGGCATCTATCCGTTCTACTGCACCGACTTCTGCTCGGCGCTGCACCAGGAGATGCAGGGTTACGTCAGGGTCTCGGCGGCCGGGTCGAACGTCGCGCTCAAGGCAAACGTCAGCGAGCGCGCCAAGTCACAATCGACGCGCGCCCAGGCGCTGCCGACCCATGGACATGATGTAGCGGAGGTCCGAAGTGGCAGTCGCTAATCTCAGCTCGGTGCCGGGCGGGCGGAGCGATCATGCTCCGCGCGCCGGCATCGCCGCTGACCAGGCGGTGGGCGCTCTTGCCGCTGGTCCAGCGTTGGCGCCCCGCAGATCGCGGAGCCTGGTTCTGCTGGCCGCTGTGCTGCTCTGCGGCGTCTACTTCCTGCCGCTGTGGAACGTGCGGCTGACCGCGCCGCAGTATCCGGAAGGTCTGGGGATGCACATCCGCATCAACACCGTCGAGGGTGCAACCGAAAACGATCTCAACAACATCAACAATCTCAACCACTACATCGGCATGAAGCGGATCGAGCCCGAATCGATTCCTGAGCTCCGCTACATGCCGTGGATCGTGGCTGCATTGGTGGTAACCGGAGTCGGCGCCGCGGCCATCGGCAGACGGAAGGCGCTGTACGCGTGGACTGCGTGCTTTCTCGTCGTCGCACTGGTTGGTCTGATCGACTTCTGGAAATGGGAATACGACTACGGCCACAATCTCGACAACGAGCACGCGGTGCTGAAAATCCCGGGGATGACCTATCAGCCACCGTTGATCGGCGCCAAGCAGCTGCTCAATTTCCGCGCGACATCGTGGCCGGCGTGGGGCGGAATTCTCGCCGGCATTGCAATCGCCCTCGCGATTGCGGCGATCATCCTCGCCTGGCGTGAGCGCAAGCGGGCGCTCGCCGGGCGTTGATCCGCATCAGCTGACAGCAACTCGCCATGAGAACGTCGACGCGATCTGGCGCCGTATTGACGGCAATTGCAATCGGGTTGTGCACACCGTCTGCTGGTGCGCAGACAATCGTGGTCTCGCCGACCGGCCCGGTACGAACGGTTAGCGGTGCAATCCGGTTAGCGTCGCGACACGCTCGCATCATCGTCAAACCGGGCGTGTACGCGGAGCCGACCATCCTCGTCGATAAGCCGGTCGAGATCGTCGGCGATGGCTGGCCGGTGCTCGACGGTAAAGGGATGCGCCAGATCATGACGGTCACCGCCGACAGCGTCACCATCCGCCGGCTGCGATTCGCGCACGTCGGTACGAGCTTCACGGAAGACTGGGCGGCGGTGCGCTTTCAGTCGGTGCGGGGCTGCGCCGTGGAAGGGAACCGTTTCGACGACGCATTCTTCGGGATTTACCTCGCCCGAGTCGACGATTGCGTCGTGAGAGGGAACGTTCTGCGGTCGAATCGCGGACGGGAGATGAATTCGGGAAACGGGATTCATCTCTGGAATGCGAACAGGATCACCATTGCCGACAACCGGATCTCCGGACATCGCGACGGCATCTACTTCGAGTTCGTCCACAACAGCGTCATCAGCGGCAATCTGAGCGAGCGAAACCTGCGCTACGGGCTCCACTTCATGTACTCCGATGACTGCCGGTACCTGCGCAACACCTTTCGCAACAACGGCTCCGGCGTGGCGGTGATGTTCACCCACCGGGTGGAGATGACGGGGAACCGTTTCGAGGAGAACTGGGGCGGCGCCGCGTACGGCCTGCTGCTCAAGGAGATTGCCGACAGCAAACTCGATGGGAACCTGTTCTCGCGGAACACGACCGCCTTGATGGCGGACGGCGCAAACCGGATTCAGGCGACCCGCAACGACTTCGTCGACAACGGCTGGGCGGTGAAGCTCGAGGCGAGCACCCAGGAGGGAAGCTTTACCGGCAACAATTTCATCGGCAACACCTTCGATGTCGCCGCGAACAACAGCGAGAGCACCAACACGTTCGCGCGCAACTATTGGGACGGCTATCGAGGCTACGATCTCGATCGCGACGGCTTTGGCGATGTTCCGTTCCATCCCGTTCGCCTGTTCTCGGTCGTGGTCGCCCAGAATGCGCCGTCGATCATCCTCCTGCGCAGCAACTTCGTACGCTTGCTCGATTCGGCAGAGAGCATCATACCGGCTCTTACCCCCGAAGCCGTCGCCGATCGCGAGCCCTCGATGACGAGGATCCGATGATCGCCGCCCGTGAAGTGAGCAAGAGCTTCGGCAAGCTGCGTGTGCTCGACCGGCTATCGCTCGCTATCAAACCGGCGCGGATCACGGGCCTTGTCGGCCCCAACGCAGCTGGCAAGACCACCCTCGCCAAGATCATTCTCGGGCTCACCCGGGCAGACTCCGGCTCGATCGAGATCGATGGCGCACCAATGGGTACCGACGATTCCTATCGCTCACGCATCGGTTACATGCCGCAGCTGGCCCGGTTTCCCGACAACCTCTCAGCGCGCGAGCTTCTCAGCATGCTGACCGATCTGCGCGCGCCAACGCCGCCGCTGGACGAGGAGCTGATCGACCGTTTCGCCTTCGAGGGTGCGCTCCACAAGCCGATTCGTGTTCTCTCCGGGGGCACGCGTCAGAAGGTGAACGCGGTCATCGCGTTTCTCTTCAGGCCCGAGTTGCTCATTCTCGACGAGCCCACTGCCGGACTCGATCCGGTTGCCAGCGGCATCCTCAAGGACAAGGTCCTCACCGAGAAGCAGGCCGGGAAGACCTTTCTGCTGACGTCGCACATCATGAGCGAGCTGGACGAGCTTGCCGACGACGTCGCCTTCATCAACGAGGGCAAGGTAGCGTTCATCGGCGCGGTCGGAGAGCTGAAAAAGATGACGCGCCAGAGCAGCCTCGAGCGCGCCATCGCCGAGATGATGAAGCGTGGGGCCGCGGCATGAAGACCACCGCCAAGGTCGCGGGTTACGAGCTCCGCGACGTGTTGCGCAGCCGTTGGCTGATCGGCTATACCCTTTTCTTTCTCGTGGTGACCGACGCGCTGTTCCGCTTCGGCGGCGGCGGCGAGAAGACCGTGCTGAGCCTCGTCAACGTCGTGCTCTTCCTGATTCCACTCGTCGCGATCGTCTTTTCGACGGTGTATCTCTACGGCGCGCGCGAGTTTACCGAGCTGCTGCTCACCCAGCCGATCCGCCGACGTCAGGTGTTCGGCGGGCTCTACCTGGGGCTCGCGCTGCCGCTGTCACTCAGCTTCGTCGCCGCAGTGCTGATTCCGTTCGTCGTGCACGGCGGCATCGCCACTGCCCGACCTGGGACCTTCGGCGCGCTCCTCGCCACCGGCGTTGCGCTCAACTTCATCTTTACGGCCCTGGCGATTCTGATCGTGTCCCGCACCGAGGACAAGCTTAAAGGACTCGGCATCGCCGTCGCGCTGTGGCTGTTTCTCGCCATTCTATACGACGGCCTGGTTCTGCTGCTGATCTCGATCATGGCGGACCAGCCGTTGGAGCGTCCGCTGCTGGCGATGATGCTCGCAAATCCGATGGATCTCGCACGGGTGGGCCTGCTCCTGCAGTTCGATGTCGCTGCGCTGCTCGGATACACTGGCGCGCTGCTGCAGACGTTCTTCGGCCGGTCGGTGGGCGTTGCAGTCACTGGGGCCGCGATGGCGGGCTGGATCATACTCCCATTCCTGGCCGGCATGCGGGCGTTTCAGAAAAAGGATTTCTGATCGTGCCGCTTTCTCCGCGCGCGAGCGCGCGCTAAACAACGAAACCAACTGAGGACTATCATGAAGAAAGATCTTACAATCTTGCTCGCTGCAGTTTCCATTCTGGCGTGCGCGAAAAGCGAAAACGGCGCCGCCGATAGTTCGACCGCCGCGCCCGCGGCGGCTCAGAACGGAGAGGGGCAGCCCCAGGCCGGCGGCAAGACAATCGTCGTCGAGGCTACGACCGACGAAAAGGGAAACTATTTCACACCGAACAAGATCGAAGCGCATCGCGGCGACGTGCTCCGCTTCACGCTCAAGCTGGGGGTGCACAACGTGCACTTCCTGCCCGACTCGAACCCCGGCAAGAAAAACCTCCCTCCCGCCAGTGAGATGCTGCAGCTACCGGGACAGACGATCGACATTCCGGTGAACTTCGAGCCCGGCAAATACTACTTCCAGTGCGACCCGCACGCCGCGCTGGGGATGAAGGGACAGCTCGAGGTCGAGGACGAAGACCACCAGGAGAGTCACTAATGGATTGGTTCGTAGCGCGTTTCATCAAGGCCGCGCTCGTCTGGCTCGGCCTTGGGGTCACCCTCGGCGTGGCGATGGCGGTACATCCGCTCTGGATTATCTACCGGCCCGCGCACGTTCACATAAACCTGCTCGGATTCGTGACGATGATGATCTACGGTGTCGCGTACCACGTCGTGCCGCGGTTCTTCGGCCATCCTCTGCACAACCGAACGCTTGGTGGGGTGCACTGGTGGTTGTCGAACGTCGGGCTGGCGCTGATGGTCGCTGGTTTTGTCATGGCGCCGCACTTTGGAGCGCGCAGCGTTTCCGTGCTCGGCAGTGGTGGGACGCTGAGTGCGCTCGGTGCCTTCGCCTTTATCTACAATGTCTGGCGCACCATCGGAGGGCAGGCGGTGCTGCGGCGGGTCGAGAAGACACCGCAGTCGCGGCGGGCGCCGACTGTCGGGAGCGAGTCGTAGCTTCGTTCAACTGCAACTGAACGGGCCGGAGGCGTCAGTTGGAAGATCTGTGTTCATCAGTAATCTCCGGAAGACGTCTAGAACTTCTCGCCGCGCGCTTCGCGAACGTGACTGCCGGCGGAGCGTATGCGGGGCCACATCGTGAAAAAGAATACGGCGATGCCCGCGAACTGGGCGATACCACCCGCAACGACCACCAGGCGCAGCCAGAGCGCACCGGAGCCGACTCGCGCCAGCTCGCCAGCAATGCGCGCCGCCGTGCCGATCGTGATGAGCCAGTAGGCGGCGTTTGCCGCTCTGGGGTCATAGCGCTTTTCTTCGCCGCGCTCGCGGGGAAATAGCCACAGCGCCACGCCGAGGATCATCATCATCACGAAGCCGACGAGAATGGCGTGGGTGTGGGCGCTGATCTCGTACTGGCTCGACGACGCGAGATACAGCTCGCGGCGAATCAGGATGTGCGTACCGATCGCCAGGCCGAGCAGCAGAAAGCCGACTGCCGTCTTTATGTACCGACGTACGAGGGAATGCACGGTCGCGCATCATGTTGCAAGAATTGCGCACTGCAAGGCGTAACACGCTCCGAAATCCCGGACCCGAGACATTCCGTGTAAGGTGACCCCCGACTCAAGGCGAGCAACTCGCCCGATACCTCGATAAGTAGCCCGAAGTGAACTTCACATCGTCTTCGTTCAACGGGTGATCAATGACAGCGCCGATCCTCCTCTCGCATGGCACCGCCCGCGACCGCGCGGCGTTTACACTGTCAGCGCGTCAACAAAAAGTCTTTGGCGTTTTCCTCCTGTTTCACGGACTCGCGCATGCCGGAATCGGCATCTGGGCGGGCGAGACGGGCCGCTGGTGGCTGCCGATGTCGCTGTGGGAGCTCGCGATGGTGGGCCTTCTCGCCGCCGGCTTCGGGGCAATCGGAGTCAGCGGTCTCAGGGATCTCTGGCGGCCGCTCACCATCATCGGCGCTGCGTCATCGCTGCTTCTGCTGATTCTTATACCAGGAATCATCCTGGTCCTCGGACTGACCGCCGATTTCATCGCGCTAAGCATGGTGGCGTATTCACGCCCCGTCACGACCGCAACGAGTCATACCGTGCAGCGGCACAAGGCACCGCACCTCGGGGGAGTAATCATCAGCTGGCTGTTTCTCCTGTACGTCGCGGTCGTTCTGGCTCTGCGCCCGTGGAACGTGCAGTGGGGAAGTACCGAATCAGAGCGAGCCATGGCTCTCCCCGGCGACGAATTCGTCCCCGTCGCGCACTATCGCATCGATCACGCGATCACGATCGACGCGCCAACCGAATCAGTCTGGCCCTGGGTCATTCAGATCGGTCAGGACCGGGGCGGGTTTTACAGCTACACCGCGCTCGAGAATGCAGTCGGGGCAAAGATCACCAATGCCAACCAGATCATTCCCGAATGGCAGAAGCGACAAGTCGGGGAGCTGGTCCCGACCGTTCCCGACAACTACCTCGGCGGAATATTCGGCCACAGGCTCGGCTGCAGCGTTCTCAAAGTCGTTCCAGGGCAGGCGTTGGTGCTGGAGGGTTGGGGCGCGTTCGTCGTGCTGCCGACAAACGACAACAAGACGCGCATGCTTATCAGAACGCGCGGCGAGGGTGCTCCGAGTCTCGTCGGAGTTCTCGCGGCGCCGTTTCGATTGCTGGTCTACGAGCCGGCGCACTTCATCATGGAGCGTGGGATGCTGTTCGGCATCAAGCACCGCGCCGAGTCAGCGCAGCTGGAGAGCACCTTGCTGGCTCGTAACGAACTCGGGAGATAGTAGACGGGTCAGGTGTCTGAGAGATGAAAGAAAGCGCGGCACTCAGTTATGAGTGCCGCGCTTTTCTTTGAATTTGCTACTGCGCAACGGCCAGGCTTTCGGCGGGCCGCTCGCCCTCGAGCTTCGCGACGGTCGCTGTCTTCTCCGGGTGCAAGACGAGGATCGAGCTCATCGCCGACTTCGTCACGCCATCGGCAACGCTGCCATGAATCACGCGCGCGAAGCCACCGCGGCCATGAGTCGCAATCGCAATCAGGTCAGCGCCTACCCGGCGCGCGTAGTCAGTGATGGTCGCCGGAACCAGCTCGCCGATGACCACCTCGATCGTCGCGGGCACGCCCTCGGCGCGGACCTCCGCCGCGCGGCGAGTCAGATATGCTTTTGCGCCGGCCACCTTTTTCTCCCACCAGGGAAGTCGGCGCTGCTCATCGTTCTCGTACGCGTCCGACGAGGGGGCCAACACGTGGAGCAGCGTTACCTCCGCCTCCTCCATCTTTGCGAGCGGGATTACCCTCGCCAGTATCTGCTCCGCCAGCGCCGATCCATCGAGCGGTACCACGATGTGGTGGAATTCCTTGGTCGCCTCCGGAGTAAGGTAGGTGGCCCTTGGCTTGACCACGAGCACCGGGATCGTGGTGCTTCGAATCAACGAGTCGGTGACGCTCCCCAGCGAAAGCCTGGCTATTCCGCGACGGCCGTGACTGCTGATGACTATCAGATCGATCTGGTTTCTGCGGGCATAGCCGGCGAGCACATCGGCGACCGGCCCGAGCTCCAGATCGGCGGTCACATCCACATCGCTGAGGGAGCGGCACTCCGCCGCCAGCGCGTAGAGCTCCGAAAGAGCGGCGTCCTGCTCGGCGCGCATTACTTCGGGCGTCATCATCACCGCATCCGGCGATGCTGCCATCCCGAAGTACGCGCCGGTCGAGACGACACGTACCAGGCGCACCTTCGCGTCGCACCTCTCTGCAACCCTCAACGCGACCAGAATCGCTTCCCGATCGAAGCCAGACCCATCCGTCGGGACCATGATGTTCTTGTACATTGAGCCTCCATTGTCGGAATCCGCCGGGATCACAGTCCCTCCCGCTCTGCACAATCTGGCGCCGTTGGCCGACGCTCTCTGTCAGCCAATCACTGATTTCCTGTGGGGGAATTCAGCACGGCGGCCGCCCGCTGAGACAGGACCGGCAGTAGCTCGACACTCCTCCAGGATCCGAACAAAACATCGTTGTTCTCGACTGTTGCTTCGCTGGCCAGGGCGTTGTCGGGCCTGAGTACGAGCATGGAGGTGTTTGCCTGGTGCAGCACGGCATCTGCGACGCTGCCACGCAGCATCCGCGCGAGCCCGCCGCGGCCGTGGGTCGCGATCGCGATCAGGTCGATCTTTTCTCTTGCGGCGAAGTCACTGATTGCGCCCGGGACGCTCTGGCTGACCACGATGTCCGTGTCCACGCGCACGCCCGCGCGGCGCCGGAGCTGCCGGGATACCCGCTGCAAATAGCTCTGAGCAGACTTGATGTCCTTCTCCCACCACGCTGGCCCGGAAGTGGTAATCTCCGTCGGAGCCGGTGGCTGCGCTCTGATCACGTGGAGCAGGGTTATCTCCGCACCTTCCAGGCTGGCAAGCGATACGATTGGGGCAATGATCTGCTCGGCCAGGCTGGATCCGTCGAGCGGAACGACGATATGGGTGAAGGCCTTGCCTGCCTGCGGATTGAGGTAACTGGTTGGTGGCTTCACCACCAGCACGGGAATGGACGTGTGACGAATCAGCGAGTCGGTCACGCTTCCGAGGGACATTCTGGCGATGCCGCTACGGCCATGGGTGCTGATCACGATGAGATCCACCTCGTGCCGCCTGGCGTAATCCTCGAGGACATCCGTGACCGGTCCGGCGTGGAGATCCACGCCGATTTCGACATTGGAAAGAGCGCGGCATTCGGCGGCTAGCGCATATAGCTCGCCCAGCGCGCGGTCACGTTCGCTGCGAACGACCGCTGTGGCGACCGCTGTGCCCTCCGCCGCCACCGCGACCGCGAAGAACGAGCCGGTTCCGAGTACGCGCACGAGCTTGACCTTCGCTTCGGTTCTTTCCGCGATTCTCAACGCGACCCGGATCGCCTCGCGGTCGAAGCCTGTGCCGTCCGTCGGCACCATGATCACCCTGTACATACGAACCTCCCAGATTTGCCGCTCGTCGAGGGCGCGAAGAACTCCCGATCCGGGAATCTCGGCATCGCTGGCGGTTTTATGCGTAAGAGTAGCGCTGATTTTTTGTCAGAGTTTCCCTGTTTCGATGTGAAAGCCAGCGGGCGCGATCTGCCCGAGCGCGCGCCCTACAGGTGCGATCGCCGCAAGAGCTGCGCGTTGACGGCCACGATGACCGTGCTCATCGACATCAGGATCGCGCCAACGGCGGGATTGAGCACGATTCCCCACTTTGCCAGAGCGCCGCCGGCGAGTGGGATCGCAACGATGTTGTAGCCCGCGGCCCACCAGAGATTCTGGATCATCTTGCGGTACGTGGCCTTGCTCAGCGCGATTATGCGCGGTACGTCGCGCGGGTCGCTTCTGATCAGTACGACATCACCGGCTTCGACGGCGACATCCGTCCCGGCCCCTATCGCGATTCCGACATCGGCAGTCACCAGCGCTGGCGCGTCGTTGACTCCGTCGCCGACCATACCCACTCGCTTGCCCTGGCGGCGCGCCTCTTCGATTCTCGATGCTTTCTGATCCGGCAGCACTTCCGCCAGAACGCGGTCGATGGAGATCTGGGCGGCAACAGCATCGGCAACGGCCCTGGAATCGCCGGTCATCATCGCCACCTCAACGCCCTGCTCGTGCAGCCGACGAACGGCTTCGGCGGACTCCTCGCGGATCGCATCGGAAACCGCGAGCACCGCCAACGCCGTGTTGCCTTCGACGAGAACGATCGCACTCTGCGCTCGCTCGACTGCGCGCGCCACCGCCGCGCGCAGGCTCGGCTCCAATGTCACGACGTTTTGTCGAATCAGTGCCGGCCCTCCGACGAGCAGATGCCGTCCCTCGACGTGAGCTTCAACACCGTGACCGGGAATGGCGCGAAAACCGGTTGCCGGCGGCGCGGCGATGCCGCGTTCCGCAGCACTCTTTACCACGCCCTGTGCGATCGAATGCTCCGAATCGCGCTCGACTGCAGCCGCGAGCCGCAACGCCTCGGTTGCGGACAGAGATCCCGACGGCGTGATGTCCACGACGCGAAACTCGCCGCGGGTCAGTGTTCCGGTCTTGTCGAAGAAGATCGTGTCGAGATTGCGCGCTTCCTCGAGACCGCGGCGGTCGCGCACCAGCAGTCCTGAGCGCGCGCCGAGGGTAGTGGAGATTGCGACCACTAATGGAATGGCGAGACCGAGCGCGTGCGGGCAGGCAATCACAAGCACTGTGACGACGCGCTCGACCGCGAACGCGGCCGTCGCTCCGGCGAGTAGCCAGGCCACCAGAGTTACGACAGCAGCACCGATCGCGATCACGGTCAGGTAAAACGCGGCCCGGTCGGCGAGCGCCTGCGCGCGCGATCGCGAGCTCTGCGCCTGGGCGACGAGCCGCATGATACCCCCAAGGGTCGTCCGCTCTCCCGTTCCGGTGACTTCGACGCGCAGCGATCCGGCGCCGTTGATCGTTCCGGCGATGACTTTGTCGCCTGACTTTTTCGGAACCGGTCGTGATTCGCCGGTGATCACGGACTCGTTGATTTCGCTGGCGCCATCGACGACACGACCGTCGGCGGGAATTCCGCCGCCCGGTCTCACCAGAATCACATCTCCGTCCCGCAGCTCGGCGACGGGGACTGCCATGATGCCCGAGTCGGTCACCCGCTCGGCGGTGTCGGGCACCAGCTTCGCCAGCTCCGAGAGCGCGCCACTCGCCTGGGAGATCGACCGCATCTCGATCCAGTGCCCGAGGATCATGATGGTGATGAGCGTGGCGAGCTCCCACCACAGATCCATTCCTGTCGCGCCGAGTGTCACGGCGAGACTGAATGCGAAGGCGACGGTGATCGCGAGCGAGATCAGCGTCATCATTCCGGGCAGGCGATCCTTGAGCTCGGCGGCAGCCCCGCGCAGAAAAACCAGTCCGCCGTAGAAAAAAAGAATCGTTCCGAAAATCGCGGGCACCAGCTCCGACCCGGGGAATTCGGGCGCGCGGTAGCCGAGCCACTGCTGGACCATCGGTGACCATACGACGGTCGGAACTGTCAGCGCCAGGGATCCCCAGAATTTGTCGCGAAACATCGCGACGCTGTGACCGGCGTGTCGATCATGACCGCCGTGTTCGTGGCTGGCGTGGCCGACGTGGCCCGCGTGCGCGGGCGCGACGCTCAGCGAATCGGGCAGGGGCTGTGCGCCGCCGTGATCGTGAGTATTGCCGTGCCGATGATCGGCATGGTGCTCTCGATTCTCACCGGGACCTTGCATGCGTCGTCACTGAGATGAATACGAATGATACCTTCTCCCTCGTAGTGCTGTGGATCCCGAACCCTCATCTCGATGCGCACCACGTGGAGCTCACCCAACGGAGTCGGTATGACCTCGCGCCGCACTACGCTGACCCTGACGGGATTTCTGGCGGGGTCGAAGTGGCGGTCGAAGCTGTAGACCGTACCAGGTGTCAAAGCCAGCGTCCGAATGAAGTACATGAACGACAGCTCGTCGAGCGGTGCGCTCGTGACGCTGCTGCCGCTGTCTCCGGCCGCCGATTTCCAGCTCTTTGTTTCGGGATAGAGCTCGAAGGACTCGTCGTGGCGCGATAATGGATTGCGCTCCTGCTTGCTGAAGCGCAGCGATGCCCCGCGAGCAGGATCGAACCACGAGGAGCTGATGCTTCTGCCGGGAACGAGCATGTAGCGAATCCGCGAGTCGAAGCGGAATAGCATGGCCTCCGAGCCACGGACACCCACCGGCCCCTCTACCCACATGGACGCCGTACCCACTTTGCTGCCGTTCGCGAGACTGACCCGGTACTCGAGTCGCTCTCCGGATCGGAAGGGTAGTGCCGCTCCGGTTCCTGCCTGACCCGCAGTGAATCCGGCGATGAATAACGGAAATACGCCAAGCGCCACCACTCGTGCGAGGCGTCGCGCGGGGGAGACCAGGTCGCAAGTGAACCGAAGAGATGCGTGCAAATGCATGGATCAATCTGGTCGCCATCGTCGGTGTCGGGCGTCGGGAACTGCCGTAATTCATGTCGGCAGATGCACCATGAATGACCGGTGAAAGCCTTACGTGAGGAAAACTCTCACAAAAAACCAGCGCATCTCCGACGGACGGGAACTGTCACTTCATGCACTTTGCGTCCATGGGATACTACGATAGCCCGCCCCGTCACTCGCACCGATCGCCGGCCGAGCTCGCCGAAGACGAGATCATCGCTGCTCTGCGCGGCGTCGTCTACCCACCGAGAAGACGCGCGGCGACCTGGCTGCAGGAAATGCCCACCCAATCGCAGTCGAGATCTCTTCGCAGAGACGAACTCCGGAGGAACGATGCTCAGGATAAGGGACGTAATGACGCGGAACGTGCTGACGGCGACGCCCGACATGCCGTTGACGGACGCGCTGGCGCTATTGACTGAGAACCACGTCAGCGGGGCGCCCGTAGTCGACGGCGGAAAAGTCGTCGGGGTTTTTTCGGCGACGGACCTGCTGGCATTCTTCGCCGACCTGCAAAGTCCAACCCGCGGCCTGGCGTTCGGCGGCCGGCGGGCACGTGCAACGCCGCTCGAGGATGTAAGCGTTGCCGACGTGATGACCCGTCAGGTCGAATCGCTGCCGCCCGATTGCAGCGTTGAAGAAGCAGCGCTGCTGATGGGAAGAAAGCAGATCCACCGGGTGGTCGTAATGATGGGCGAAGTGCTGCTTGGCATCGTCTCGACTGCCGATGTGGCCAAGGCCGTCGCCGAACAACGAATCAGGAACCGCACTTTCGTCTTTGCCTGACCTGGGGGTCGTTCGATGCGCAGCACGCCGTCTGAGGCGATCGTCCGCGCGAACCAATCTTTCAACGCTCTACCGCGAGCCGGAGTAGATATGAGTCTCGTCCACCTTCACCTGCTTCTCAACCACGTTCCCGTCGTCGGCGCTCTCGTCGCACTCATATTGTTTGCCGCAG
>DATFGW010000101.1:0-28430 GCA_035249045.1 Gemmatimonadaceae bacterium | reverse complement strand
GATGCGCTCGTCGAAGAGACCACCGAAGACGTGCAGCGATTCGGCGGTATGGAAGCCCTCGACGCCCCGTACATGGAGATCGGCTTCGCGCAGATGATTGGCAAGCGTGCCGGCTGGCTGTGCGCGTTGTTCGTGAGTGAGATGTTGACCGCGACGGCAATGCAGCGCTTTCAGGGGGAGATCGAGCGGGCTGCAGTGCTCGCGATGTTCGTTCCTCTCGTGATGAGCTCTGGCGGAAACTCGGGCTCGCAGGCGACATCGCTGGTGATTCGCGCGCTGGCGCTTCAGGAAGTGAGGCTGCGCGACTGGTGGCGCATCGCAGTGCGCGAGCTACCGACCGGCCTGGTGCTCGGCGCCATCCTCGGCGTAATCGGCTTCACCCGCATCGTGCTGTGGCAAAACCTGCACATCTTCAGCTACGGCCCGCATTACTTCCTGCTCGCGATTGCCGTCGGCTTCTCGCTGGTGGGCATCGTCGCGTTTGGATCTTTGGCCGGCTCGATGCTGCCCTTCCTGTTGAAGCGAATCGGCTTCGACCCCGCGAGCGCGTCAGCCCCATTCGTCGCGACGCTCGTGGACGTTACGGGGTTGGTCATTTACTTCTCGGTGGCGTTCGCGGTGCTTCACGGGACACTGCTCTAGAGGACTGTCAATCCGATCCGAAGGGTCAGTGGGTGTGAGCGGATCGGTGAGGTCCTTGGGATAACGCGTTGCGGGTTGCCGGTAGCACCGTGGCCGGTTGCCGGTGAACCACGCTGCCGACGTGTCAGGTGGGCTTAGGGGAACAGCAGTTAATGTTACCGTACGCGCGCGCCGACACGTCATCAACGCAGTTTACCGGGAACCGCCCACCGTGCTACCCGCAACCCGCAACGCGTCATCCATAGCCGCGAGTTGACCTATAGCCTGATGCTCTAGATCTCTACCTCGCCGCTCGTAGCCATTCCGCCGGATCGACGGCCGGCCCGCCCTTCCGAATCTCGAAGTGCAGGTGCGGCCCGAGCGCGGGGTCACTCACTCCCACTGTCCCGAGAGTCTGGCCCTTGATCACCTTGGCTCCTTTGCGTACCGAGATGTGGTCGAGCGAGCCGTACACCGAGTAATCACCGCCGCCGTGCTCGAGGATTACCGTGTTGCCGTAGGTACCCATTTGTCCGGCGTACGCGACCGTTCCCGAGGAGACTGATTTCACCGCGGTTCCAATTGGCGCGGTGATGCCGATGCCGTTCCAGCGCGTGGTGGTGTTGTTCGGGTTCACGAAGCGGCCAAACCGGTAGAGGAACGCTCCGTTCACGGGCCAATCCAACCGTCCGATGTCGGTCGTGCGGATCGAGCTTGGCGCCATGGTCGCCGCTCCCGCCCTTGGGTTGGCGCGACGGCGCTCGGCCTCGAACGCGGCGATCATGCTGTTCATCCGCGCCTCGCTCTTCTCCAACTCGGCGAGGCGTGCCTTGGTGCGCTTGGTGTCCTCCTGGACTCGCGCGAGATTGCGGGTCTGCTGGCGCTCGAGGTCTGCGAGTCGCGCTGCCTCGCGGGCTTTCTCGGCACGGTTTTCGGCGACGCTGTTCTGAAGCCGCACCAGCTGCCCTTGTTGCGCTTCGATCTTGTCGTGCAGCTCCTCGAGTCGCTGCACCAGTCCCTTGTCGCGGAGCGCGAGCAGGTGGAGGTACTTGTATCTCGCCACCAATTGTCCGACCGACTGCGCCGAGAACAGCACCTCCGCCGAGTACAACGGCCCCCGCTTGTAGATCTCGGTCAGCCGCCGCTGCAGGACAACGCGCTTCACCGCGGCCTCGCGCTCCGAGTTCTGCAAGTCCGTCGTCGTCGACTGCACTTCGTCGGTGATCGCGACGAGCTGATTGTCGAGCGACTTGACCATCCGCGCGGTGGCATCGTGCTGCTTGTCGAGCAGATTCACTTCGTCGCGCAGCTCGTGGGCGGTGTTCTGCAGGCCGCTCATTTTCGCCTCGAGCTTGTCGCGCTCGGCACGGATGCGCGCCAGCTCGTCGCGCTGGGCGTTGATTCTCGCCTCGGCGCTCTCGGTCTGCTGCGCCGACAGCGGGAGTGCAACGAGCATGACGGCGAGCGCGATCCGGAACGGCATCCTGCTCAGACCCGGCGTAGGTGTCTCCCCACCGACACGAGACTGCCGAACATTCCCATTGCCGCGCCGCCGACGACGCCGAGGAAGATCAGTTCGCGATTGAAGAAGATCGTCTCGATGAAGTACTCGTTGACGACGCGATTCGTGATCCAGACCAGCAGCAACGCCACCAGACCGCCGAGCACGCCCTTGACGAGACCGTCGATCAGGAACGGAAGCCTGATGAACATGTCCGTCGCCCCCACCAGTCGCATGATCGAGATTTCCTTCGCCCGCGCCAGCACCATCATCCGGATCGTGGCGCCGATGATGATCACCGCCACCGCGGCAAACGCGACGCCGAGCGCGATGCCGGCGACCGTCGCGATGTTGCGAAGGCGGTACAGTTTCTCGACCCATTCCTCGCCGTAGCGCACGTCATCGACGAAGTGGTACGTCCTGATCTTGTCGGCGACCGATTTCACGATGGTGGGGCTGCGCATGCCCGGTCTGAGGTGCACCTCGATGGACGCTGGCAGGACGCCGGCCTCGAAGACATCCGCAAACTCTCCCATCTCCTTGCGCGCTCGCACGAGCGCGTCTTCCTGCGAGACATAACCGACCTGGAGTACCTCGGGAAACCCGCCGATGTCCTTCATCGCCGCTGCGACCTGCTCGATGTCGGCGCTGTCGCTCAGGAATGCGCGAACCTCGACTCGCTCCGAGACCTGCTCGAGGGCGCGTCTGATATTGATTGCCACAAGGCCGAACAGGCCGAAGGCGAACAGCGAGAACGCAATCGTCAGGACGCCAAGCGCGCTCAATAGCGGCGCCCGGCGCGATGCCGTCAGCGCTTCACGTGCAGACCGCATCTAGATGCTCTCCGTCTGTCCGGTTGGCGTTTCCTGAACGTCGAACGGCTCATCGAACGGCCGCGCCGACGCAGGGGATTCCGCGGAATCGAAAACGACGCGTCCGTGATTGAGCTCGATGGTCCGATAGTTCGAGCGCCGCACCAGATCGAGATCATGCGTCGCCATGATCACCGCGGTCCCGGAAGCGTTGATGTCGCGCAGCAGCTGAAACACCCCGCGCGTTGCCCGCTCGTCGAGGTTGCCGGTGGGCTCGTCGGCGATGAGGACGAAGGGATCGTTGATCAGCGCGCGTGCGATTGCGACCCGCTGCTGCTCGCCTCCCGAGAGCTCGCGCGGGAAGCTTGTCGCCTTCGAAGCGAGTCCCACCTGCGTCAGGACGCGGGCGACCTTGGAGCGGATCGCCGCCTTCGGCGCTCCCGTCACCTCGAGCGCGAAGCGAACGTTCGCCTCGGCAGTGCGGTCCTCGAGCAGGCGGAAATCCTGGAACACGATTCCGATGCGCCGGCGCAGCTTCGAGATCTCGCGGCCTCGGGCCGATTTCGAGCTGACGCCGTTGATCCACACCTCGCCCGCGGTAGGCTTGTCGTCCATGTAGAGCAGTCGCAGAATCGTGCTCTTTCCCGAGCCGCTTGGGCCGGTGAGGAAGACGAACTCGCCCTTTCGCACCTGGAAGCTGACATGCGCGAGAGCGACACCCGAGCGCGGGTATTCCTTGACGACTTCGGTGAGACGGATCATCTACTGCTGAAGCGCCTGCGCGATGTCGGCGATTAGATCTTCGACGTTCTCGATTCCGACGCTCACGCGCAGGAATCCGTCCGGAATTCCGATGCGCGCGCGCTCGGCCGGAGTCATATGCTCGTGAGAGCTGTAGCGCGGCTCGATCACGAGCGAATCGACGCCGCCGAGACTGGCGGCGTAGGTGAAGACCTTCAGGGACTGAACGAATCTGAGGGCAGCCGGTCCGCCTCCCTTGAGCTCGATCGCCAGCATCCCGCCGAATCCGTCGAGGATGGACTTTGCGACCTGATGGTCAGGATGAGTTGGCAGTCCGGGGTAGTGCACCTTGGCGATCTCGGGTCGCGTCGAGCACCACTCGGCGATGCGCATAGCGTTCTCGTTCTGACGCTTCACCCTGACATCGATGGTCTTGAGACCGCGCTCGAGCAGCCAGCACGCGAATGGATCCGGCGCCTGTCCCCACACCATCATCTTGCGGCGGACTTCGTCGATAAACGGCTCGTTTCCGCAGACCACTCCGGCGAGGATGTCGTGATGTCCGTTCAGATATTTGGTGGCGGAATGAATTACGACGTCGACGCCGTGCTCAATTGGGCGGAAGTTCACCGGGCTGGCGAAGGTCGAATCCACGACGAGGGCGATGCCT
Organism: Gemmatimonadaceae bacterium; assembly: GCA_035249045.1. Lineage (GTDB taxonomy): Bacteria > Gemmatimonadota > Gemmatimonadetes > Gemmatimonadales > Gemmatimonadaceae > UBA4720. The sequence continues at coordinate 24,085 of DATFGW010000101.1, read as the reverse complement.
TCCGAGTGGGCAAGACTCTGCAGCGAATTCAGCTCGAGTACGCGGCAGGTTGGATTGACGGGAGATTCGAGAAACAAGACCCTCGTCGTTTTCCGCAATCCTTTGCGCCAAGCGCGCGGCTCCAGCGGATTCACGAAAGTGACTTCGATGCCCATTCCCGGCAGGTCCTCGGTGAACAGCTTTCGGGTGCCGCCGTAGATCCAGGAGCTGGTGATCAGATGGTCGCCCGAGCGAAGGAGCGCGAGCATCGCGCACGACGTCGCTCCCATGCCGCTCGACAGCACGAGCGCAGCCTCGGATCCCTCGAGCATGGCGAGCCGCCGCTGAACGCGCTCGGCATTGGGGGTGTTCCCGTATCGAGTGTACTGGAGGCCTTCGCTCGTCCCCGTTTCCTGGACGTAGTTCACCGACTGTACGAGCGGAGCGGTGACCGGAGAGCCAGGATTTGATTGTGGCGCGCCGCCGTGAATAGCCGTTGTCGACAGTCCCAGCTTGCGTGTCACTTCTGCCAAAGGCTCTCCTATCCGAGGTTCCGTTTGCTGCGGCCCGCGTCGAAATCGTGCTTGACGACGCGGACTATTTCAGCGGGGGCGATGCCGAGGATATCGCGCGCGACGACATTTCCCTCGCTTACCGTATCATCGACGACCAACACCGCCAGCTCGTGACGTCTGGGGCCATATACCCAGACCAGCTCGCCGTCCTCGAGCAATCTCTTCCGCGCTTCAGTCGGATGGAGTCTTACCAGCGGGCCGCGATCGGGGTCGCCGCTCCGAGTGGAGATGTAGTCGGTTACCAGCAGCCACGGCTGGAATCCCTCCATCATGCATCGAGTCTCATCTGGTGCGCGGGGGCGCTGGCGCTGCCGACTGCGACGTAGCCGTGATCGTGACGGATGAGCAGCCGCCGACGCCAGAGCTTCTCGAGCGTGCGCTCGGCGGCATCGGGCGAAAGCCCGATCGCATCGGCGACGTCCGCGCTGACGCCGGCGCCGAGCTGCGCGATGATCTCCCACGCCCGCCTTTCCTCGAGGTCGGTGATTCCCACCAGACGCGATTCGCCGTCGCCATGCTGGGTAACCAACGCCAGCCTGTGCCGCTCGAGAACGGCCTCGATCGCCTCCATGTGTGACTCGCTGATTCCCCGGAAGAGGAAGTAGACCTCGCGGCGCGGCGCATCCGTGCTGACGTACTGCAGAAGGAGCTTGGCGACGATTTCGTCGGCGCAGGAAAAGTCGAGCAGTCCGACGTGCGAGAAGTCGATCACCGTGAGGGCGCGATCTCCGATCCTGTCGAGCTCCTGCTCAATCTCGCAGCGCACCGCCGCGCCGGTGGGTCGGGTGACAAGATTCGAGTAAAGCTCGCATACGCTCTTGCGCAGCATCGAGCTCACGTCGATGTGATTGATCACGCTACCCGCTCCGGAATCGTTATTTGCACCTGGGCGCCCGGAAAAAATGAAAGGTTTTCCAGCAGCGGCTCATCCTCGTCCCAATCGCCCTTGGGCAGCACGGCGATCCGGGCGGTGCCGCTCCGGATGGAAAGTTTACCATCCCAGTTTCCCACAAACCGCCTCACTCCGGCAAGGCCTTGACCTCGGCCGGGATCCCTGAACCGGGATGCGCCGCGCATCACCGTCTCCTCGAGCGCCTGGCCATCGTCCCAGCGGTCGCGGCGTTGAAATCCTGGTGCCGACTCGAGCGATTGCCGGAATCCGATTCCGGGATCCGCGACGGCGATGACGACGACCTTTCTGCCGCCAAGACGCACCCGCCAGGTGTAAGTCTGGACCGCAACCCAGCCGCCGCGGCCGGCGTGCTCGACGATGTTCTGGCAGACTTCGGACAACGCCATCGTGAAGCGCATGGTGATCTTGGCGTCGAGGTTCAGGTTCTTTACCAGTGCATCCTGGGCTCGCTGCTGGATCTTGTCCACGACGTCGTGGACGTCGTCACTTTTCGATATCGAGGTCACTTCAAGAAGCACGCTCGTCTCCGCCGCTTTGGCCGGACTCTTCACTCGTCCCTGCAGCTCGTAGAGCTCTGCCGCGTGCTTGAAGAAATCCATCCTCGACCAGTAGCTGCTCACGTTCTCCGCTTCGGGGACGTACAGGATCGGGCGCTCGGCGCGCGACTGCGCGAGCGCGAGCAGCGCCGTCAATCCGTATGGCGAAGCCCAGCGCGCGTGCCGGGTGTCGACGATGATTTTCTCGTCGAGCGGCAACGGCGCGACCTGATCCAGCACCAGCTCGAAGGACTTGTCCTCGAGTGAATGCGGGACGTTTATGACTGTCGTCACTTGATGCTGAGCTCTCCGCGCAGGTAACCCGCGAGGCCGCTGGCCCCACGGTGATCCACGTTTCTGGCCGCCGCGTCCAGAGCGCGGTCGATTGTCGCGTCTAACTTATCACCGGCGAGAAGACGGGAGAAATAGGTAGCGCCCCACACATCGCCGCAGCCGATCGGATCACCCGGACCGGCCTGTCGGCGCGGCTTGGCCGGCACGAGCGCCGTGCGAATTGCCCCAAGCGGTCCCGCCAGATGGGACCGCTTCATGTCGGCGATTCTCTCGAATCCGGGGGCGGCGAAGTAGATCACGCCGCGACTACCAAGTGTAATGGCTACAGAGGAAACGCCCTCTGCCATGGCGATAGCTGCCAGGGCCATCGGGTCGCTAGCCATCATGCTCATCTCATCTTCGTTCACCTGAATGAAGTCGAAGCAGCGCATCCACCCCGCCGGGTTGGGCAAGGGCTGGAGCGTGCGCATCCCGTCCGGCTGCACCGCCAGCAGCAGCGAATGAAGATCGCAGTAGATCGGACCGCGAAAGTGCTGGCGAATCAGCTGCGCCGTCTCGAGATCCAACTCGAATCCGCTGATGAGATTGATGTACAGCGCGTCCAGGTTGTTGAGCAGCGGCTTGAGTCCGAGCCACGTCCACGGCGGCACGCCTCCGCTCAGTCGCTCGCACCGGCGCTCGTCGCTCAGATAGTGGAGGACGACGCGGTTGTTGGGCTGAGGAACCTCGATCGGTGCGGCGTCCGGCGCTGCGCGATCGAGCGCGGCGACGAACTGTCGCGCCGACTGCGCGAGGTCGCTGCCGACCTTGAGGATGGGAACGAACTCCCAGTCAGCGGGCAGCGCCGCATCGAGCGCGCCAAGCGCGTAGGTGATGCCACCCCATTCCTCGACCGCTGCGTCGCGGGGGTCGCGTCCATGAATGACGTCCCACACGAAGCTGCCCATGACCCCGACGCGTTTCTTGCGCGTCATCGCGTTGGAGCGACAATCACTGCGGCTACAACTCGCCCAGCTTCTGCTGCTTGAACGCCGCAATCGCTCCGACGACTCCGGCGGAGAGCGGAAGCGCGCCGGGCACGATCCGGCATGCCTGCACCGCCGGCTTGAATGCGCGACGCTTGACTTCGGCGCGTAAGGGCTGGAACAGCGCATCACCCGCCTGGGTGACGCCGCCGGCGAGCACTACAGTGTCGGGGTTGAAGATGTTCAGCAGATTGGCGACGCCAGCGCCGAGAAAGCGCGCCGTCTCGCGCACGACCTCGCGCGCGGTGAGATCGCCGCGCTTCGCCGCCTCGTACACCGTTGCCGCGGTGATCTTCCTCGTATCGCCCTCGACCATCCCGACCAGGATCGACTCCCCTTCATCGCCCCGCAACGCCTCACGCGCGCGCTCGGCGATAGCTGGACCCGAGGCGTAAGCCTCGAGACAGCCGTAGTTGCCACACTTGCAGCGGCGGCCGGTGGAATCGATGGTGGTGTGCCCGATCTCGCCGGCGACGTCGGACGCTCCGTGAAACAGCTTGCCCTCGAGGATGAGACCACCACCGATTCCGGTGCCGAGCGTCATGCCGATGACGTTGCGTCCACCTCTTGCCGCGCCGCACCAGAACTCGCCAAGGGTTGCGCAGTTGGCATCGTTGTCGAGCGTCGCCTCGAGCTTGACCCGGCTGGCGATCTCGTCACGCAGCGGAAAATTCTTCCAGCCGAGATTTGGAGTGATGATGACGATGCCCTTCTCGCGATTCAGCGGACCCGGGGATCCCATGCCGACTCCGATGAACGCCGACCGCGAGGCGCCGGTTTCCGCCATCGTCTGCGCAATGACTTTGTCGATCATCGCCGCGATTCGATCGACGACGGCCCCGGCCCCGCCTTCGGCGAGCGTCGGGGTCGTGCTCATCGCGATCTCACGGCTGCCATCGACGGGCATGGCGCCGGCGACGATGTTGGTGCCGCCGAGATCGACTCCGACTATGTAGCGCTCCTTCGCGTTCATACAGGTACCGGTGGATTGAGAACTTCAGTCAGCAGGCTCGAGATGTACTCCGCGCTCAGCTCTCGCATACAGCGCCAATGCCGCAGCGGACAACGCTGTGGCCCGTGCCGGTGACACGGCCGGCAGCTCAGGCCTTCGTGTCCGGCGACGACGTGCCGTTCCGCCAGCGGACCAAAACCGAACTCCGGAACCGTGGGCCCAAAGATCGAGAGCGTCGGTGTGCCCATCGCCGACGCCAGGTGCTGCGGTGCGGAGTCGTTGGTCACGATCGCCTGGGCCCTTCCGATCAGCTCCGCCGAGGCGAGCAGCGGCAGCGTTCCGGCGGCGTTGATCGCGGACCCCGCCGGCAGCGCTTCCATAATCTGCGCTGCCAGCGGCGCGTCCGCACTGGACCCGATGACGGCAATTCTGAAATCCGGCGCCAGCCGCTTTGCCAGATCCGCATAATAAGGCCAGCGCTTGGTGCCCCACGCGCTTCCCGGAGCCAGCGCGACGAACGGCTCTGAACCGTTGCCATTGCGGCGGAGAAGTGAGTCAACCCTGGCACGGTCGTCGTCCGAAGGAAATAGCCGCGGCCGGATCTGCTCGCGCGACGGCGTCTCAGCGAATTCCGACATCGACAGCGACCACAGTCGCTCCGCGTGGTGTCGCTCCGGCTGATAGGGCATTTGCTTCGTGTAGAGAACGCGCCCCGTGGAGCTCGCGAACCCGATCCGCTCCTTTGCGCCGGTCAGCATCGCCAGCAGCCCGCTGCGGAAGGATCCCTGCGCCAGATATGCTGCAGCGTACGGCCGCCGGCCGCGGATCTCCTTGATCGTATTCCAGAGACCGAGCGTCGAGCCGTAGGTGCTGCGCTTGTCGTAGCGGATGACCGTTCGCACCGACGGATTGTTGGCGAGCGCAGTCGCGCCAACGGGAGTAACGAGCACATCGACCGGGCCGCGCCTGCCGAGCTCCGCGATCAGCGGCGTCGTGAGAATGACGTCGCCCAAAAAGCTCGTCTGGATAACGAGCGATCCGCTCACCTAATCGACCTGCAGCACCGCGAGAAACGCCTCCTGCGGAATTTCCACCGAGCCGACCTGCTTCATCCGCTTCTTGCCTTCCTTCTGCTTCTCCAGGAGCTTCCGCTTGCGGGTGATGTCACCACCGTAGCACTTCGCCAGCACGTCCTTCCGGAGCGGCTTGACGCTGGTTCGCGCGATCACCTTCGTACCGATCGCCGCCTGGATCGCTACCTCGAAAAGCTGTCTCGGAATGAGATCCTTCAGCTTGTCCGCGATCTTGCGTCCCCACTCGTAGGCTTTGTCCTCGTGGATGATGACGCTGAACGCATCGACCGGATCTCCGTTGATCAGCATGTCGAGCTTGACCAGATCGCTGCGCCGATACTCGAGCATCGCGTAGTCGAGCGAGGCATAGCCCCGACTCACCGTCTTCAGCTTGTCGAAGAAATCGAGGATGATCTCACCGAGCGGAAATTCCCAGTCGAGCTCGACACGCTTGGTGTCGAGATAAGTCATGTTCTTGTAGACTCCGCGCCGCTCCGTTCCCAGCGTCATGATCGGACCGATGTAATCTGCGGGGACCATGATGCGCGCCTTCACGTACGGCTCCTCGATGTAGCTCACCACTTGCGCGTTCGGCATCAGCGACGGATTCTCGATCAGCTTCATGGTGCCGTCGGTGAGATAGACTTTGTACTCGACTGACGGGACGGTGGTGACGAGATCGAGATCGAACTCCCGGCTCAATCTTTCCTGGACGATCTCCATGTGCAGCAATCCGAGAAAACCGGCGCGGAAGCCGAAGCCGAGCGCGGTCGACGTCTCGGGCTCGTAGTTGAGCGAAGCGTCGTTGAGCTTCAGCTTCTCGAGCGCGTCGCGCAGCGTCTCGTATTGGGTGGTGTCGGTCGGATACAGTCCCGCGAACACGAATGAGCGCACTGCCTGATAACCCGGAAGCGCTTCGCTGGCGCGGTTCTCGGCGTCGAAGATGGTATCACCGGCGCGCGTCTCGCTCACCGACCTCACACTTGCCACGACGTAGCCGACCTCGCCGGGCCCGAGCTCGTCGGTCGTTACCTGACGGAGCTGGTTGTATCCGACTTCATCGACCTCGTAAACTGACTCGCTGGCCCCGAAGGTGATGTGGGTTCCCTTGCGGATCACGCCATCGACGACGCGCACGCTCGGAATCGCGCCGCGATACTTGTCGTAGTAGGAATCGTAGATGAGCGCGCGGAGCGGGGCGTCTACGTCGCCCTCTGGCGGCGGGACCTTCCGCACGACTTCCTCGAGCACGTCGGTGATGCCGATGCCTTCCTTGGCGCTCACCAGAAGGATTTCACTTTCTTCGACGCCGAGCAGATCCGACACTTCTTTCCGACGCCGCTCCGGCTCGGCGCCGGGCAAGTCGATCTTGTTGAGGATCGGAATGATCTCGAGCCCCGCGTCCATCGCCAAAAACAGATTCGACAGCGTCTGCGCCTCGATCCCCTGCGATGCATCAACTACCAGGATCGCTCCTTCGCAGGCGGCGAGCGAGCGCGAAACCTCGTAGGTGAAATCCACGTGGCCCGGAGTGTCGATCAGGTTGAGCTCGTACTCCTGGCCGTTCCGCGCGGTGTAGGTCATTCGCACCGCGTTGAGCTTGATGGTGATCCCGCGCTCACGCTCGAGGTCGAGGGTGTCCAGCACCTGAGCCTTCATCTCCCGCTTTTGCAGCATGCCGGTGGCCTCGATCAACCGATCGGCGAGCGTGGACTTGCCGTGGTCGATGTGCGCGACGATGCAGAAGTTGCGAATGTGATCGAGCTTCAACGGGTGGCTCTGGGTTGTGCGGGACGCGGAGGTGGGGACTGGACTCAGAAATATAACGGTCGAGCAGTTTTCTCCCGGCAAAAAAAGAGGGCCGCAATTGCGGCCCTCTTCAACTCGATTGTCTTAGCGCCGGCTCGGCGGCGGAGCTGGTGCCGGTTCGGTGCGTGTCGTCGGTGCCGCGGCGCGCGGCGGAGGCGATGACACCGGTGCGGAGTGGACGGTCGGCGGCGGTGACGAGGCTCGCGGCGCCTCAGGAATACGCGACGGCGGCGGCGCTTCGACGCGTGGCTCCGGACGATACTGGCGCACCGGCGCGCTGGTTGCCGCCGGTTCCGAGCGCGGAGTCACAGCGTGCTCGATTGGCGCGCGGCCCTGAGGAATCCCGACGCCAGGTGACGGGCGATACCCCTCCCAAACCGACTGCGGCTCCCCACGCCGGCGGGCAGGCGCGGTGATCGTCACCTCGCCCATCTGAGGAAGTCCGGCGCGGCTTGGCATCGCCGCCGCTGACTGCGGAGTTGCGGTGCGTGCTCCGGGCAGCAGGCGAGGTCCGGCATTCGGCGCGCGGCTCTTCGGGAAGACAGTGGTGTCCGATGGCTTGCGCGGCGGTCGAGTGACCGGATATCCGATCCCGGGAGTGCCCGTCGTCGGCACGATCACGGGCAGCCCACACGGATCGTAGGCGACTATACGGTATCTCACACCGTGGGTATTCAGATAACTGAGGTAGCGGAACACCTGGGCCTGCCGAAGTAATCCGAAGCCATATCCATAGTAGGCGTCGCAGGCGCTGTAAGCGTTGTATCCGTAACCGTAGTCGTATCCGTACCCTGCGTACTGCTGGCCACCCGCGAAGCGCGCAAAATCGCGCCCGATCGGCTCACCCTTGGCGCCGAGGTAGTCGGCAAGTGCCTCGGCGGCTGCATCGGGGGAGCGATAATCCATCAGGCGGCGGATCTTGGTCATGTCCCAATCGCCATTGACTTCGATCTTCTCGAGATCGAACGGGGCTCGGGATGCGAGCGCGATCATGACTCCCCGAGAGTCGAAGCGGCCGGGTTCGGTGTTGTAGTAGCCAGCCGACGAATAGTAGCCGTTGGCCTGCTGGTTGAATCCGGCAAAGAAATTCGGGAGTCGTACCGGTTTGTGCGCGATCAGCTTCACCGAAATGCCGGGGAAGTCGGGGTGGAGAACCTGGATCTGGCCATCGAGGTCCATCGCCACCGCGAAGACGTAGGCATTCTCCGCCAGCTGGATCGCCGGCGTGATGTACGTCGAAGTCGAGAGCACGTCGGCGTTCTCGGAGTAGATGCGGATGCTTGGCGCTCGCTTCGATTGCGCGCCAGCCGGAGCGGCGATCGCGATCGCCAGTAGCGTGGACACTGCCACCGCCGTTTTCAGATTCGCCGCCCGCATAGTGCCTCCCGTGTTTGTATACAATCTGGTGCTCCAGCCGTGCAAGAGTCAATCCCGAATTGAGCCGGCGCTACCTATGGCCGTGAGCCCGATTTACCTTGCGCCATGCCGCTCCCGCAGTTGCTCTCGATCGTCGAATCGCTCCCCGAATTTCGCGAGCTCGCGGCCAATCTGCCCGGTCAAGGGCAGCGGCGGGGTCTACGGGGTTTGCACGGATCCAGCGACGCGGTCGTTCTGGCGGGTCTCGCGCAAAACCTCCCTCGCAGATTCTACGTGCTGGTGAGCGACGATGTTGCGGGAGCGGAGCGATGGCTCGCTGATCTTGGTACCCTCGTCGAGCCGGAAGGTGTCGCGTTTTATCCGCCTCGCGAGAGCTTCGGTGAGGCCGAGGCCCACGCCGAAATCGCCGGTGAGCGGGTGGAAACGCTCGAGAGAATCGGCCGCGGAGACCTCCGCATCCTCGTCACCACCAGCCGCGCTCTGCTGGAGCGTACCCAGCTCCCACGCGCGCTGGCGTCTGCCCGGCTGGAGCTGCGCAAGGGCGATAACCGCCGACCGGAGTCACTCGCCGCCCATCTCGAGGCAATCGGATTCGAGCGCGTCCCGATGGTCGAGGATGTCGCCCAGTTCAGTGTTCGGGGAGGAATCTTCGACATCTACAGCTTCGGAATGGCCGAGCCGGTGCGACTGGAGTTCTGGGGCGACGAGATAACGGAGCTGCGGCACTTCGACCTCGTGTCGCAGCGATCCACCCGCGATGCCGACGTCGCGCTGATTCTGCCGGTCGACGGACAGATAAGCGTCGGCGACGCGGAGCCCGAGCGGTCGTCGATACGCGCTCTTTTTCCGCCCGACAGTCTGCTGGTGATTCCGCGCGGGACGCACATCGGACCCGAGCTGACGCGCACCTGGGCGGAAGCACAGCACCACATCGATCTCGCGCGCCGCCGCGGCGAGGACACTCCCACTCGCGACGAGCTGTTCGAGCCGCCCGAAACGGCCCAGCGGGCACTCGCTGCCTTCGGCTGCCTCGATCTGTCGGGTGAGAACGCGCAGATCGTTTTTCCATTCCGCGAGCCCGAAGAGATTCAACGCGACATCAAGCGACTGAAGCAGATCGTCAGCGACGGTATCCCGACGGTGATTCTTTGCGACAACGTCGGCCAGGCCGAACGACTGGACGAGCTGCTCAACGACGATCGGGTGTCGCCGGCGAGCCTGGCGATTGGGGTGCTCGATGGCGGGTTCGTCATTCCGCCTCGAGGCGCCGACTTTCCCGGCTACCGTGTTCTCACCGACCACGAAGTCTTCCGGCGCGAGCGCCGGTTTCGCCGTGCGCGTCGGTACGCCACCGGCAGCGCGCTGGAGAGTCTCACCGCCCTCAAGCCCGGTGACTACGTCGTCCACCTCGAGCACGGGGTCGGCATCTATCGCGGCATCGAGAAAATGTTCGTTCGCGAGAGCGCGGTCGAAGTCGCGGTCATCGAGTACGAGGGTGGCGACCGTCTCAATGTGCCGCTCTATCGCATCGACCAGGTCGAGCGTTACCGATCTGCCGCCGATGTAACCGCCGACACGCCGCCGCCGAGACTTCACGCGCTGGGCGGGAAGCGGTGGAAGAGTCAGCGCGACAAGACTCGCGCTGCGATCCAGGAAATGACCGTCGAGCTCCTCGACCTCTATGCGCGGCGGAAGGTTGCGACCAGACCACCGCACGTCCCCGATACCGTCTGGCAGCGGCAGCTCGAATCGTCGTTCCTCTTCGAGGATACTCCCGACCAGCGTACTGCGACTACCGATGTCAAAGGCGACATGGAGCGCCCGCGCCCGATGGATCGATTGCTCGTCGGCGACGTCGGCTACGGGAAGACGGAGATCGCGGTGCGCGCCGCGTTCAAGGCGGTCCAGTCCGGCCGCCAGGTCGTCGTGCTCGTGCCGACTACCATTCTGGCGGATCAGCACGCGCGGACTTTCACGGAGCGGCTCGCCGACTTTCCCGTGAATGTCCAGACCCTCAGCCGCTTCCAGACGCCGAAGGAGCAGCAGCAGGTCCTTGCCGACCTGAAGGCGGGGAAGGTCGACATTGTAATCGGCACCCACCGCATTCTGAGCCCCGATGTCTCCTTCGCGCAGCTGGGGCTGATCGTCGTTGACGAGGAGCACCGGTTCGGTGTCAAACACAAGGAACGCCTCAAGCGACTCCGACTGGAAACCGACGTTCTCACGCTGACTGCAACACCGATCCCGCGCACTCTGCATCTGTCACTCGCCGGACTGCGCGACATGACCCTCATGCAGACACCGCCGCGCGACCGCTCGCCGGTGCTCACCTACGTCGAGCCCTGGGACGATGGTCTGATCGACGAAGGCATCTCGCGCGAGCTCGATCGCGGCGGGCAGGTATTCTTCGTTCACAATCGCATCGAGACCATCGAAGGCGTCGCCGACCACCTTCGCCGCGTCGTGCCCCGCGCGCGCATCGGAATTGGTCACGGTCAGATGCGCGAGCACGAGCTGGAAAAAGTGATGCGGAAGTTCGTCGACGGCGAGATCGACGTCCTCGTTTCGACCATGATCGTCGAATCGGGCCTCGATGTTCCGAACGCCAACACCATGTTCGTGAATCGGGCCGACACCTTCGGCCTCGCGCAGCTTTACCAGCTGCGCGGACGCGTTGGCCGCTCGCACCGACGCGCGAGCTGCTACCTCCTCGTGCCGGACTCGATCGACGAGGATGCCAACCGGCGCCTCACCATCCTCGAGCACCACACCCAGCTCGGCGCCGGGTATCAGATCGCGCTCAAGGACCTCGAGCTGCGCGGAGCGGGGAACCTCCTCGGGCCCGAGCAGTCAGGCTTCGTCCACGCCGTCGGCTTCGACATGTACCTGCGGATGCTCGACGAGACAGTCAAGCGGGTTCTGCGCGGCGATGATGCGCCGCGTCTCGAGCCGTCCGACGTTTCGGTAGACGTGCCCTCCTATCTTCCCGACGAGTACATCACCTCGCCGGACGCCAAGCTCGATATCTATCGCCGGCTCACCCACATGACAGACATCGCCGAGATCGGAGCGCTGCGCGAGGAGGTCCGCGACCGCTTCGGTGTGCTTCCCGATCCGGCCAGTGCGTTCTTCAGCGTCGCGCTGCTGCGCATCCTTGGCGGGGCGTCGGACATCGAATCACTGCTGGTGCGCGGAAACGAGGCGCGTATTACCTTTCGCGAGCACGCGGTGCCCCGTATGAAGGGGATTTCGGCAGCGTTCCACGAGGTACAGTTTCAGGCGGAAGTGCGACGCGCACATCCGCTCGCCCTCAAGCTCACCAGACTTGGAGGAGCTGAGATGCTCGATGGACTCGTCCGTGCCCTGACAACACTGCGTCCCACCTGACCGCCAACCCGTACGACCTACACATGAATCGCAATATCGCTCTGGCAGCCGTCGCGGCGCTCTCGATTTCCGCCTGCTCGGGTTTGAGAGACGCCCTCAGCGCGCACACCGACTGGGTCGCCCGCGCTGCTGACACCGAGCTTTCAGTCAACGAGCTCGCCACGATGCTCGGCAAGTCGCGCGCTCCCGTGCGCAAGGACATCGCGAAATCGATCGCCAACGTCTGGGTCGATTATCAGCTGCTCGGCGCAGCCGCCGCTCACAGCGATTCGCTCGCCGACACGAAGGAGATCGATGAGGTGATGTGGCCGGCGCTCGCCAATCTCAAGGCCAGAAAGTGGTACGAGGTCGTCTCCAAGAACTGGGGCGTCGAGGACACCGTCGCTGCCAAGCAGCAATGGGAAAACGGCCAGATCCTCGCCGCCGATCACATCCTGCTCGTAACGCAGGGAATGAATCCGGCGCAGAAGGCGGAGGTGAAAAAACGGGCGGACGCGATTCGCGCCAAGGTGACACCCGGCAATTTCGCCGAAACGGCACGCTCCAACAGTCAGGATCAGCAGTCGGCGCGACAGGGTGGATCGCTCGGGATTTTCCCGCGCGGAGCGATGATTCCTGAATTCGAGAAGGCACTCCTCGCGCTGCAGCCCGGCCAGATCTCACCGGTGATCGAGACGCAGTACGGCTACCATATCATTCACCGCCCGACCTACGACCAGATCAGGACTCAGCTCCTCCAGGCCTCGAAGGGCAAGAGCGTCGCTGCCGCCGAGAGCACCTACCTCGCCAAGCTCGAGCAGGCCGGCAAGATCGAGGTCAAGAAGGGCGCAGCGACGACGGTCCGCGCCCTCGGCAATGATCCGGATGCGTACCGTCACGACAACACCGTGCTCGCCACATCGACGGCCGGAAAATTCACCACCGCGCGACTGGTCGGCTGGCTCGAAACTTTGCCGCCCCAGGCGCGGGTGCTCGACCAGATCAAGCAGTCACCAGACTCACTCCTCGTCCAGCTCGTGCGCAACTTCGTGAAGAACGAGCTCGTTCTCAAACAGGCCGACAGCGCCGGCATCAAGGTGGATTCGGCAGAGCTCAACCAAATCCACTCGAGCTTCCTCAACGCCGTGCATGCCGACTGGGCGCAGCTGGGGATCACCCCTCAGTCGCTGAGCGACAGCGCCAAGAGCGACGGCGACCGCGAGAAGCTCGTTGCGCGCCGGATCGACGATTACTTCACCCGCATGGTCCAGGAGGCGGCGCCTTTCGTGTCGGTGCCAACGCCACTGTCAAACGTCCTGCGGGCCAAGTACAAGTACTCATTCAATGACGCCGGTGTCGACCGCGCGGTGCAGGAGGCGGCCCGGATCCGCAGCTCGGCTGATTCCGCCCGCTCGGCCGCACAACCGCCGACGGCCGTCCCGCTGAATCCAGCGGGCCCGCCTGCGTCATCGACACCGCCGAGCGGCAAGAAATGATTGAACCGGGAGTGATGCGCGGGGTAGGATCGGGGATGATAAAGCGTTTCATTGTTGGAGCTGCGCTCGCGCCGCTGGTGCTTGGAGCGCAGACGCCGGCCACCGCTGCCCGCCCTGTTCCGCCATCTCTTCCAATCGATCGTGTGGTCGCCGTCGTCGGCGATCAGCCACTCCTCTGGAGCGACGTCCTCACCGCCATCAATCAGCGCCGGGCGCAGGGACTCCAGCTGCCGACGGATTCCGCTGCCCAAACCGCGCTCGCGCGCAGTGTGCTCGGCGAGCTCGTCGACGAGGAGATCCTGGTTCAGAAAGCGAAGGAGCTGAAGCTCGACGCGGGCGATGCAGATGTAACCTCGGCGGCCGATCGCCAGATCAAGCAGGTCCGCGCCCAGTTCCCGTCGGACGACGAATACCGGAACGAGCTCAAGAAGGCGGGGCTCGGCACGCCCGAGGAGTACCGCAAATCACTCATCGAGCAGTACAGGCGACAGAACATCCAGCAGAAGGCGTTCGCCGAGCTGCGCAAGCAGGCGAAGCCGGTGAACGTGACCGACGAGGAGATCAACGCCGCGTTCGAGCGCAGCAAAACCGAGCTGCAGAAGCGACCAGCCACGGTGACCTTCAGGCAGATTATCGTCGCGCCGCATGCATCGCCGGAAGCGAAGGCGAAAGCCAAGGCGAAGGCGGACTCGCTGCTCGCCGAGATTCGCAAGGGCGGTGACTTCGAGCAGATCGCCAAGCGTGAGTCGATGGATCCCGGTACCCGGCAGCTCGGTGGTGATCTCGGCTGGAATCGCCGTGGCAGCGGCCTCGTTCCGGAGTTCGAGCAGATGATGTTCGCGCTGCGACCCGGAGAGGTCAGTCCGGTGATCGAGACTTCCTTCGGCTACCATATTATTCGCGTCGATCGCGTCCAGGCGGCCGAGGTAAAAACCCGGCACATTCTGATCGCGCCGGTGATCGATTCGGCGGATGTTGCGCGCGCCAAGACCGAGGCCGACAGCGTCGCGGCGCAGTGGCGGCGCGGAGTTCCGTACGACTCGCTGGTCGCGAAGCACCACGACCCGACCGAAGAGAAGGGCGTGCTGCAGCCGTTCCCGCGCGATTCGCTGCCAGCGTCGTACGTCGCAGCGCTGGCCAATGCGAAGGCTGGCGACATCACCGAGCCGTTCCAGCTGGCGAACCCGCGCGGGCAACCGAAGTACGCAGTGCTGCAGGTCGTAACCGCCACCGATGCGGGTGAGTACAAGGAGAGCGAGATCCGCGATCAGATCCGCGCCCAGCTGTCGGAGGAGAAATCGATCCGTCAGCTGCTCGATGACTTGCGCAAGCAGACCTACGTGTCGATCAGGATGTAGGGCGTGAAGGCTCGTCTCGCCATGACCGTGGGCGATCCGCGCGGAATTGGCCCGGAGATAGTATCAAAAGCGCTCGCCGACCCACGTGTCGGCGGGCGCTTTGACATCCGGGTGGTCGGCGCGCGCAACGCCGGCGTGGATGTGGGCGAGTCGGTGGGCGACTGGCGGGCGGACATGAGCGTCGCGGCGGCGGGAAAGTTGAGCGGCCTCGCAATCGAGCGCGCGGTGCAGCTGGCGATGAACGGCGAGGTGGACGGCATTGTGACCGCGCCGATCGACAAGGCAGCGCTGCTCGCCGGCGGCTACGATTTCCCCGGACACACCGAGATGCTCGCCGCGCTGACGGGTTCGCGCGTGGCGATGATGCTGGCGTCGGACAAGCTGCGGGTCGTGCTGGCAACGACCCATATCGCGCTGCGCGATGTCGGTGAGGCGCTCACGCTCGATACGATCGTCGATGCCGCTGATGTGACCCGACGCGGCCTGCAGGAATGGTTCGGCATCGACGAGCCGCGACTAGCGCTCTGCGCGCTCAACCCGCATGCGGGCGACAGCGGTCGGTTCGGCGACGAAGACGCTGTGTTGCTGGCGCCTGCCGCCCGCGCCGCCGGAATCGCTGGTCCCTTTCCCGCCGACACCGTGTTCGTGCGGGCAATGCGCGGTGAGTTCGACGCGGTGATCGCGCCGTATCACGATGTCGGGATGACGGCAATCAAAGTCGCATCCTTCGGCAGCGCGGTGAATGTCACGCTCGGGCTGCCCTTTCCGCGCACCTCCCCCGATCACGGCACCGCGATCGACATCGCCGGCCAGAACAAGGCCGACCCGTCGAGCATGATCGAGGCTACGCTTTTGTGTGCGTCGATTGCGTCTCGCGCTCGGCGGCGCGACGATCGCCAAGCGAGTGGAGATCGACCGAAAGAGTCTCGATCCTCCGGCCGTCCATCTCGCGCACGGTAAAGATCGCGCCGCCGGCGATGACGCGATCTCCGACCATCGGCAGTCGGCCCAGCACGCCGAACACGTAGCCGCCGATGGTGGTGTAGTCCTCTTCGGGCACCGTCAGGCTGAAATGTTCGTTCAGCTCTCCGATGTGGGTGCTCCCCGGGACGAGCGTTTCACCCGCGCGAGTGTGCAGCGGAGCCTCGGCATCCTCGGGCGTGTCATACTCGTCGAGTATCTCGCCGACGATTTCCTCGAGCAGATCCTCCATCGTCACCACCCCCGCGGTGCCGCCATACTCGTCGAGCACGACCGCCATGTGCTCCTTGAGCCGCTTGAAATCGGCGAGAACTTCCTCGACTTCGCGCGATCCGGGAATGACGTGCACCGGACGCATGATCGATGGCAGATCGAAGGCATCGGTATTGGCGCGCGGTGCGAGCAGCTTGAGCAGATCCTTCGCGAGAACGACGCCGATGATGTTGTCGATCGACTCGTCGTAGACCGGGTAGCGTGACAGTCCGCTCTCCTGAACCACGCCAAGGACTTCCGAGAGCGTCGCTTCGACGGGCAGGGCGACGATTTCGGTGCGCGGCGTCATCACTTCGCGCGCGTTCTTCTCCGAAAACTCGAACACCGCGTCGATGAGGTCGGCGTCATGGGCCTGCATCTGGCCGCTTTCCTGGGACTGCTCTACGAGCAGCCGGATTTCCTCAGGCGAGTGCACGGCTTCGTCCGATCCTGCTTTCTCCTGACCGATGATGTGCAGGATGAACTGCGACGACTTGTTCAGCGAGTAAGTGAACGGCTTGGTGATCCAGGCGAAAAACAGCAGCGGCGGCGCCAGCCACCGCGCCAGCGCCTCTGGATGGTTGAGCGCCGCAGCTTTCGGCGTGAGCTCACCGAACACGACGTGCAGGTATGTCACGACGATGAGCGCGATCGTTGCGCCCAGCGTCAGGCGCATCGACAGCTCGAGGCCGAACGGCAGGTAGGAGAACAGATTGGCGAATACTTCGCCGACCGTTGACTCGGCGACCCAGCCCAGTCCGAGGCTCGCGAGGGTGACACCAAGCTGGCTGGCCGAGAGGATGCGCGAGATATTGGAGGTGGCGCGCAGCGCGAGGCGGGCGAGACGGTCACCGCTTCGGGTCATCGCCTCCAGACGCGTCCGTCTGGAGCGGACAAGAGCGAACTCGGCGCCAACGAAAAACGCGTTGAGGAGCACGAGCAGAATTATGGCCAGCAGCCGACCGAGCACGGCTACAAGTTACCACAATCCCGGTCACGGACACCAGCACGACGGCCCGCATCGCCACA
This sequence comes from Gemmatimonadaceae bacterium, assembly GCA_035249045.1. GTDB lineage: Bacteria > Gemmatimonadota > Gemmatimonadetes > Gemmatimonadales > Gemmatimonadaceae > UBA4720. Next base: position 7,070 of record DATFGW010000101.1, on the reverse strand, counting down.
GCATCGGCCACTCTCACGCTGGTGATGCTTCGGTGTCGAGCTTGCGCATAGCGCTCGTTCTGACCGCGGTGCTGCTGGTCGCGGAGGTAGTCGGGGGAATTTTCGCGAATTCGATCGCGCTGCTCGCCGACGCGGGCCACATGCTCACCGATGTCGCCGCCTTAGGTCTCGCTTTGTTCGTGGCATGGTTCAGCAGACAACCGGGCACACCGCAGAAGACCTATGGATATCTGCGCTGGGAGATTCTAGCCGCGTTCCTCAACGGCGCGACGCTGCTGCTGATCTCTGCGGCGATTGTCTGGGAGGCCATCATCCGGCTGAACCATCCAGAGCACGTTCACGGCGCGCTGATGTTCATGGTGGCTGCCGCTGGACTGATCGTGAACATCATCGCCGCGCGGGTGCTGATGGCGGGCGCCGCGCACAACATGAATGCGCGCGGCGCGTATCTCCACGTGCTCGGCGATCTGCTGGCGAGCGTCGGCACCCTCGCGGCGGGAGCATTGATCTACTTCACCGGCTGGGTGATCGCGGACCCTATCGCGTCGATCATTACTACCGCGCTGATCGTTTACAGCGCATGGCACCTGGTTCGCGAATCGGTGGACATCCTGTTGGAGTCGACGCCTGCGCACATTCCGGTCGAAGCGGTGCGCGGCCAGCTGGAGGCGATACCGGGCATCGAGTCGGTGCACGATCTCCACGTCTGGGCGGTTACGCCTGAGGTTATCGCGATGAGTGCCCACTGCATCGTGCGCGACCCCGAGCGGCAGCAGCACGTTCTCGAGCACGTCCACGACGCGATGCGCCTTTTCGGCATCGATCACGTGACCATCCAGCTCGAGAGCGACGAGATGCTGGACCGTGAGGGCCACTTGCACGCCTAGCTAACTTACAAGGCTATGGCAAAGCAGGAAATTCGAAACGTCGCAATCATCGCGCACGTCGATCACGGCAAGACCACTCTCGTCGACAAAATGCTCCGCCAGGCGGGCGCTTTTCGTGAGAATCAGGTCGTGATGGAGCGCGTCATGGATTCCAATCCGCTGGAGCGCGAGCGTGGCATCACCATCCTCGCCAAGAACACATCCATCCGGTGGAAGGGAACCAAGATCAACATCGTCGATACGCCTGGCCACGCCGACTTTGGAGGCGAGGTCGAGCGCATCCTTCGCATGGTCGATGGCGTGCTTCTGGTGGTCGATGCGTTCGACGGACCGATGCCCCAGACGCGCTTCGTGCTGCGCAAGGCGTTGGCGCTGCACCGGACTCCGATCGTCGTGATCAACAAGATCGACCGTCCCGGCGCCGATCCACTGCGGGTGCACGACGAGGTGCTCGATCTCTTCATCGAGCTGGAAGCGGATGAGGCGCAGCTCGACGCGCCAGTCGTGTACGCATCAGCAAGAGAAGGCGTAGCGACGATGGATATGGATGTCACGCCCGTCGATCTCGCTCCGTTGTTTGAGGCCATCGTTCGCCATGTCCCGGCGCCGCCGCACGACGCCGACAGTCCGTTTCAGATGCTCATTTCCACGATCGATCACTCGCCGTATCTCGGCCGGCTCGGCATCGGACGGATCGAGCGGGGTACCGTGCACGTCGGCGATCCGGTGATGCTGCTGCCACTGGATCCGACGCAGAAGGGTGAGCAGTCGCGGGTGACCAAGCTGTTTCTGTATGAGGGGCTCGATCGGCTCGAGGTACCCGAAGCATCCGCGGGTGAGATCGTCGCCCTTGCGGGCCTCGAGGGTGTCGAGATCGGACTCACAGTGACGGACACCGAGCACCCCGAGCGGCTGGCGGGAATCTCGGTGGAGGAGCCGACGATCTCAGTCGATTTCCTGGTCAACAACTCGCCCTTCGCCGGCAAGGAAGGGAAGTTCGTCACCTCGCGGCAGATCCGCGAGCGGTTGTATCGCGAGCTGGAGCGAAACGTGGCGCTTCGCGTAGAGGACACCGAATCCACCGACACGTGGACAGTGTCGGGGCGGGGCGAGTTGCATCTCACCATTCTGATGGAGACGATGCGCCGCGAGGGCTACGAGTTTCAGGTGTCGCGGCCGCGCGTCATCACCCGCGAAGGGCCCAACGGTGAGCGCCTCGAGCCGTATGAGGAGCTCGCGATCGATGTGCCGGAGGAATTCCTCGGCGTGGTGATCGAGAAGCTCGGGCCGCGACGGGCGGCAATGCTGGAGATGAAGAACCCCGGGCAGGGGATGGTGCGACTTCTATACAGAATTCCGGCGCGCGGCTTGTTCGGGTACCGCTCGGAATTCCTCACTGACACCCGTGGCACTGGAATCATGCACCATCGTTTCCTCGAGTACGGACCGTGGGCCGGCCCCCTCGCGGGCCGGATGCGCGGCACACTTGTTTCGATGGAGGCGGGCGTGATCGTTGCGTTTGCGCTTGCAAATCTTTCCGAGCGCGCTACCCTTTTCGTGTCGCCAGGCGACGCCGTTTACGAGGGGATGCTGGTGGGCGAGAACTCGAGGCCGGGCGACATGGATGTAAATCCGACCAAGGAGAAGAAGCTCACCAACATGCGGTCAAAAGCGAGTGATGAGAACATCCAGCTCGAGCCGCCGCGGGAGTTGACCTTGGAAGGGGCGCTGGAGTATATCGAGGAAGACGAGCTGATAGAGGTCACGCCGCAGTCCATTCGTCTGCGGAAACGCTTCCTCAGCGCGAACGATCGGAAGAAGTTGTCACGCGAGGCCAAGCGCGAGCGCGCTTCGGTCTAACAACCAGGAGATCACGGTAATGTGCGCCATGCTGGAGTCCGCCGGGAGCTTTCCGATCGGAGACGGGGAGCCTGATGCGTGGCTGGCGAAACGGACACCGGATGCGGATCCCGAGGACGAAGACCTCGAGGACGATCTGGAAGATGACGAAGAAGACGACGTCGACGACGATGACTGGGACGATGATGACGACGTTGACGACGACGACGACCTGGACGATGACGACCTCGATGAGGACGACGACGACGATGATGAGGGCCTCGACGACGACCTCGACGACGATCTCATAGACCTCGACGACGAATTCGACACCGAGGACGACGAGAAGCCGCACCCCGGGCACCCGCGCAAGTACGAGGACTAGCACGATTTAGCCCGCCTCGGGCTCGGGCGTCGACATGAGTGGTCCTGAGCTCGTTTTACTGTGTCTGACAGTTGCAGCGGCGCTCCGCATTATCGCCGAGCGACTCAAGATTCCCTATGCGGCGATTTTGGTGGTCGGGGGACTGGGGCTCGCGTTCGTACCCGGTCTCCCCGAGGTCACCCTCGAGCCGGATGTCCTGTTTCTGCTGTTCATTCCGCCGCTGCTGTACGCCGGTGCGATCGTATTTCCCTTGCGCGAGTTTCGCCGTGAGATAGGCCCGATCGCCCGGCTGTCGGTGGTGATGGTGCTGGTGTCGACGGTCGCAGTCGCCGTCGTCGCCCACGCACTCCACCCCGCCTTTACCTGGCCGGCCGCGTTTGCCCTCGGCGCGATCATCTCCCCGCCAGATCCGGTGGCGGTGCTGTCGGTGATGCGCTCGCTCCGCATGCCCCGGGAAGTCCAGACCATCCTCGAAGGCGAAGGCATGGTCAACGACGCCACTGCAATCATCATCTATCGCTTTGCCATTGCGGCCGCCGTGACCGGTGGGTTCTCGCTGAGCTCCGCAGTGCTCCGTTTTTTTATCGGCGGGGCCGCGGGCGTGATGATCGGACTGCTGGCGGGCTTCATCGTGACGCGGGTGCATCGCGTGGTGCGCGCGGTGCCGGTGGTGTCGAACATGGTTTCACTGCTGACGCCCTTCGCCTCCTTTCTGTTGGCGGATACCCTCGGCGCATCGGGGGTGCTTGCAGTTGTTACGACTGGACTGTACGCCGCGCGGCGGGTTCCCAGGATCATCGGCGCCGAGGGGCGGCTGCAAGTGTCTGGGATGTGGACGGTCATTACCTTCGTTCTCGAGAGTCTCATTTTCATTCTGGTGGGACTGGAGCTGCCGTATGTGCTTCGCGCGCTCGACCGCCTGCCACTCTCCACGCTGCTCCGCGAATCGGCAATCGTGAGTCTGGTCGTTATCGGAATCCGTATCGCCTGGGTGATGCCGAGCAGCTATCTGTTTCGCGCGTTCTTCAGGTGGCTGCGTCGGAGCGTCGAGCCGTTGCCGCCGTGGCGAACGGTGGCGTTCATCGCCTGGTCGGGATTGCGAGGTGGAGACTCACTGGTGCTCGCTCTGGCGGTGCCGCTGACCACCGCGTCGGGCGCAGGATTTCCGGCACGTGAGCAAATCATTTTCATCACCTTCTCGGTGATCTTCATAACGCTGGTGCTGCAGGGCCCGACGCTGGCACCAGTGGCGCGTTGGCTGCGAATTGGCAGCGGTGATCAAGGCGACGAAGACGCGGAGGAAGCGCATGCGCGGCTGGCAGCTGCCGAGGAAGGCCTGAAAACGCTCGACGACCCAGCGATCGCCGGCTCGCGGTATCCAGAAGTGGTTCGCTATCTGAAGCAACGGCATCGACAGCGCGCGCGCCGGTGGGCGGCGCGCGAAGAAGACGAGGACGCCCACCGCGCTATCGCGGCCGGCGATATCACCCACGAGCACTTCACTCTCGCTCCGTCGCACGACGCGGCGCTAATCGATGAGCGACGCGCCGAGGAATACCGGCGCGTCCGCTCGGCCATGATGGATGCGGAGCAGAAAGCAGTGACCAGCCTTCGCGATCGGGGCATCATTGGCGACGATGTCATGCGCCGGATTCAGCGGGATCTCGATCTGGAGACAATGCTGCTCGAGACCAGCGAGCCGGTAACTGAAACCGTAAGCGAGGTGCCGTCAGCGATCGATCGCGAGCGCAGCTAGTCTGGAGCGAGGTGGTCGCAGGCCCGCACGGCTCGTGCTGTTATTGTTTAATTCTGGGTTGACCGTTGGCAGTGTCAAATACAACGGGACGCGAACGTGTTGTTCGGGAAAACGATGCGAGCTGAATTAGCCGGATGAACCGCGCTCACGGGACTGATGCCGCGTTCTGAATACGTGCCGGGAAGCAGTGACGATCCGAGCGTCCAGGCGGCGACGACGAAGGCACTCGAGCTTGTGACCGATGGCGCGCGCATCGGGTTGGGCTCGGGACGCGCGGTCAGTGCTTTCATCGCGAAGCTGGGTGCTCGCCGGCGCGAAGGGTTGCGTATTAAAGGAGTTGCAGCATCGCTGAGCTCGACCCAAGCGGCACAGCGAGCCGGCATTCCTCTCATTGAGTTCGGAGAGGGCGGCCCACTCGATCTCACCTTCGACGGCGCGGACGAAGTCGCGCCGAACCTTGACCTCATAAAAGGTCGCGGGGGAGCGATGGTTCGCGAGCGGATTCTGGCGGCAGCTTCGGCGAGTCAGGTGATCATCGTCGGCGAGCACAAGCTTGTGCGGGCCCTCGGCGAGCGCGGAAACGTTCCGGTGGAGGTCATCCCGTTCGCTGAATGGCCCGCGATGAAGGAGCTCAAGACTCTCGGACTTGTTCCCACTCGCCGAATGGAAACAGACGGGTCGCGACCGCTCATCACGGATAATGGCAATCTATTTTAGATTGCGCGCTCCCCGAGCCGATGAGCGACGGGAAAGCTGCAAGGAAGCTCGAGCGGGAACTGCTCGCGATTGCAGGAGTGGTCGACACCGGTCTGTTTCTGGGTACGGCCGACTCCATCATTGTCGGCCATGTTGATGGCCATACGGACACTTACGGGCGAGTCGGCGGAGAGAACATCCAGGTGCGCACCGGAGAAGTCGACTACTATTGGTAATTCTCGCACACTGGAACTTTTATCGGCGCGCTGTGTACTATTCGGCGAACGCTTTGCCCGTTCAGAAAATGCCCATCTTTCGAGCAGGGAATCGCATGCACACCATGACTGGCATTCAGACGGCAAATTCGCGCGGCCTCGGTCGCGACGGTCTGCGCACGCCCATCGGTGTCGCTTCCTGGACGGGCCGCTCGGGCGTCTCGACGGCGACAAACTCGCGTGTCTCGCGCTACGTCGCGCGTACTACGCACAGAACCCGAGTCTCTGAAATGCGCCTGCCGGCGGCTCGAGCACCGCAGGACAAGCCTTTCCTTGCTGGTGGCCTCGGGCCTTCCACGCCAGACGCGCAGGCGCTGTCACTGCCGCTCTACGTGAGCGGATAGACAGTCGGTCGAAAGCTGGCGGCATCCGTTCGGATGTCCGTCGCCGACGCCCTACCTGCGCTCCATGCGGGTAGGGTCTTTTTGCATCTGTAACCCTCGTCCAAACCGAAGCGACTGCAAGCCGCTCGGAGACGATCGCGGTCATTCCCTGCCCGAATCCATTCAAGAGTTCCGCACGCGCGCCTCCTTGCGCCGTGCTCAACCACAGGGGATTGAAATGCTGAGAATCTTACAGGACGGCGAAAACAGGTTTCGGCTCGAGAATGCCAAGGGCCACGACATCGGCTGGATTCGCGGACGCTCGCTTGGCTTTCGCGGGATTCCAACCGAGGCCGCCGCCATCGACGCGGCAATCGACGCCGCGCGGGCACTCGACGTGACCTTGCTGCGCGAATTTCCGGGACGCACTCCGCAGCCGATCCGCGCATCACGCGTCAGGCTCGTGCACGACGGAGCCTATGAGTGGGTGGCCGACGGAGATCGTCCGCTGGCGAGAATTCTGCGCCCGGTTGGCGAGCCGTTTCCGGAGGAAACTTTCGGGATCGAGCTGCAGCTGCCCACTTACGCGACACATCACGTCGGAATCGCGTGCGCATACGCCGTGCGGCGCGCAATCGAGCAGCATGTGCAGGTCGAAGAAACCACACCGGTCGCTGAGCCGCAGCCATCCGGAGTCTTCCCTTACCGTCGCGGGCCCACGCTCGCGCCGGTCACGGGATACTGACATGCAGCTCAACAAGATCGTAGTTGGCGTCGATTTCAGCGATGCCTCACTCGCCGCCGCCCGGTGGGCGGCGGGCCGAGTGGCGCCCGGTGGCCAGCTCTTTTTGGTGCACGTGCTGCCGGAGCCATTCGCTCCACTTTATCTCCGTTCGTATTCCGATCCAG
>DATFGW010000100.1:0-4673 GCA_035249045.1 Gemmatimonadaceae bacterium | reverse complement strand
GGGCGTAGTGCGCTCGCTCGCCGAGATCGAGATAGCCCTGGCCCGCCGTCTTCACGATGGGGGTACAGGTCGGATCGTCCGATTCGTAGAAAGTCATCGTTCCCAGCACGACCTGGATGAACACGGGACCCGGATGACGGTGCCAGCCACTTTGTCCGGCCGCCTGGAAATCGATGCTCTGCACCGCGATATCGAAGGCGGGCTTCGACTTGATCTGGATATCCCAATCGCCGGTCTTACGCTTGATGTTGAAGGTCTGGTTGTCGGGATCGGCGAAAGTCGCGCGACCGAGGGCCGTCGAAACCGACCCGCTTCCCATCGTGTAGTGCGCGTCGTCGGGCGCGGAGATGCCGCTTCGGCCGGCGCCGGCGCGATTCGGACCCACCGCCTCGCGGTCGTTTCGGCACGATGTGAAGAGGCCGCCGACAACCAGCGCGGCGATGGTGATACGGTGAAGCCGTGACATGAAGCCTCCAGGAATGGATTGAACGGAGCTGTCCTGTCTCCACACGCGGCGTCGCCTTATGTTGGAGACCGCCGCGCGGGCCAGGTCCTTCAACGGGAATAACGGGAAGTCGTGGCGAAATACGACATCGGGCAGAAATCCGTCGAAGAGATTGTCGAGCTCACCTATCAGGAGCTCCGCGCGATCGCGCATCGGAGGCTCGTTGCCCGCGGTCATGGCGGAACGCTGTCGACGACTGCTCTTGTACACGAAGCCTACCTCAAGCTCGTCGACCAGTCGCGGTCAGGATGGAATGACCGCGCGCATTTTCTGGCGTTGGCGTCACTGGCGATGCGCCACGTCCTCGTAGATCGAGCGAGAGAGCGACACGCACTCAAGCGTGGCGGCGAACACCGGCAGGTGACGTTGAACGATGACGTGATTCCCGCCGACGACCAGGCGGACATCCTTCTCCAGATCGATGAGGCCCTGGATCAGCTGGCGAAGTTCGACCCGCGAATCGCGAAAGTCGTGGAGTGCCGCTTCTTCGGCGGCCTTACCGAGGCTGACACCGCCGAAGCACTCGGCGTCACCGTCCGAACCGTGCAGCGGGACTGGGTGAAGGCGCGCGTACTCTTGCAGCACGCGCTCGAGTCCTGATTTGTCGCCGGATTCCGTTAACAAAGTCATGTCCAGCGCCGAACAATCCGAGAACTGGTCGAAGCTCGTGCCGCTGATCGACCTCATTCTCGACACTCCGGTCGAGCGGAGGCGAGCATTAATCGCCGAGCTCAGCGCGGGAGATCCAGCGCGGCGATCGGCGCTCGAGCGCCTGTTGCAGGAATGCGAGACCGAGCGCGGGCTGCTCACACACTCCGCGCCGGATTTGTTCGCGGCGCTGTTCGAGGACGACGCCACTCCGTTTCCTGCCGCTCTCGCCGGTCGGTACGAGCCGAAGATGCAGCTGGGACGGGGCGGGATGGCGACGGTCTATCGCGCGCGCGATCTGAGGCACAGGCGCGACGTCGCGGTGAAAGTCGTCAACCCACGTCTGACATCGACACTGGGCGCCGATCGATTTTTGCGCGAGATCGAAATCGTCGCCCAACTCCAGCATCCGCACATCGTCCCGCTCTTCGATTCGGGCGAGGCCGACGGCGCGCCTTATTACGTCATGCCATACGAAGCGGGGCTGTCGCTGCGAGAGCGACTGGGCCGCGACGGACCGCTTCTGCCCGACGATGTGACGCTCATTCTTCGAGATGTCTGTGACGCGCTGGCGCACGCGCACGAACGCGGGATCGTGCATTGCGACATCAAGCCGGACAACGTGCTGCTTTCCGGCCGACATGCGATGGTCGCGGATTTCGGTGTGGCAAAAGCGGCGACCCAGGCGAAGACCGCTTCAGCCGACACCGTTCCTGGAATTGCGTTCGGCACTCCGACGTACATGGCGCCGGAGCAGATTGCGAGCGGCGCGAAGGTCGATCACCGCGCCGACATCTATTCCGTTGGCGTACTGGGCTATGAGCTGCTCGCGGGCCGGCCGCCATTCACCGGCGAAACGCGCGAGACCGTTCTGGAGGCCCACCTCGAAGAAGCCCCGGTACGACTGGCTGACTGCCGGCCCGAGGTGCCCGGCGCACTCGCCGACATCATTATGAAGGCTTTGAAGAAATCTCCGGACGATCGCTGGCAGAGCGCCGACGAAATGGTCGCTCGTCTGGAGGGAATCGGCGCCGCGCGATCAGGCGTGGGTTCAGGCGAGCACAGAAGCCGCTCTGTATGGAGCCAGGCCATTCTGGCTGCCGCTGTTGTCGCCGTGGCTGCGACAGCAGCCGTTCTTCTCGCACGATCGTTCGAATCAGGGGATGCATCGTGGCGCGACCGCTGGAGCGGCGCGCGCATCGAGCGGCTCACCGATTTCCCGGGATCGGAAGTGGATCCCGCAATCTCGGCCGACGGTAGTGCCGTCACCTTTCTTGCCGACAGGGACAGCGTGTTCGACGCTTTCGTGATGCGCATCGGCGGAGAACAGTTTCAGAACCTTACCGGCGGCCGATATCCCCAGCTCTTCAACGAAGACGTACGGAACGTCGGATTCAACGGAGATGGTACGCGTGTATGGCTACGCGTGGCTGACATCACGTCGCCAGCGAGCGTCCGGTTGGTCCCCACTTCGGGCGGCGCCGCTGCGCCATTTCTGGGAACGGCGGTGATGGCGGTATGGTCTCCCGATGCAACGAAGCTCGCGTATCACGAGACTACTCCCGGCGACCCGATCTTCGTCGCTGACAGTGGCGGCCGTAACCCGCAACGCATTTTCATCTCGGATCCCGGTGTTCACAATCACCACCTGACCTGGTCACCCGATGGCAGGTTCATCTACTTCGCCCGCGGATTTCCGCCCGACGAGATGGACATCTGGCGCATTCCGGCGCGCGGTGGCAGCGCAGAGCGCATTACCGATCACAATTCGCGTGTCGCGTATCCAGTGCTGCTCGACTCACGCACCCTCCTCTATACGGCGACGGCCGACGATGGCACCGGGCCCTGGCTGTACTCGACGGATGTCGAGGATCGGGTGCCGCACCGCGTAACGGAGGGCGTGGAGCACTACATATCCATCGCCGCAAGTCGCGAGCTGCCCGGCAGGGGCCGACGGCTTGTGGCGTCGGTCTCCAACCCGATCGTTCGCCTCATGACCGCGCCGATCACCAATGGTGCGGTCGATGAAAGTGTTGTTGCTCCGCTCGGGCTTCCGACTGCCCGCGCATCGGCACCCCGATTCGGGCGCGACTCATCGCTGTGGTATCTTGGCTCCCGCTCCGGAGCGGATGGACTCTGGACTCTTAAGAACGGGCAAGCGACGGAGATATGGAAGGCGAGTCGCGGCGCGGTGGTCGGCTCCGCGGCGGTGTCACCGGACGGTGGAAGCATATGCTTTCCGGTGCGGCGTAACCGCCGCGCCACTCTGCATTGCATGGGTCCCGATGGCACGGCCGCGCGGCCGATCGCCGAGTCGCTCGATGTAAGGGGTGCCCCGTCGTGGTCGCCCGATGGAAAATGGATCGTCATCGCGGCGGAGCAGGCCAACGGGCCACGCCTGTTCCGGCTTGCGCTCGATGGCGGCACTCCGGTACGACTCCTGGATTCTGTCGCGACCAATCCCCTCTGGTCGCCCGGGGGAAAATTCATTCTGTACTCAGGAACGCCTCGTGCCCGGAGCGCTCCGCTAAAGGCGATCTCGCCCGATGGAGCGCCGTTCCCGGTTCCCACCTTGATGGTTGATCGCGTCGCCGACAGCTATCGATTCCTTCCCGACGGCAAACGACTGATAGTAAAACAAGGCGGATTTCGCAGTCAGGATTTCTGGCTGTTCGACATTGTCAACGGACAGCGGCGCCGCCTTACCCGTCTCAATCCTGGCGAGTCCCTGAGGCGCTTCGACGTCTCACCTGACGGCAGGAGGATCGTGTTCGAGCGGGTACGTGAGAACTCAGACGTCGCGCTGATCGAGCTACCGCCCCGGCCGTGACTTAGCCTCAATCAGCGCATTCGCTGTTGACAGCGAGCGCTCAGGTTTATACGTTCGACTAAGACAAACGTATAAATCACGCGCTTGGCCGGATGTCAGCAGCCAGATCACTCGCCGTTTCCAACTCGACTCGTGTCAGTACTCAGCAGCGACTCCTCGACGCCGCCGAGCGGCTGCTGGTGGAGGTAGGCTACGGCGCGATTACGGCGCGGAAGCTGGCGGAGGAAGCGGGCGCCAATCTCGGGCTCGTTCACTACTACTTCGGGTCAATGGAGGAGCTGTTCCTCCAGGTCCTGGAACGCTTCACCACGGATCTGATCAGACGGCAGCGCGCGATGTACGCGGCGCCCGGTCCCTACATCGACAAATGGCGGCAAGCGATGCGCTATCTCGACGAGGACCGGCCCTACCAGAAGATCTGGTGGGAGCTGCAGGCGATGGCGTGGAACCACCCCGAGTACCGAGCCAGGGTCGAAAAAGTCCACGACGCCTGGCGCGATGCAATGCGCGATGCCGTGCGCGAAGCCCTGTCGCGCTACGACCTCGACGACGACGTCTTCACCACCGAAGCATGGGTCACGCTCATCGTCACCGTCAACGAAGGAATCATTCTCGAGCGGCTGTCAGGCGTCACCCGTGGGCACAAGGATCTGCTGACGGGCATCGATCGCTGGCTTGAGTCGCTGGAAA
>DATFGW010000099.1:0-7592 GCA_035249045.1 Gemmatimonadaceae bacterium | reverse complement strand
ATGATGCCGGAACCCGTCGATCCCTACTTCAACAGCATCAGCTCGACCCCCGAAGGAAGTCGGGTTCGATACACCATCAATCTGAATCGCGCGCCGTACGGGTACCTCGCGCTCTGGGAAAAAGGCGGCCTGACTTTCAGGGTGCGCCGTCCGCCCCATATCGCCGATGCTGCGTCGCCATTGCGCGGGCTCACCATCACCGTCGACCCTGGCCATCCGCCCGCCGGAGCAACCGGCCCCACCCAGCTCTACGAAGCGGACGCGGTGCTCCAGGTCGGCTTCCGCGTCCGCGACATGCTGGCGCAGCGCGGTGTCAATGTCGTCATGACGCGGACGACTCCCGATCCCGTCGATCTCGGGCTGCGGCCGATCATCAGTCGCCGCGCCAACGCGCACGCTTTCGTCTCGATCCACCTCAACGCTTTCCCCGACGGCGTCAATCCATTTGTCAACAACGGGTCTTTGACGCTTTATTTCTGGCCTCATTCGATCCCACTTGGCGTGGCGACCCAGGCAGCTCTGCTTGCGGAACTGGGACTGCGCGACAACGGAACCAAATTCCAGAACATTGCCGTAGCCCGCGGAACATGGATGCCATCGATACTCACCGAAGGGGCGTTCGTCATCATGCCCGATCAGGAAGCGGCGTTGCGAACGCCGCAGTATCAGGACGCGTACGCCACCGCGATCGTCCACGGGCTCGAGACTTACTTCGCATCGCTGGCGCAGCAACAGCCCTGAGGTTCCTGGCGTTGGTGGCCGCGCTTCTCCTCGGCGCGGCTTCCCCGGCGTCCGCGCAGCTGCCTCCCAACGAGCACTGGCGGACGATCCGCACGCCTCACTTCCGCGTTCATTTCACGCCCGGCATTGAAGCCGACGCGAGGCGCGCAGCGGTTAACGCCGAGCGTGCCTACGCCGAGTTGTCGACGGAGCTCGTGCCTCCCCGCGGAGTCATCGATCTCGTGGTCTCCGACAACGTCGACTTCGTCAACGGCTACGCGACACCGTTCCCGTCCAATCGGATTGTCGTCTACGCGCACCCGCCGACCGATGCATCGGGATTGCGTGACTACGAGGATTGGAACGCGCTCGTCGTCACCCACGAGCTCACCCACATCTTTCACCTCGACCGCACCCGCGGAATCTGGCGGCTCGGCCAGGCGATTTTCGGCCGCAATCCATTGCTTTTCCCCAACGCCTACGAGCCGAGCTGGGTTACGGAAGGACTCGCGGTTTATTTCGAGTCGCGTCTCACCGGTGTAGGACGCCTCGAGAGCTCGGAGCACAGCATGACTGCCCGGGCGGCTGCGCTCGCGAATGAGGTTCCAACGCTCCAGGAGCTTTCGCCGGCGACGACGCGGTATCCCGGCGGCGAAGTCGTCTACATCTACGGCTCCCTCCTATTCGACTACCTGTCGCGCACTCGCGGTCCGCGCAGCATCAGGGACTTCGTCGAGCGCGGCGCGAAGTCGCCCGTCCCGTTCATCCTCACCGTGACATCGCGCGGTGCATTCGGGATGTCGTTTCAGACTGCCTGGCAGCAGTGGCGCGACTCGCTGGTGAAGGAGATGCGCGCGTCGCACGACGGCATGCTCGACTGGCGGCAGCTCACCAGTACCGGCCGGGTTGCGCTCTTTCCGAGATGGCTTGGCGACACGGCGCTCATTTACGCGGGAGACAAGGGCCGCGAGATGCCGTCGGCCTACCAAGTCGCCCTCTCCGGAAATGAGAGAAGGCTCGGTCGGCGCAACGGAACGAGCCCCAATGTGCGCATGCCCGATGGAAGTTTGCTCTATTCGCAGCCCGAGTTTCTCGGACCGTATCACATCAGGGATGACCTTTACATTGCCCGCGACGGCGACGAGAGGCGCCTGACCGTCGGTGCTCGGCTCACCTATCCGGACGCTCGAGCAGACGGAACCATTGTCGCGGTCCAAGCGCAGGCGGGTACAACTCGGCTCGTGACGGTAACGCCCGACGGTCGCGTGATCACCGCCATCACGCCGACTGACCTCGATGTGCAGTTTGGAGACCCACGCTGGTCGCCCGATGGCGCGCGCATCGCGGCCGTCAGGCAGAGTCGCGGTCGCTCGCAGATCGTCATTCTTGACGCGCAGGGTAAGCAGATCGACACCTTCGGCGCGACCCACGCTATAAACTCGACTCCGACGTGGTCACCGGATGGAACCCGGATCTATTTCTCGTCTGAGCGCAGCGGCTCGCCGCAGATCTACGTCGCCGACGTTACGACTTTCGCACCGACCATCGCGCGGGTTACGGATTCGCCGACGGGAGTGTTCGATCCCGAAGTGTCTCCCGGTCAGGGCAGTCTTGCAGCGGTCCTGTTCAAAGCAGATGGATTCCACATCGGCATCGCGCCACTCTCGGCGATCGCACCTTCAATCGCTGCCGACAGCACGCGCACGAGCCCTCGCGCGGGTTGTCTCACCTGCTTGGCGATTGTAGGCGGTCTCGCACCCCTCGGAACCGCTGACACCTCGCGGGCGGCGGACTACTCGCCGTGGCTATCGCTTCTTCCGCGCTACTGGCTCCCGACTCTTGAAAGCACGACCGGCGATGGCACGTCGTATGGATTGATCACCAGCGGGACCGATGTCATCGGCCGGCACGACTACACCGTCGAGATTCTGCACAACTCGAGGTGGGCGGAGAATTCCGCGTGGCTGTGGTATCGCTACGCCGGGCTCGGACTCCCGCTCATCGACGTGTACGCGTCGCAGAATTTTGCGAATGCCAATGTCGCGTTCACCGACCAGCCGGATTTGCCGTTTGGCCTGTCTCAGCGCGAGCGAGTAGTCTCGCTGATGACGACGTTCATCAGGCCGCGGTTCCGCAACTACACGATCGCGTCCATTGGTGGCGAGATCGAAGGCATCTCCTACACGACTCGCCCGGATACGGTGCTGCGTCATCTGTCATCGTTCTTTACAGACGGGCGGAATTTCCCCGCGATCGTTGCATCGGCAGGGTGGTCGAACACCCAGCGACCAGGACTGAGCATCTCGCCCGAGGACGGCCTGAGCCTCAGCGTGAGCGGACGTCAGCGCTGGCAGCGCGGTGCCTCCGGTGGCTCGACACGCAGTGTGATCGGCGTCAGCTCGGCGTACAAGTCGATGGACTTGCCCGGGTTTGCGCACCACGTCCTGGCGATTCGCGCCGCCGGCGGACTCACCGACGATCGCAGCCCCGATTTGTTCTCGGCCGGCGGAGTCAGCGGCACTTCTCTCGAAGTTTTTCCCGGCACATCGCTGGGCCAGCAGCGAAGAGTGTTTGGAGTGCGGGGTTATCCTGCCGGTGCTGAAGGCGGCACTCGCGCCTACGCCGGTACAATCGAGTATCGGGCGCCGCTGCTGGCGCCGTCGCGAGGATTTCGGTTCATACCCGTTTTCGTAGATCGCACGTCGCTAACTTTCTTCGGCGAGACCGGCCGCGCGTTTTGCCCGGCGACGGCTGACACCGTCAACGGAGTCTGTGGACCGGCCAACATCGGGAACCCGTCGATGACCTCAGCGGGCGCGGAGCTCAACGTCGATACTGGACTACAGCTCGATCTGCAGGCGCGCTTCCGGCTTGGCGTCGCGTTCCCGCTCGCCAACCGCGACGAGCTGGGCGCGGCGAGGGCGCAGATCTACGGCACCTTCGGGGCATCCTTTTAGGCCTCGTGAAACCAGGCAAACGTTCGTCTCCAAGCCTCTGCGGAGGGTTTCAGAGCGCGCCATAATCGTGATATTTTCAGACGGAGAGGTTGCGGTCAAGCGGGCGATCTAACCGCAAGCCTGCGGGGTATTTAGGAGCATGCAAGGCCGTTCGCCTGGATCCGGCCGGGGGGTGCGTGATATGCAAGAAATTCGAGAGTTGGGCCGCTGATCACGCTTCACGTGGATAACCGGAGGCCCAGCATCTATTCGTGATGTGGATTACCTAAGTTGTTGACTCGCAAGGACATAATTCTACACTGGCGCGGACTCACGAATGCGGGTAGTATGCCTGCCCGCGTCGAAAGTACCCGATGCCCAAGCGTGCAGTCCTGAGTCCATCGTCATCTAGTTGACAACCTTTTTTGTTAGCGGAGAGTTGTATCTAATGCCCATACCTGCCGTGCCGCCCGAAGGCGAAGCCCAGTTGAACGACAATGCGCGCACCGTGATCGGAAAACGTTATCTGGTCAAGGACGCGACGGGCACGCCTGTGGAGCGACCGGAGGATATGTTCTGGCGCGTTGCCGGTACCGTCGCCGACGCTGACCGGCGATATGGGGCCAGCGACACCGAAGTAACCGACACGGCGGGTGAGTTTTACCGCCTGATGGTCGAGCGCCGCTTTGAGCCCAACTCTCCGACGCTGATGAACGCTGGGCGTCCGCTGGGCCAGCTCTCCGCGTGCTTCGTCCTGCCCGTCGAGGATGCTCTCTCCAACGGCCGCGACGGCATCTATGACACCCTCCGCTCGATGGCGCTGATTCATCAATCCGGCGGCGGTACCGGCTTCGCTTTCTCCAAGCTGCGCGGCAAGGGCTCGATGGTTCGCTCGACGACCGGAGTTGCGTCGGGACCGGTGTCATTCATGAAGCTGTACGATGCATCCACCGATGCGGTCAAGCAGGGCGGGACTCGGCGCGGCGCCAACATGGGGATTCTGCGTGTCGATCATCCCGACATCATGGACTTCATCACCTGCAAGGAAGACCTGACCCAGATCACCAACTTCAACATCTCGGTCGCCGTCACCGACAAGTTCATGTCGGCGGTGAAGGCAGGCACGACCTACGATCTTGTCGATCCCAGCACGGGCAAGGTGTCGGGTCAGCTCGACGCGCGCACCGTCTGGGACAAGATGATCGACGGGGCGTGGAGAACCGGCGAGCCGGGCTGCTTCTTCATCGACGAAGCCAATCGCTTCAATCCGGTTCCCCACGTCGGCCAGTACGAGGCAACCAATCCGTGCGGCGAGCAGCCACTTCTCCCGTACGATGTCTGCAACCTCGGCTCGATCAACGTCGGCTACTATGTGAAAGACGGTCAGATGGATTGGAACGCGCTCAAGCGCGACATCCATCTATCGACGCATTTCCTCGACAACATCATCGACGTCAACAAATATCCGCTCCCGGAAATTGACGCGCTGTCCAAGAGAATTCGCCGCATCGGTTTCGGCATCATGGGCTTCGCCGATGCGCTTGTCCGGCTGGGAATTGCCTACAACAGCATCGAAGGCGTCGAGTTCGGCCGCCAGCTCCAGAAATTCGTCGATGTCGAGTCCAAGAAAGAGAGCGAGCGGCTCGCCAACGAGCGCGGTCCGTTCCCCGAGTGGGCGCGGTCGATCTGGGGGCCTGACGAAACCTGCGCCCGGGATGCGCGAGGCAATCGCGTCCGGCCAATGCAGATGCTCCGCAACTGCAACGTGAACACCATCGCACCGACCGGCACCATCTCGATCATCGCCGGCTGTTCGTCAGGGATCGAGCCGCTGTTCGCTGTCGCCTTCATGCGGAATCAGGCCGGCGTGCTCATGCCCGACGTAAACGAGGATTTCGTCTCCATCGCGAAGAAGGAGGGATGGTATTCCGACGAGTTGATGGAGAAGATCGCCAGGGAGGGCCACATTCACTTCGACGAAGTGCCGAAGCAGTGGCAGCGCGTCTTCGTCACCGCCCACGACATCACGCCCGAGTGGCACGTGCGGATGCAGGCCGCTTTCCAGGAGAACTGCGACTCCGCGATCTCAAAGACCACCAACTTCCCGCACGCGGCCTCGCAGGAAGACGTGCGCTCGATTTACGAGCTCGCTTACGCGCTGAAGTGCAAGGGAGTCACGGTGTATCGTGATGGCTCGCGCGACAACCAGGTGCTGTCCACTGGCGCGACCGAGCAGGCGAAGGCTGAGCGCGATGGCCGCGCCGAACGTGGCGAGCTGCATGGCACCATCGCCGAGCTCGAGGCCGAGAATGCGCGGCTGAAGCAGGCGCTGTTCGACGCTGAGGCGGAAAACCTTCAGCGTCGCGCCAAGCGCGCCCGTCCCGACACCCTCCGCGGCATTACGACGCGCATCGAGACTCCACTAGGCACCATGTTCCTCAACATCACCGAGGACGATCGCGGTCAGCCTTTCGAGGTCTTCATCAACCTCGGCAAGGCGGGCGGCGCGGCGATGGCCGACGCCGAAGCGATCGGCCGCTTGATCTCACTCGCCCTGAGATCGGGGATCCCGATTCGCGAAGTGCACCGCCAGCTGCGCGGCATCGCATCCGACAAAGCGATCGGACTCGGCCCGAACAAAGTATTGTCGGTCCCGGACGCGATCGGTATCGCGCTCGAGAAGTGGATGCGCGAGAAGCAGGGCGTCCAGCAGGATCTGCTCGGCGGCACTGCGGCGGCTCCATCGCCGGTGGAGATCATCCAGCCCAAGCCAGCGCCCATCGCGAGCGACGAGCCCCAGGCTCAATACCGCTTTGATGCGTTGAACCGGAGCGAATCGTTCATCGGGACGTGCCCGGACTGCGGGTCGTCGCTGGAGTTCGCCGAGGGCTGCGCGAAGTGCCACGTGTGCGGTTTTTCGGAGTGCGGATAACGCTCGCCGCGCGCGACGCAATAAAAAAGGCGGGCCGATTCGGCCCGCCTTTTTTCACGCAGCAGTTTTACTGTCCGGCGGGCAAGCTGGTGCCCGTAACGGCGCGATAGCTATTGAGTCGGCCGGCGCCGAACGTCGTGTCATAGCCGGGCGATCCCAAGTCATCAGCGGCGCCGATGATGCGCGACCGCAGTGCCGACCCGCGAAGACCGGTCTTCGACGCGACGATTCCCGCCGTACCGGTAACCTGCGGCGCTGCCATCGAGGTGCCCTGCATCCAGCCGTAACCCCCTCTGATTGAGCTATAGATACAGCCCTCCGGAGTGGTATTCGAGTAGCAATTGCCACCGGGCGCCGAGATGTCGAGGCCCGATCCGCTGTTCGAATAATCAGCGAGCTTGTCCTGCCACTGAGTTGCCGCCACGGAGATCGCGTTAGCGTCGCACGCCGGGCACTCCACCGTCGTCGTAGCGGCGTTGCCCGCCGAGGCGATGACGAGAACGTTCTTGCTCGTCGCGTACGAGATTGCATCGGTCTCCGACTGGGAGATGGAGGTGCCGCCGAGGCTGAGGTTCATCGCGACCAGACCCGGGTAGTCGGCCGCTGCCCTGATTGCATTCACGATTGCCGTGGTCGGGCATCCGCGCTTACCGCAAACGCGCTGGACGTAGACCTTGACGTTCGGGGCCGCGCCCGACACTCCCGCTATGCCAACGGTATTCCCGGCCATCGTGCCCGTCGTGTGCGTGCCGTGGTCTTCTGTATCGGACGGGTCGTCGTCGTTGCTGTACCAATCGCGTCCGGCGATCAGGCGTGACGTCCCATCTGGATTCTTGAACTCGGGATGAGTGAAATCCACGCCGGTGTCGATGCTGCCCACGACTACCGGCGAGCCGCCGGCGGCATAGTTCTCAACGTTGTCTTCATCAGCGTCCGCGACCGAGGCATACGAAGACGAAATAAAGGAGCCACTGCTCTTACCCCTGGTGTATTTCATGTTCAGA
>DATFGW010000098.1:0-4032 GCA_035249045.1 Gemmatimonadaceae bacterium | reverse complement strand
GAATCAGCACCGCCACGGCGAAGCCGACGATCTGTCCCACGATCGGGACATCCACGGCGGCCAGAATCCCGGCGAGCAGAGCCGCCACCCCGCCAAACAGAAAAATCAGGTTGAGATTGGTGGCCTCGATGGCGAGCGCGACGATCGCGATCACCATCCAGACAAGCGCGGCGTTCAGCATCCTAACCCGTTACTGCGCCGACGGGATCTGCCAGATCTCGACGACACTGCGCGCGACGAACGGCACAGCGACGTGATTGCGCTTCGTATCGACGGCGATGTCCGCCGGCGCGCCGCCCGTCTTGATGATCGCCCGCCCACTCGCGCCGGTGAAGAGGTGCAGGCTCGAATCGCCCTGGCTCGACGCGAGAATCCGTCCGCCCGGAAGGACCTCGACGCCGTCGAACTCGTCGCTCGAGCTGCTGCCGACTTCGGTGAGTGTCTTGCTGCCGGGCGTCCAGGCGCGAATCACCTTGTCGCCACCGAAGGGCACGACGATGAACCGCTTGTTGTCGGCATCCCAGGTGATCCCGTTCGGTCCGCCGAGCTTGTCGTCGTGTAACGCGACGCTGACTTTCCCGCCGGCGATTTTGTAGATCGTCTGGGTGCCGGTGTCGGTCACATACACACCATCGGGCCCGGCCGCGACGTCGTTCAAAAATCCGAGCTTGTACGCGGAGAAGTCCGCCGTCGCCAAAGGCGCGCCGGTCTTGCGATTGAATGCCCGCACCGCGTCGGCATCCGCCACCCACAGGGTGTCGCCGACGATGTACATCCCCCGCGGAGCGTGCAGGGTCACGCCGTTCGTTCCGCCGGCGATGAACTGGCGCAGTGCCATCGTGCCGTCGGGATTCACCTTCGAGATATATCCGTTGTTGTCCTTCGCGTCGGACTTGCCGTCGCCCCAGTTGCCGACGAAGTAGATGTCCTGGTCGGGATCGTAGCGCACCGCTTCGGGCTGATTGAAGCCGGACACGATTACGATCGGCTTCGCGGAATCATCGGCCGATGCGGAGGCCACGGAATCATTCTTGGCGCTGTCGCTCTTTGTGCAGGCGGCAATCACGGCGGTGGCGGCGAAGCCGATCATCAGACGGCGCATGGGTTCATCCTCTCGTGCGTTTGGTGTTGTTGGGCGACGCTCTGATTTACGCGATTTCGCCGAGCGACACCAGCATCAAGTCACTTTCACTCCGAGCACTCTCGCCAGCACCCCTGCAAAGGTGTCGGTGAAGGCGTGCGCCATCATTCCGGGCCGGACGCTCTTGCGCCAGTGGGCGAGCAAACCGAACATGGCTCCAAACAGCACGATTCGAAGCGCTCCCGTACCGCCTTTGTAGGCGTGACCGGCTCCGAACACGATCGCGCTGCCGATAATCCCGATTGCCGGACTCCTGGTGTAGGCGATGAACTGACGCTGCAGGTATCCGCGATAAATCGCCTCCTCGCAGATTCCTGCCGTCACCGACATCGCGATCCAGAGCCCGAACTCGAGTGGGGTCTGTGGCAGGAGTGCCTGCACGACGTCGCCCGGCCCTGTCTGCTTCGAGTGGTCGATCGTCGCGGACAGAATGAGGGACGATACGAGCCAGAACGCGGCCGCGATTCCGATGTCGCGAGCTATGTCACGCGCCGAGTGCCAACGGGGACCGAACACCGTAGAGAGCGGTGACCGGTGCCGCCACACGCCGTAAACTACGGCTCCCAGCAGCAGCCACTGGGCAACAATCGTTACGATGTAAAAGAGCGGGCGTGCTGATCTGGCGAACGCAATGGTGCCGGCGTCCGCCCCGCTGCGGTACGACAGGAACGCCAGCACCACCAGAATCACCACGAGGTGGAAGGGACTCGCGATCGGAGCAGACTCGTCGAAACGTGGCGCTTCGGCTGCTTCGACTACCTCAGTTGTCGCGGGATCGGCCACTGGGTGGGTGGTCTCGACTAAACTCTCGCCTGCAGAGTCGCGAGGCGCTCGGTCGCTTTCTCCAACGTCTCAGGCTTCTTGCAGAACGCAAACCGCGTCACGCTGCGGCCGAGCTCAGGCGACGAGTAGAAGCTTATCCCGGGCACCGTCGCGACGCCGACTTCCTTCGCCAGCCAGATCGCGAATTCCCTCGACTCGAGGTCGGAGATCTCCGAGAAATCGGCAAGTATATAGTAGGCGCCCTCGGGCGCGGCATACCTGAAGCCGGCTTCGTCGAGGGCCCTGCACATCAGATCGCGCTTCGCGCGGTACTCGAGCGAAAGATGGTTGTAGTAATCGGCGTCGAACGCCATCCCGACCGCGCCCGCCGCCTGGAGCGGAGCCGGCGCTCCCACAGTGAGAAAATCGTGGACCTTCCTGATCGGTGACGTCAGTTCGAAGGGCGCGATCGCGTAGCCGAGCCGCCATCCGGTGCACGAGAAAGTCTTGGACAAGCCTGAAATCGTCACCGTGCGCTCGCGCATCCCCGGCCACGTCGCCAGCACGTGGTGCCCGCCCGCGTAGCGGATGTGCTCGTAGATCTCGTCGGTGATGGCGATCACATCGTGCTTCTGGCACAGCTCGGCGATCAACGAGATCTCTTCGCGGGTGAAGACTCTTCCCGTCGGATTGTGCGGAGTGTTGACGACGATCGCGCGGGTCCTGTCGCTGAACGCGGCGCGCAGCTTGTCGGTGTCGATCTTCCAGTCGGGCGCGACCAGCGGCACGAACACCGGTTTCGCGCCGGCGAGGACGGCATCCGGCCCGTAATTCTCATAGTAAGGCTCGAACACGATGACCTCGTCTCCGGGATCCACGAGTGCGAGGAACACCGACGCCATTGCTTCGGTGGCGCCGCAGCAAACGGTGATCTCGCGCTCGGGATCGACGTCGAGGTTGTACCACTGCCTGTACTTGTCGGCGATCGCCACCCGCAGCGCCGGACTTCCCCAGGTGATCGCGTACTGATTGACATCGCCCTGGATCGCGGCGCAGGCCGCCTTCTTCATCGGCTCGGGCATCGGGAAATCCGGAAAGCCCTGCGCGAGGTTGATAGCGCCGTGCTGGTTGGCAATGCGCGTCATCTCGCGGATCACCGATTCGGTGAAGGTGCTCGCGCGTTTTGCCGACGCGGCCCGCGCCGAGATTTCCCGGTTGGTCATGTGGATTGCTGACTAGTTTCCGGCGCCCTTCATCGTTACCTCGATCACGCCGCTCGACCCGCCGCGAATGCCGAATCGCGCGCCGGCCTGGGTGACGTCGTAGTACCTCATGCTACCCACCTGATAGGCATTGATGTTACGCAGCGCGTTGATGCTTCCGATGTTCTGCCCGTCGACCCAGACGGTAGCGGTCTCGGTGCCGGCTGCCGCGGCGCCCGTGGACGTCACGCCGTGCGGGGCGAGCCAGTTGGGGCGCAGCCGGGCGACGGCATCGTACGCGCTGTTGAGGTCAGCATGTGTCTCTGCCATCTCATCCGAGGTGATCACCGTGCTGCTGCGCGGAATCCCCGTCGACGGCGACGGCGGCTGGGGGCCGCTCATGCAGCCGATCGCCGCGATGACTCCCGCCAGGTATAAGTGTTTCACGGACATAACGCCTCCCGGTTTGTCAGCAAATGGTCAGGTAACTCTGCGACACTTTTCGCGTTCGCGCCAGTTGTACACCGCCCCAGCGCGGTAATTCCCCTTTGACAAATCGCAGCTCTGCCGCGAACATCCGCCCTACACCCGCCAAATCGAGGGATCATGAGGCTCGGAATCATCTTCGGGGTCCTGCTGATCATCATTCTTGGGCTCATACTCTGGCAGAGAGGAAAACCCCCCGTCCCCTAGGCCAGTGAGCCGGATTTTTCGGCTGGCGCGCGACGCGGACGCAGCCGCGATCGCCGCCATCTACGCGCCGTCGGTCACCGACCGCGCGACCTCTTTCGAGCTCACGCCGCCCGACGCCGGCGAGATGCGACGGCGCGTGGCCGCCGTTCTGGAGCAATATCCGTGGCTCGTCTGCGAGACCGCGGACGGCGTCGTCGGCTACGCCTACGCGACCGCGCACCGCGACCGCGCCGC
>DATFGW010000097.1:0-6591 GCA_035249045.1 Gemmatimonadaceae bacterium | reverse complement strand
GTGAATCCGGCGTGGCTGAAGGCGCTGGCGTACGTTGTTGCGGGAATCATCGTCGGGCTCAACATTTGGCTGCTGATCCAATTCTTCGGCAGAGGGTGAGCGGATGTACCAGCGCATACTCGTCCCCGTCGAGCACTCCTCGTACGACGAAGTGATTCTGGCGCACGTCAGAAAGCTGGCGGTCACCTGCAACCGCGCGTCGATCGTGTTGATTCACGTCGCCGACGGCTGGGCGGCGCGCAACATCAACCAGCTCGATCTGCGCGAGTCCGAGGAGATGCGCAGCGATCGAGAGTACATCGAAGCAATCGCCGACTCGCTGGAGCGCGAGGGATTCGAGGCGGAAGCGATCCTCGCGGGCGGCGACCCGGCGCGGGAGATCGCGGCGTGCGCCGAGCGCGAGAAGTGCGATTTGATCGCGATGGCGACGCACGGACATCGCGGGCTCTCCGATGTTCTCCGCGGCAGCGTTGCCAGCGAGCTGCGACACATCTCGATGCTGCCCGTTCTCATGGTCCGCGGAAGCAAGAATGCCGCGAAATGAAGCCCTGACCGCGCCGGTCGAGGATTACCTCAAGGCGATCTACAGTCTCGCGCGTGGCACCGGCGCGGCGGCGACCAACGAGATCGCTGAGCGACTGGCGCTCGCGCCGGCTTCGGTGAGCGGGATGGTGCGGCGGCTCGCCGATCAGGGACTGCTCGCGTACGAGCGGTATCACGGCGTCAAGCTCACCGAAGCCGGCCGCCGTGCCGCGCTTCGCACTCTGCGCCGACACCGCGTCATCGAAGCGTACCTCTCGCAGGCGCTGGGCTACCCATGGGACCGGGTGCACGACGAAGCCGAGCGATTGGAGCATGCGGCGTCGGACGAGTTGGTCGATCGGATGGCGGCGACAATCGGCGAGCCCGAAGTCGATCCCCACGGCGCGCCTATCCCGACCCGCGATGGATCGGTCGATGAGACCGAGTATAGCGCTCTCGGCGAGCTGCCGGTCGGCGCCGCCGGCGTCGTGGTGCGTGTCGCGGATGAAGATCCGGAGATGCTGAGATATCTGGCGGAGCTGCTGATCGTGCCGGGCAAGCGGGTGTCGGTGAAATCACGCGCTCCCTATGGCGGGCCGATTCTGCTCGGCGTCGGACGGCAGGAGCTCTCGATCGGGCCCGCGCTGGCAATGCACATTCTCGTCGCGCCTCTGGCGGACAAGGCACGGCCGCGCGGCCAGGGCTAGCTTTCGCTGGTGCTACTCGCGCTCGTCCTAGCTGCCGCACTCCTACAAGATTCAACCTCCGTACAACCCGCCGCGAAGGTAGCTGCGCCGGCGCGAACCATCGCCATCGACGATGTGCTGGCGGCGCAGGCAGGGCTCAAAGTCGGCGACACCGTTTTCCTCGCGGCACAGCCCGGAACCAGCGGCGAGAAAGTCGTCGTCGCGGCGATCGTGCGACGCGGGGCCGATCCATCGGAAGTCGCACGTGGGGACCTGAGAGTTCGACTCCATCTCGATCAGCTTCAGACCATCTCCGGCTACGGCGACCGCGTCGATCGGTTCGCGGTCGCAACCACGCCGAGCGCCGACGTGCCAGCGATGATCGACCGGGTGAACGACGTCGCGTTCGGATTCAAGGCGTACCGCTCGAGTGACATCGCCGTCGAGACATCGCGGACGTTCCAGGTGGTGAGCCGTTTCCACCGCGCCATCGGCGTCATCACCATCGTCGCCAGCTCGGTGTTTCTGCTCTGCATCATGGTGCTCAAGGTCGAGGAAAGGCGGCGTGACATCGCGGCGCTTCGGCTGATGGGCATCTCGCGCGCTACGGTCATACGGTCAATTGTCCTCGAGGCAGCGGTGATCGCAGTACTCGGAAGTGCGCTGGGTATCGTGCTCGGCTGGGCGATCTCGCTATTCGTCAACTGGCATTACCGCGGTGTCTATCAAACGCCGCTCGCTTTCTCGATCGTCACGCCGCCGATCATCGCCGTCGCGGTCGCGCTCTCGCTGGTGCTTGGGATCGGCGCCGGTGTCCTGGCGTCACTGCGTCTCGCGCGCACGCCTCCACTCCAGCTTTTCGGGCGCTGATGAGACGGGCACTCGCACAGGCGTCCCTGATCCGACACCGCGCGCGGACCTGCCTCGCCGTGCTCGGCGTCGCCATCGCCGCGGCGATGCTGCTCGACATGGTGATGCTGGCGACTGGAATGCGGGAATCCTTTCGGGAGCTGTTGTTGTCGCGCGGGTTCCAGCTGCGGCTCGCGCCGAAGGGAACGCTCCCATTCGACACCGACGCGACGATCCCCGGTGTTGCCGCAATCATCGACACCCTCCGCACCAATCCAGCGGTCGGCGACATCAGCCCGGTACTTGGCGCGTCGATCCACATCCCGGTGTCGGGCCGTGACGTGAGCGGATCGGCGATTGGAATCAACCCGGCGGTGCAAGGTGACTACGAGCGCGTCTCGGGTCGCGACCTTGCCAATGCCGACGACATCGTCGTGAACGACTTCATGTGGCGACAACTCGGCGCGCACATTGGCGATACCCTCACGGTTGCGCTTGGCTACGATCCGCAGACCCGCACCTACTCGGGCCAGCGTCGACTGGTGCTGGTCGGTAAAGTCCGCTTCATCTATGGCGCGAACGATCAACCGGGTGCGGCCGTCCGACGCGAAACGCTCGAAGGAATGGGGGGCAGCGGTGCGAGCGCGGGCCGAGTACTCCGCGACCGCGCGTCACTCTTCATGGTGCGGGTGCGCAACGGTACCGACGCCGACCAGGTGAGGAACTGGATCGAGGCGAAGATTCCGACGGTGAGCGCGATCTCGATCGCGACTGCGATCGCGCAGGTGGACGAGCGACTCAGCTATTTCCGCCAGCTGGCGCTGATACTTGGGGCGGTCAGCCTGTTCGTCGGATTCCTGCTGGTGACCACGCTGGTGACGGTGTCGGTGAACGAGCGCTCGGGTGAGATCGCGGTGATGCGCGCCATCGGCGTTTCGCGCTCGCATGTGGTCGAGCAGATCGTAATCGAGGGAGTGGCGATCACCTTGCTGGGCGCGGTGCTCGGACTCGGGCTCGGTCTGGTGACCGCGCGCTACCTGAACACGATTCTGTCGGCGTTTCCCGGATTGCCGATGGCGATCGACTTCTTTCTGTTCCAGCCACGCGCCGCGTGGTCGGCGCTCGGACTCCTGGTGCTGAGTGGGATTGCGGCGGGGATTTATCCGGCGTGGCGGGCCGCATCGCTGCCGATCGCTGAATCTCTGCGACGTGAGGCGATCGCGTGACGGAACAGCGAAATACAAACGGCAGCGTGATTGTCTCGGTGCGCGATGTCCACCGCGATTATCCGGTCGGCGCGGAGCGCGTGCACGCGCTCCAGGGCGTGAGCCTGGAGGTGGCAGCCGGTGATTACGTGGCGATTGTCGGCCCGTCGGGCTGTGGCAAATCGACCCTGCTCAATCTGATTGGAGCAATCGATCAGCCGACTTCGGGGAGTGTGACGATCGCAGGCCGTCACGTCGAGTCGATGATAGATCGTGACGCGACGCAGTTCCGCCTGCGCAACATCGGCTTCGTCTTCCAGCGCTTCTACCTGCTGCCGATTCTGTCGGCGGTGGAGAACGTCGCGCTGCCGATGGCGGAAGCTGGAATCCCCAAGCAGGAGCGGGTGCAGCGCGCATCCGAGCTGCTGGAGTACGTCGGGCTCGGTGGACGCCTGCGCCATCGGCCATCGGAGCTCTCGGGTGGCGAGCAGCAGCGGGTCGCTATTGCGCGCGCACTGGCGAATCGCCCGTCGCTCCTTCTCGCCGACGAACCGACGGGTGAGCTCGATGCGCGTACCGGCACCGAGATCATCCGGTTGTTTCAGCGGCTCAACGACGACGGAACGACGCTCGTCGTGGTGACCCATGACGAGGATCTGGCGAGCGCGGCGCGACGGAAGATTCACATGCGCGATGGACGAGTGGTAGACGGATGATCGGCGAGCTCGCGTTACGGAACATCACCTACCGGCCGTGGCGATCGCTGCTGCTCTTCTTCGGGTTCGGCGTCGGCGTCGCGGTAATGATCGTGCTCCTCTCGATCGGTGAGGCAATGCTGTCGCAGGCGCGCAACGAAAAGCTGGTCGGCGGCGGCACCATCACGGTGTTGCCGGAAGGTCTGGACATCGAAGTGATGAAGACGGGTGGGATCGGCGGCCTTTTCTTCTCGATCGACCACGCCTCGTTTCTCTACCGACAGGTTCTGGCGTCGCCGAGGTACAGGACTGAGGTCGCCGCGGTGGCGCCGCAGATCGAGGGGCGGCTGCTCTACGCGCGCACGGCGGATGGGCGCGAATTCGCTGTGCACGCGATCGGCGAGATTCCCTCCGCGACGCGCGCGGTGGGTGCAGCCGCCGAGATCGTGGCGGGGACGTGGGAGGACGACGATGGTGATCGAAAGTGGATCGCGCCGACGCTGTACGAGCTGAGAAACGAGATCGATCACTTTCACATGCCGTCGGACAGCGTCACCAATCGCGAGACCTGGGCGGAGTGGCACTACTTCAACGTGATCTCGCCCGACACCAAACGGTGGGCGTTCATCTCGTTCATTGTCGGCGGCGACGTCAGGGGCGCACGGTGGGGCGGGCGGCTCGGTATCACCGTCAGGGAGCAGGCCGGTGTGACCAGAAGATTCGCCGTCGACTACGACCGTTCGCGGGTTCGCTTCTCGACCAGCGACGCGAACCTGGTCTTCGGCGATTCTCGGGTGACGCTGCTTCCCAACGGAGATTACGATGTGCGCGGCTCGGCGCGCGGCGAGAACGCGACGGGCAGCGTGACTGTGTCGCTGCGGATTCATCCCGCGGCTTACGCGTATTTCCCCGGCGTCTCGATGGGCTCCGGCGGGTTCGTATCCGGTTACACCGTTCCAGGATTGCGCGCGACGGCGACGGGGACGGTTTGCGTCGACGGGCGCTGCGAGACATTCGACGGAGCGCAAGCGTATCACGATCACAACTGGGGTGTGTGGCGCGGAGTCACGTGGGACTGGGGCGCGTCCCGAGCGGGCGAATACACTTTTCTTTATGGCCGGGTATATCCGGCCGATACGACGGCGTCGATACCCCCAGTGTTGGTTTATCTCGTCGATTCGCTTGGCTTCAGGGCTGTCTTCCGGCCGAAGGCGATCTCGTATGAGGACAATCGAGTCGTCACGGTGGGTTCGACGCAGCTTCGCGTTCCGTCGCGCGCGACGTTTCAGGATGTGCGCGGCAGCGATACGTTGAAGATCGACATCTCGGTCGAGGACGCGATCGCGACTGATACGCGGCCGCGGCCCGCGTCGAGTGAGGCGGAACGCGGTGATCCGCTCGGCAGCGAAAAGAAGCGGCCGTATTTTATCCAGATGAAAGGCACGGCCCGGATCTCGGGCCGCCTCAATGGGCAGCCGTTGGCGGGCACTGGAACCGGTTTCTTCGAGACCTACCGATGAGTGACGCGCATTCGATTCCGCATCTGCTGCTCGTTCTAGCCGCGCTTCTTGCCGCCGCGAAGCTCCTTGGTGCTCTCGCGCAGCGGCTCGGGCAGCCGGCGGTCCTTGGTGAGCTGATCGCGGGTGTGCTGCTCGGGAAGTCAGTCCTCGGCGTGCTGGATCCGACCGATCCAGTCATCGCCGCGCTGTCGGAGCTCGGCGTAATTGTCTTGTTGTTCGAGATCGGGCTCGACACCGATTTGCGACGAATGATGAAGGTCGCGGGTGCCGCGACGACGGTGGGACTCGTTGGCGTGATCATTCCGCTGGTGCTCGGATACTATGCGGCGTCGGCGCTCCTTGGTCTCGAGCGCGTTCCGGCGCTAGTGTGCGCAGCGGCACTGACCGCAACTTCGGTGGGAATCTCCGCGCGGGTACTCTCCGACATTGGCCAGCTCGCCTCGCGCGAGGGGCAGGTCGTGCTCGGCGCTGCGGTGCTCGACGACATCGTCGGCCTGATCGTGCTGTCGGTCGTGACGGGAATCGTGGTGGGTGGATCGTGGACCGTGGCGGGCGTGCTCGGCACGACGGCGATCGCGGTTGGGTTCATAGTCGTCGCCGTGGTGGTGGGGCGACTCCTGGCTCGGCCGGTCTTTCAAACGATCGGCGGCATTCGTACGCCGGGAACACTATCGGCGGTCGCGCTGGCATTCGCGTTTCTGGTGTCGGCTCTCGCCGCGAGCGCCGGGTCGGCCATGATCCTCGGCTCCTTTGCGGCGGGAATAATTCTCAACACCACGGCGGAGCGCGTGGAAATCGAGAGGGCCACGACGACGATCGGTCACGTGCTGGTGCCGATTTTCTTCGCGTCGGTGGGTGCGGCGGTGGAGCTCTCAGCGTTTGGCGAAGCGGGAACGTTGGCGGTGGCGGGGTTGCTCATCCTCGCTGGTGTGCTGGGGAAATTTTTTGCGGCATACGCGCCCTGGTGGTTCAAGGGCAACAAGCGTCTGATCGGGGTCGCGATGATTCCCCGCGGCGAAGTCGGTTTGATATTCGCGCAGATGGGGCTCGCCACGCAGGCGATCTCGCCATCGCTGTTCAGCGCGCTCGCGCTGATGGTGCTTGTCACGACCTT
>DATFGW010000096.1:0-31875 GCA_035249045.1 Gemmatimonadaceae bacterium | reverse complement strand
CTGCGCGCCGGTCATCCTCAGTTCATACAACGTGTTCCCGAACGGCTGAAGCTCGAACAGCGAGCCGTAGGTCGCTTCCCCCGCGCGGAGGTCGGTGCGGATGCCGCCGTTGTTCATGATCGCGACGTCGCCCTTCCCTGCCCAACGCTGAGCGTCGGCGATCAGATTCCCCAGCGGATACTGTGGCCCCTGTCTCGGGAGCGTCGCAGGAATCGTCGCCACGTGTTGATTCACGAGCGACGCCACGCTCGCGACGGCTCGCTGCACGATTGAATCGATCGCTGCAACCGGCTGCAGAGTATCGGAGGCGATCTCCCGCACCTGGTGCGCGATTGCGAGCGACGAATCTCCAAGCGGCACGTCGAGTACGTCTATGGCTCGTCCACTCGATCGCGCCTGCACGATCGGAATTCCCTTGATGTCGACGTTCACCAGTGAGTGGGTGTGCCCGCTGACGATCGCATCAACTTTGGTGGTGAGCTTGCGCGCGAAGTCGATGATCTCGCCGCCACAATCGCTCGCTCCGTCTCTCCCGCAAAACGCTCCGGCGTGCGCGATTACCACCACGAGATTTGCGCCGCGTCGTCGCAGCGCCGCACCGATGCTGTCGACGATGGGAGCGGGGTCGTCGAATCGCAGGCCGACGACGTTGGAAGCGCGCGTCGTCGTCGGCGTGGCGACGGTCGAGATGCCGATGATGCCGATCCTGGTCGTTCCGCGAGTGACGATGGTGTCGTTGCGGATCCAATGCACGTCGCGACCATTGGTATACCGGACGTTGGCGCCGAAAATCCCGAACTTCGCCTGGCGCATCCGTGCACGCAGGCTGTCGATGCCCCAATCGAACTCGTGATTGCCGAGGGCCGCCGCGGCGTAACCCATTTTATTGTAGTAGTCGACCACTGGCCGGCCGAACGACAGATTCGATGCCGGCGTACCCTGGAAGAGATCACCGCCGTCGAGAAGCAGCGTCTGGCAGCCCGGCGCGCACTCCTTTTCGGCGCGTTCGATCGCGTCGGCGACGTATGACGCCCCGCCACGTCTGACACCATTTGCGTCAGGTCGCGGCTCCAGCGCGCCATGAAAATCATTCGTCGCAATGATTCGCAGAATACGTCGGCGGCCGACGGTCCCAGCGAGACTATCCCAGGGTAAAGGGATTACGACGCGGGTGATCACACTCGGAGTGGCCACCTCCGACCCACGCACCAGCCGCCAGTTCGGCACGAAGTAGTCCGCCTGTCGGAGCGTCCCGCGCGCTTTTACTTCGTCGATGAGAAGCTGCCTTATCTCCTGCTGTTTGTCGTACACCACCGGCGCTCCCGCCAGCATTGCGTATCCGCCGCCGCCGGTCTGGCGGTAATTGTTGAGCGCCATCGTAAAGGTGTCGGTGTCTTTTACCGCATGACCCTTGAAGTCGAGACGCGTGACGCGCGATCCGACTGGACGCGAGACATCGAGCACGTAATCAACCCCTGACACCACGTCGAAGTTGTAACCTGGAATCCGCGGATCGGGCACGAGCGCCGCGGTCGGCGAGCTTGGGGTCGGATAGTAGCGGCTGCTGAACTCCAGATATTCGCGTAGCTGTTTACCGGTGATCCGTACCGCGCGAAGAGTGTTGTCGTACGGATACAGCTGCGCGACTTGCGCAATCGTGATTGGGCCGGGCCCGAGCACCACGTCAGTAGAGAAAGCGGCAGTCGACGCGAGGTCGGTCCCGGCCGCCTTGCGCTCGGTCTCGAGCATGAAGTCGATGATCGGCGTGTCTTTGATCCGTGCCGAATCGGCGCTCCAGCGCTCGGCGGTAGTTCCGATCGGCGTTGTGACGTACGCGACCGTCTCCCGATGCACCACCTCAGTCGCGGCGAGCACAGCCGGGTCCTCGGCGTGTCCGGCGGCCCGCACCAGATCGCTCCGTCTGTCGGTGACCGTCCAGCGGCCCCCGGAGCGTGTGACCGTCAGGTGCGCGATGTCGACACTAGTCGCCCAGTTCTTGGGTTGGATGAGAAGCGTCTCACCGATAGTCGTCCCGCGCTGCTCCTTGTGCGAATGACCGTACAGCAACAGGTCTATTCCCGGTACTTCGCTCGCGACTCGAGCGGCCACATTCTCGCTCGGCAGTCCCGTGCTCACCGTATCATAGCTGGACGGCTCGTTCAGGCCCGAGTGCATCGTCACCACCACGACGTCCGCACCGGCACTCCGGACTTCCTGCACCGCCTGGCGCACGGCGGGCACGATGTCACCGAAGCGAAGTCGCCCGCTGATGTTGGTCGCGTCCCAGACCATCACTCCCGGTGTCGTCGCTCCGACGATTCCAACTTTCACTCCGTCGCGCTCGACGATCGTCCACGCATTGTAGGCGTGGACTCCCGGAGGATTGATTCGGTAGGTGTTCGCGGACAGAAACGGGAAGGTCGCCTGCCTCACCGCAGAATCGAGGTAGGGCACGCCGTAGTTGTACTCGTGGTTTCCGATCGCGGCAGCATCGTAATGCATCGCATTCATCGCTGCGATGATCGGATTGGTCCTGTTCGCCGACACGCGTGCAGCAACGTAGGCGAGCGGATTTCCCTGCAGCAGATCACCGGCATCTAGCAGGACGACCCGCCCCGGATTTGCCGCGCGCACCGAATCGACGATCGTCGCGGCACGCGTCAGACCTCGGACGGACTCCGCCTGGTTGGCGTAATAGTCCCAGGCTCTCACTCTGCCGTGGACATCGGTGGTCGTGGCAACGACCAGATCAACGGACTGGGACACACGCCCGATCTGGCTCGGGGCGCAGCCCAGCGCGGCAACGAACAGAAATCCAAAGTATCGCGAAATCATCTCGCTCGAACGCATTCGGAATGGGGTGAAGAGCAAAGCTAGTGGCGCGGGCTGGGTCGAGGGAGGGCAAAGCTATCGTAACGGATTCGTGACAGTCGTTCGGTTGACGCAAGCTTACCGGACGCGGCAAGTTCCAGACGTGACTGAGCCCAGCTTCGCGGTCGAGCGCGTCCTCGTGGTCGATGACGAGCCTGACATCGTCGCGCTCGTCGCATATCATCTCGCCAAAGCAGGCTACGCGGTTTCCACCGCCGCGACAGGAACGCAAGCACTGGCAATCGCTCGGCGCGATAAACCCGCGCTCGTCATCCTCGACTTGATGCTTCCAGGTCTGTCGGGGTTCGAGGTGATAAAAGAGCTGCGCTCAGACCCCACGACAGCGGCTGTCGCGGTTCTGATGCTCACTGCAAAACGCGACGAAGGAGATCGCATCAGAGGGCTGACGCTCGGTGCTGACGACTATCTCACTAAACCGTTCAGCCCGCAGGAGTTGGTGCTCAGAGTCGGCGCCATTCTGCGACGCGTAAAGGCCGGACACGACGATGCCGGCGACGTTCGCCAGATTGGACCGTTGCGTATCGACATCACCGCGCATCGCGTCTCAGTGGACGGTCGAGAGATCGATCTCACTCCGACTGAGTTCAAGCTTCTGATTCTGCTGGCCGAGCGAAAGGGACGGGTCCAGCCGCGCAATTTGCTCCTCGAGAACGTCTGGGAGGCAGCGCCTGACATCCAGACCCGCACCGTCGACATGCACGTCCAGCGCTTGCGCGCGAAGCTCGGTGCGGCCGGGGATCTGATCGAAACCGTGCGCGGCTTCGGCTACCGCATTCGTAACGTGAACGATCGATCGTGAAGCTCGCGCACCGGTTGCTGCTGCAATCGCTCGCCGTGGTCGCCGTGCTGGTTGCCTCGGCGGTGATCATCATCGACTTCCAGCTGCACCAGAGAATCACCGAGCAAACAACCGCCAATCTTGCCGGCGAAGCGCGATTCGTCGCCAGCCAGTGGACCGCGCACGTCGATCCGGATGGTCTCGCCGATCAAGCCGGTGAGGCGACCGGATATCGGGTCACTCTCATCGATTCAGCGGGCCACGTTGTTGGCGACTCCGAGTTCGACGGGCCGGCGCTCCGGAGCCTCGAGAACCACAGCCACAGACCCGAAGTGGTTGCGGCGCGGGCAACCGGGGTCAGCTCGATCCGACGCATGAGTCCTTCAACGGGAGAGGAGCAGGTTTACGTTGCCGTTCGCGCGCCTCTTGGTACCGCGCGCGTATCGGTGACCACCAGAACCGTCGAGAGTGTATTTGACAGGGCGCGAAACGGCGTGATTGCCGCGGGGCTTGTCTCGCTGATTCTCGCCGGCCTTCTCGCCGCGCTTTTCTCGCGCTCGGTGTCGAGACCGATCACCGACCTCAGGGACGTCGCCCAGTCACTGGCCGCCGGGGAGCATCGCAGATATCCGGCGCTTTCGGCGCCGGGCGAAGTCGGCGATCTAGCAGACGCCGTTCACCGTCTTGCCGAGCAGCTGGACGCCAGGATGGCGGCCCTGTCCGCCGAGCAGGCCGTGCTCACCGCGCTCGTTGAGACCCTGAACGAAGGCGTGCTCGCCATTTCAGCCGCGCGGCAAGTCGTTCGGATCAACGAAACGGGCCGGCGACTTCTCAAGCTCCCGACGGCGCTTCCGTTCAGTGTCGACTTCCTCCCGCGAGACGCAGAATTGCGCACCGCCATCGAGCTCGCCCTCCAGGGAGCAGAGACGGAGAGGGCAGAGGCGATCATCGGAGGAACCACAGTCTCCCTTACCTCGCGGCCCCTCGCCGGCGGCGGGGCTGTGCTCGCGGTCTTCGACCTTACCCCAGTGCGCCGACTCGAGGCCATGCGCCGCGACTTCGTCGCAAATGTCTCGCACGAGCTGCGCACACCGCTCACGGTCGTCGGCGGCTTCGCCGAAACACTTCAGGATCCCGACATCTCGCCCGAGCGCCGAGCCCAGTTTGCCAAATCGATTCTCGACAACGCGCGGCGAATGCAACGAATTGTCGATGAGCTACTCGACCTATCGCGCATCGAGTCGGGCCATTGGCAGCCCCAGCCGCAGGATGTCCGGGCCGCCGAGCTCGCCGCGGAAGTATTCAGCAGATTCAATGAGTCTGCCAGCTCAAGAGGTATCGAGCTGATCACGCGCGTGAGCTCGGATGCAGAGGTGCTCCGTGCCGATCGTACCGCCGTCGAGCAGATTCTGCTCAACCTGATCGAAAATGCGATCCGACACACCACCTCCGGGAGCATCACGATCACGAGCGAGAGATTCGATCGCGGAGTCGTTCTGCGCGTCAGGGATACCGGGTCGGGGATTGGCGCCGAGCACCTGCCGCGAATCTTCGAGCGCTTTTATCGCGCCGACCGCGGGCGCTCGCGCGAGGCTGGTGGTACCGGGCTTGGTCTGGCGATCGTAAAACACCTCGCCGAAGCCCACGGCGGTTGGGTAAAAGCAGAGAGCGCCGTCGGAGCCGGCACGACCATCAGCGTCTACTTCCCCGGTGAGATGCACGTCGTGACATAGCCTTTACGTACAACGTCGCCATTCGTGACGGAACGCGGTGAGCTTTGGGTCGCAACTTCTAACGGAGCTCACTTTGGTCAGATCACTCGTTCCCGCAGTTCTGCTGAGTGTTTGGTTCGCTACCGGTTTGCTCGCGCAGCAGCCGGTCGCCGATACGACGAAGCCCGCAACACCGGCTCCCGCGCAGTCCGTCTCGATCCCTGTCGACTTCTCCGGCGTGTTGCTCGCGAACTACCAATATCGGGGCGACCAGGGCGCATCCAGGTCACAGAACAAGTTTGACCTCGAGCGAGCCTACCTCACCTTTCGGATGGCCGCTGGTGAGCGCGCCAGCGTCCGGGTCACCGCCGACATATTCCAGCAGACCAGCGCGCCCAATGACGCGTTTTACCGAGGCTGGGTGATTCGCGCAAAGTATGCCTACCTGCAGTACGATCTTCTAAAGCGACCAACGTGGAGCGCGAACGTCCGTGGTGGACTGCTGCACAATGTCGTGATCGATCACATCGAGCAGTTCTGGCCCCGTTGGTTATCGCCATCGCCGGTCGATCGCGCTGGATTCTTTTCATCGTCTGATGCCGGCGTAGCCACCACACTGAGCTTTCCAGACAAGCTCGGCGAGATTTACGCGACCGTCGTCAACGGACCGGGCTATACGTCGCGCGAAGTCGATCGCTTCAAGGACTACGCAGCGAGACTGACGCTTACGCCGCTCAGTTCCTCGCGCAGCAAACTTTTTCGGACCCTCACGCTCACCGCGTGGACATACGTTGGCGCCGTGGGCAGCCAGTTCGCGAACGGGGGCGCCGGTCAGGTAGGCACCGTCGGCCTGTCGATGCCGCGGACCAGAGCCGGCATCTTCGCGGGCCTGCGTGACCCACGCCTGAGCGTCGGCGCGGAATGGGATACTCGCAGGGATGCGAGTGAAACAGGTGCCAACACGCCTGCGTCCCCCCGATTCGAAACAGACAGCACTGGGCGCCTCGTGGCCGGCTTCGTCGCGGTTAAACCGTTCCAGCTTATCAGCGAAACCTCGACGTTCCCCCTCGGCATCGTTGCCAGATTGGACCGCGCGAAGCCGAACACCGACACCGACGGATACGTGAACACCGTAATCGCCGGCCTCACCTGGGATCTCAACAAGAAAACCGCGATCGCGCTCGACTACCAGGAGCAGACGCCCCATTCAGGCGCCGTTGCCCCGAGCACAAAGACGTACTTCCTCCACCTGGTCGCGAACTTCTAGCCCGTCGCGCCGCACCTGAGACAGTTGTGACAATGTCGTTACCAGACGTTGATCGGGCTGATTCAGGGGCGGGCCAGTTTCCGGGCAGATGCTTTCACGTGCACTTCACCTCGGACATCCGGAGCTCCTTTGAAACCGCTGGTTGCAGCGCTTCTCTTTTTCGCCCTCGGCTGTGGCGGCGAACGCTCTCACGACAACGCGTCCTCATCCACGGCGAGCTCGGGCCGCTCGGTCGATCTCACCGGCGCCGGCGCAACGTTTCCCTATCCGATTTACTCCAAGTGGTTCGCCGAGTACGCGCGAAACACGGGAGTGAAGATCAACTACCAGTCGATCGGGTCCGGCGGAGGCATTCGCCAGCTCTCCGAGCAGACGGTCGATTTCGGTGCGTCCGACAGCCCGATGAGTGATCAGGAGCTCGCAGCCGCCAAGGGCGGCCCGATCCTCCACTTCCCGACCGTCATGGGCGCCGTCGTGATCACTTACAATGTTCCCGGACTCTCGACCCCGCTCAATCTCACGCCGCAAGCGATCGCCGAGATTTTTTCCGGGCGCATTACGAAGTGGAACGATACGCGGATCACGACCCTCAACGGCGGCGCGAAGCTTCCCGCCAGCGATATCCTCGTCGTTCATCGCTCCGACGGCAGCGGAACAACGTTCATCTTCACTGACTTCCTGAGCACCGCCGTTCCGGCCTGGAAGACTTCAGTCGGCAAGGGTAAGGAAGTCAAATGGCCTGTCGGACTCGGCGCGAAAGGCAATGAGGGCGTCGCCGGCCAGGTGAAGCAGACACCAGGATCCATCGGTTACGTCGAGTTGGCGTACGCGAATCAGAACAATCTTCCGTCCGCGGCAGTCGCCAACCAGTCGGGCAAATTCATTCGCGCCTCGGGAGTCGGAGTGACTGCGGCTGCCTCCGGGGTCGCCGCGGCGCTCCCGGCAAACACTGATTACCGCATTTCGATCGTAAACGCGCCTGGTGCCGACTCGTATCCCATCTCGGCGATGAC
Source organism: Gemmatimonadaceae bacterium (assembly GCA_035249045.1). Taxonomy (GTDB): domain Bacteria; phylum Gemmatimonadota; class Gemmatimonadetes; order Gemmatimonadales; family Gemmatimonadaceae; genus UBA4720. The sequence continues at coordinate 24,213 of DATFGW010000096.1, read as the reverse complement.
GTGGATACTCGTTTACCAGCGACAGCCGGACGCCGCCAAAGGAAAGAAGCTCGTCGATTTCCTCACCTGGGCGTACACCTCCGGGGAATCGATGGCGGCAAGCCTCGACTATGCGCCCCTGCCCGCCGAGCTCACGTCGAAGCTGAAGACGCGATTAAGCCAGATCCAGGTCGCCGGCGGACAGTGACGGCTCTGCCCGCCCGCTGGCTGGAGCGCGAGCGGCGCACCCTCCGCGTCGATCAGTCGGCGATCGGCGACAGGATTTACGAGCTGCTCACCACCGCATCGGCGTTGGTCATCCCCGCACTCGTCATCGCGATTGCGATCGCGATCTTCGCGGCGGCGTGGCCGGCGTTCGCAAGGCTGGGACCCGCTATCGTGACCTCCAGTGATTGGGACGTCGCGGGTGGTCATTTCGGTGCCGCACCAGCGGTGTTCGGCACCCTCGTTTCCTCCGCCGTCGCGCTGATAATCGCGACACCCCTTGCCATCGGTGTCGCGGTTTTTCTTTCCGAGTTCTCGCCGACATGGCTGCGGCAGCCTGTCGGCTTTCTGGTCGATCTGCTGGCCGCCATTCCGAGCGTCGTGTACGGATTGTGGGGAATCTTCGTGATGATTCCGCTCCTTCGCGAGAAGGTGATGCCGTTCCTGCGCGATACCCTGCATCTTGGCGCGACACCGTTGTTCACCGGACCAGCATATGGGCCGAGCATGCTCGCTGCAGGACTTATCCTCGCGATCATGGCACTGCCCTACATCTCGTCGGTCGCGCGAGAGGTGCTGATGGCGGTGCCACGATCGCAGCGCGAAGCTGCCCTTGCCCTCGGAGCAACGCGCTGGGAGATGATTCGCGACGCCGTTATCCCCTACGCCCGCTCCGGAATCGTCGGCGGCATCATGCTGGGCCTCGGACGCGCGCTTGGGGAGACGATGGCAGTGACCATGGTGATCGGCAATCGGCCCGAGATCTCCGCATCTCTGTTCGCGCCCGGTTACACCATGGCGTCGCTCATCGCCAACGAGTTCAGCGAGGCGACCAACGATCTTCACCTCTCCGCACTGATGGCCGTTGGGGCGTCGCTCTTCGTCATCACTCTGATCGTCAATGCCATCGCCCGCTGGCTGGTGTGGCGCGTGTCACGGAGTCGCATATGAGCCGCACCGCGCGCCGCCGACATACAACGAGCGGAATCATGATCGGCCTCACCTACCTGGCGGCCCTTCTGGCCACCCTGCCGTTGCTGCTCATCCTTCTGCATTTGGTGAAGCAGGGAGCGTCTTCACTTTCGCTGAGCTTCTTCACCAACATGCCGAAGCCAGTTGGCGAAGAGGGAGGCGGGCTGGCGAACGCGATCGTGGGCACTCTCGTGCTGATCGGAATCGGGGTAGTGATCGGGCTTCCGGTTGGGATCGGCGCCGGGCTTTACCTCGCTGAGAAGAAAACCACGCCCATCGCTCACAGCGTACGATTCCTGTCCGACGTTTTGAACGGGCTGCCGTCGATCGTCCTCGGAATCTTCGCATGGGAGTTTCTGGTTCGTCCGATCGGACACTTTTCGGCGCTTGCCGGAGGCGTCGCGCTCGGCGCGATGATGATCCCGCTCGTCACCCGCACCACCGAGGAGATGCTCGGCGTGGTTCCGACATCTCTTCGGGAAGCCGCGCTCGCACTCGGATACTCGCGGTGGCGTACCTCGATCTCGATCGTGCTGCGCACTGCGCTCGCGGGCATTGCCACCGGCGCGCTCGTGGCGGTGGCCAGAATTGCCGGTGAGACCGCGCCACTTCTCTTCACCGCCTTCGGTAACCAGTTCTGGTCAACGGCGGTGCGAGAGCCGATCGCCGCTCTGCCGCTGCAGATCTTCACTTATGCGATCAGCCCTTACGACGCCTGGCATCGGCAAGCCTGGGCGGGAGCGCTCGTTCTAATCTCGATCGTCCTCGTCATCAGCATTGCCGCGCGTTTCGCCACGCGCTCACGGTTCGGTGCACCTGTCGACTGACGTGCTGCCCGATGAGCCACTGGTAGCCGCGCCCCGTCCCGAGGTACGCGGTCCCGAAGCCGAGCGCCCGGCCGAGGAAACCGCGCCGTGCATCGTCACGACGACCCTGTCGGCATTCTTCGGCGACCACCCCGCGATTCGCGACATCTCGATGTCGATACCACAACGCGCTGTCACGGCCATCATCGGACCGTCGGGGTGCGGAAAATCCACCTTGCTCCGGTGCATCAACAGAATGCACGAGACAGTTCCCGGCGCTCGCGTCACCGGAATGGTCGAGATCCTCGGCAGCAAGATTTACGGAGAAGGGACAAGTCCGATCGCGGTGCGCCGGCACGTTGGCATGGTCTTCCAGCGCCCCACACCATTCCCGACAATGTCTATTCGTGCCAACGTCGCCGCCGGGCTGCGGGTCGATTCGAAGAGTCATCGCGATCGCGGCGAGACCGCGGACATCGTCGAGGAGGCGCTCACGAGGGCCGGCCTGTGGAACGAAGTCAGGGATCGTCTTGGCCAAAGCGCGACGACGTTGTCCGGTGGGCAACAGCAGCGGCTGTGTATCGCCCGCGCTCTGGCGACCCGCCCGCGCGTTATTCTCCTCGACGAGCCGAGTGCGTCGCTCGACCCGCTCAGCACCCAGAAGGTCGAAGAGCTGGTTTACGAGCTTCGGAATACGGTCACCGTCGTGATCGTGACCCACAACATGCAGCAGGCCGCCCGAGTCTCGGATCGGACCGCGTTCCTCCTCGCGGGTGAGCTCGTCGAGCTAGCAACCACCAGAGACCTCTTCACCGCCCCCCGCGACCCGCGGACCGAGTCCTACATCACGGGACGGTTCGGATGACCGGCGTCGCGACTCCTCCGGTCCTGCCCGACACCCGTCGACCAGAAGCGGCGCTGACGGGGGTCATTGCAGCCCGTGCGTTCTCTTTCTGGTACGGGAAGAAGCAGGCGCTGAATCAAATCTCGCTCACCGTCCCCGCGCGGGCTGTTACCGCCCTCATTGGACCATCGGGGTGTGGGAAGTCGACCTTTCTTCGATCCATCAACCGTCTGAACGATCTCATCCCCGGCATCCGCCACGACGGGGATCTCCGTCTCGACGACGACAGCGTATACGATCCCTCGCTCGATGTCGTCGCGCTCCGTCAGAGAGTAGGGATGGTATTCCAGCGCTGGAATCCATTCCCGAAGACGATCTACGAGAACGTCGCCTACGGTCCCCGCATCAACGGGCTCCGGGATCCGCGGGCACTCGACGAGATAGTCGAGCAGTCACTTCGCCGCGCCGCAATCTGGGACGAGGTGAAAGACAGGCTGCGCACTTCAGCGCTCGGACTTTCCGGCGGCCAGCAGCAGCGCGTTTGTATCGCGCGGGCGCTCGCCAATCAACCCGAGGTGCTGCTTCTCGATGAGCCCGCCAGCGCGCTCGACCCGAGCTCCACCCAACGGATCGAAGAGCTGCTCTATGAGCTCAAGCGCGAAGTGACCATCATCATCGTTACCCACAACCTGCAACAGGCGGCGCGCGCCTCCGATCACACTGCATTCTTCTTCGCCGGCGGACTCGTGGAGTTCGGGTCAACCGACCAGATCTTCACCAGCCCGCGCGAGGAGCGAGCCGACGCATACATCACGGGGAGATTTGGATGACCGCCGATACAACGTCCACCGGATTCCGGCATTTTCACGATCAGCTTTCTTCGTTGAAGCAAAAGCTGCTCGACATGTCGGCTACCGCCGAGGAACGCACCGATCTGGCAGTCGAAGCGCTCATGACCCGCGACCGCGACAAGGCGAGGCTCGTGATTGAAGGCGACGCCGAGCTCAATCGTCTCGAGGTGGAAGTCGAACAGGCGGCGGTGGAGCTTCTCGCGTTGCAGCAGCCAATGGCTCGCGACCTTCGCTTCATCATCGGCGCCATCAAGGTCTCCAATGATCTCGAACGCGTCGGTGATCACGCGGTGAACATCGCTGAATCGGCGATCAGGCTTGCCGATCTCCCCAAATCCGATATTCCAGTCCCCGAGATAGAGGTCATGGCGCGGCGGACACGCAGAATGCTCGCGGACTCACTCGATGCCTTCATTCGCGCCGACGGCGCGCTCGGCCGCAAGGTTTGCCTCGACGATGACATCGTGGATTCCCTGCACGACTCCGTCTTCCGCGTACTCCTTACCCACATGCTGGCCGACGCGAAGACGATTACTCCATCACTCGAGTTGCTGCTGGTGGGAAGAAACCTCGAGCGCGTCGCCGATCTCGCTACAAATATCGGCGAAGACGCTGTCTATCTCGCCGAGGGCAAGCAGATCAAGCACCACCGCGACGATCAGTCGTTCAACGAAGCCCGAAAAGCGCCAACACCCGATAGCTGATCGCTGCAAGGAGCGCCGAGGCGGGAATGGTGATTACCCACGCCCAGACAATCCGTCGCGCAATTCCCCAACGCACGGCGGAGAATCGATACGTCGCCCCAGCTCCCATGATCGACCCGGCGATAGTGTGTGTGGTGCTGACCGGGATCCCGTAGTGCGTCGCCAGGGTGATCGCAAGCGCGCCGCCGGTCTCGGCGGCGAAGCCGCTCACGGGCCGCAGCCGCGTGATGCGAGATCCCATGGTGTGCACGATCCGCCAGCCGCCGAATAAAGTGCCGAGCGAGATCGCCGTATACGCTCCCAATTTCACCCAGAGCGGAATCCCTTCATCCGGCACGTGCAGATGATGGAAAAAACCGGTTTGCGCAGCGGTGAGTGGGTTCACCGATACCAGCAGCCCGACGATGATGCCCATCGTCTTTTGCGCGTCATTCGCGCCGTGCGCGTGAGAAAGGAGCGCCGAGCTCGCCAGTTGCGCTACGCGAAAGAAACGGTCGACCCGTCCTGGTCCCATCCGCTGGAATATCCAGTAGACCGCCACCATCAGCACGAACCCGGCGAGCATTCCGACCAGCGGCGAGATCACGATGAACGACAGCGTCTGCACCCACTTCTCTCCCCACGTGATCGCACTCCAGCCCGCCTTTGCGACTCCGGCACCCGCGTAACCGCCAATCAGGGCGTGCGATGAGCTCGACGGAATCCCGTAAAACCAGGTGATCAGATTCCACACGATCGCACCGAGCAGCCCGGCGAGAATCAGGTTAGGGGTGACGATGTCGGTGCGGATGATTCCCTTCTGAATCGCCTTGGCAACCAGTTCACCGGCGGTGAACGCGGCGGTGAAGTTGAAGAACGCCGCCCACAGCACGGCGGCGAACGGGCTCAGAACTCGGGTACCGACGATGGTCGCAATCGAGTTTGCCGAATCGTGGAAGCCGTTGATGAAATCGAAAATGAAAGCGATCAGTACGATCGCCGCGACGTAGTAGATCACTACGCGTTTTTCAGGGCAATGCTTTGCAGCACGTTGCCGACATCCTCACATTGATCGAGCGCGTCCTCGAGCTTGTCGTAGAGATCCTTCCACTTGATCACCTCCAGCGTCTCACCACCTTCGGCGAAGAGCTTCCCCATCGCGTCGTGGTAGACCGCGTCTCCCTCTTCCTCGAGAACCTTGAGCTTTTCGCTTACGGCGTAGACGTGTTTCGCGTTCTTCATGTCGCGCACGCCTTCTTCTACCGCCTGGCCAGCACGGGAAAGCACTTCCGCGAGCACGATCGCCGGTGGCCGGATCCGCTGAATGCGGAAGATCTGCGCGCGTCGTGCCGTACCGTCGATCAGGTCGATCACATCGTCGAGCTCGGAGGCGAGAGCGTGGATGTCCTCGCGATCGAACGGGGTGACGAAGGTTCGATCGATCCGATCGATGATGTCGTGGGTGAGGTTGTCGGCCTCGTGCTCGAGCCCCTTGATCGCCGTCACCTTGGCGTCGAGCTGGGCGGGATTCTGAAACATTTCCTGGAGAATGCTCGCCGACCCCGTAAGTCTTTTCGCAAGCTCGGTGAAGAGATCGTAGAACTTCTCGTCGCGTGGAAGAATCCGCAAAACGCGCTCTCCGTTGGAATCTGAAATTGTCAGATCGTTATGGGGCGTGAATCTATGGCGGACCCGCCGGCGGAGCCACCGAAGACCGCCGTCGTGCGCAGGATTCGCGCTAGACGACTGGCGTCCTTCGCACCACCAGACGGCGATTCTCGAAGATCTTCACCAGCAAAACACCTGTTAAGAACCCGCCCACGTGCGCCCATACCGCCACGCCGCCGCTCAGGTCGCCGCCGTTCCTGAGCTCGGGCAACGCCGCGACCAGCTGCCAGAAGAACCACCAGATCAGCACCATCCAGGCGGGAATGGGAATCACCTTGAAGAAAATGATAAAGAAAAAAAGCATCCTCACCCGGACTCGCGGATAGAGCATCAGATACGCGCCCATTATGCCCGAGATCGCGCCCGAAGCGCCAACTGTCGGCAGCGGCGAGGCAGGTTGAGTCAGGATGTGCGCGACCGCAGCAGCCAAACCGCAAACGATGTAGAACACCAGAAATCGAAAGTGCCCGAGACTGTCTTCGATGTTGTTACCGAACACCCAGAAGAACAGCGCGTTGCCGAGGATGTGGCCCCACCCGCCGTGCAAAAACATCGAGATCACCGGCGTCAGGATGTTGATCGGCTCGTTGTCGACCACGCACGCGACGCCGCGCCCGAGCGGCACGGCCTGCCCGATCGGAGCGAGGTGGGTAATCTCGCCGGGCACCATGCCGAGGTTGCATACGCTCGCGGCCAGCGCCTGCTGATCGAATCCGGCCCCCTGCACCAGAATCCACGCCCCAAACATCGCGATCAGGATGAGATACGTCATCCAGGGCGTGCGCGTAGTCGGCAGCTCGTCGCTTAACGGGAACACTGAGTCAGGCTCTCGCGAGTGTCAGGCCACGGCGCGCGCCGCCTGCCCTGGGAATCTTTGCTATTGAGGCCGGAATGTCTTGTACATCCCGAGCATCGTATGGCCGGGAGAATCGGGAGTGTCTTTCAGGTTGCAGAGCACTACGTAGCTCGCGCCACGAATCAGGTCCACCAGCAGTTTTCCATCCGGACTCTTGCCGGGACCGGCGATCAGAATTCCCACCGATCGCTCGACGACATCGCGACGCCTGCCGCCCTCCTTCATGATCTTGACGAGATCGTCGACGGTGACCCCTTCCCTGAGGCGAACGATCCCCATCTCATGCTGGACCTTCCCCTGGTTCGAGAAGGTGAAAACGGTGGGGCCGGCGGCGATAACCGCGGGGAGCACGCCGAAGGCGTAGTCCGTTGCGATCACGTCGATTCTCGCCGGTGGCTGGACGGCCTGCCCATCAGCGAAAGTGACCGCTCCCAGCCCTGCCACCAAAGCCAAGCCGATAGACCGCAGCATATCCACCTCAGAGAACGCGCGTGGTGAACGGGCCCGCCAAGATGGCCCAGTCACCTGTAAACGGCAACTTGGCACCCTCAGGCCAACTTGAAATCCCGAAAAATCGGCCGTTATGGCAGAGATTTCCGGCCTCGTGCTTGCCTGTGAACGGTTGAACACAGGTACCACTGGAATTGGAGCGGTCGCCGCTCCAGGAGAAAATAGCGATGGCAGATAAGGTAATCGGAATCGATCTGGGCACGACCAACTCGGTCGTGGCCGTGATGGAAGGCGGCGATCCGGTCGTCATTCCCAACGCCGAAGGCGGACGGACGACCCCGTCAGTCGTGGGCTTCACCAAGGACGGCGAGCGGCTCGTCGGTCAGATCGCAAAGCGACAGGCCGTAACCAACCCCCAGAACACGGTCTTCTCGATCAAGCGCTTCATGGGACGCAAGATGTCCGAGGTCTCGGATGAGACCAAACGCGTCCCCTACAAGGTCGCAGCGGGCTCCAATGATCTCGTGACCGTCGAAGTCCAGGGCAAGCGCTATTCGCCGCCCGAGATCTCGGCGATGATCCTTCAGAAGATGAAGCAGACCGCCGAGGACTACCTCGGCTACAAGGTCGAGAAGGCTGTCATTACCGTACCCGCCTACTTCAACGACTCCCAGAGGCAGGCCACCAAGGACGCCGGCAAGATCGCCGGTCTCGACGTGCTCCGCATCATCAATGAGCCGACCGCGGCAGCGCTCGCCTACGGCCTCGACAAAAAGAAAGATGAGAAGGTCGCAGTCTTCGACCTCGGTGGTGGAACCTACGACATCTCCGTTCTCGAGCTCTACGACGTGGAAGGTTCGCGCCAGTTCGAGGTGAAGTCGACCAATGGTGATACCCACCTCGGCGGCGACGATTTCGATCAGCGCGTCATCGACTGGCTGGTCAGCGAGTTCAAGCGCGACCAGGCCATCGACCTGTCGAAGGATCCCATGGCGCTCCAGCGCCTCAAGGAAGCCGGCGAGAAGGCAAAGATGGAGCTCTCGACAACGCAGTCGACCGACATCAATCTGCCGTTCATCACCGCCGACCAGAGCGGGCCGAAGCATCTCAACTATACGCTCACCAGAGCGAAGTTCGAGCAGCTCGTCGACGACCTGATTCAGCGCACGATTCCGCCAATGGAGCAGGCGCTCAAGGACGCGGGCATCAAGCCAAACGAGATCGACGAAGTTCTTCTCGTTGGTGGGTCGACCCGTATCCCGAAAATTCAGGACATTGTCAAGAAGTTCTTCGGCAAGGACCCGAACAAGGGTGTGAATCCGGACGAAGTCGTCGCGATCGGCGCAGCGGTTCAGGGCGCGGTTCTCACCGGCGAGCAGAAGGACGTTCTCCTGCTCGACGTCACGCCGCTGTCGCTCGGCATCGAGACCCTCGGTGGCGTCACCACCGTGCTCATCCCACGCAACACCACCATCCCGACCAAGAAGAGCGAGACATTCTCGACGGCTGACGACAATCAGACGACGGTGGAGATCCACGTTCTTCAGGGCGAGCGCGAGCTCGCGACCTACAACAAGACGATCGGGAAATTCCAGCTCACCGGAATTCCGCCCGCACCGCGTGGCATGCCGCAGGTCGAGGTGACCTTCGACATCGACGCCAACGGGATTCTGCACGTGACCGCGAAGGACAAGGCCACCGGCAAGGAGCAGAAGATCCGCATCGAAGCCTCGAGCGGGCTCTCCGATTCCGAGATCGATCGCATGGTCAAGGACGCGGAGAAGAACGCCGCCGAGGACAAGAAGCAGCGCGAGGCGATCGATGCGCGGAACCGTCTCGACTCGATGACCTACGAGGTCGAGAAGAACGTCAAGGAGTGGGGCGACAAAGTGTCACCCGACACCAAATCCAAGATCGACGCTTCCATCGAGAGGGCACGCAAAGCGCTCCGCGGGGACGACATGAACGAGATTCGCGCGGCGCAGGAGGAGCTGACGAAGGTGTTCAGCGAGGCCGGGCAGGCGTTCTATCAGCAGCAGGGCCAGGCGGGCGCCCAACCGGAAACCGGTCAGCCCGCAGGAGCCACGGCGGGCGCCGAGGACGGCGCCAAGCCGGACGACGTCGTCGAAGCCGATTACGAGATCGTCGACGACAAGAAGTAGCAATACGCAGTGAGGAACCCCGGTCAGCGACCGGGGTTTCTTACTGATGAGTCATTCTAGCGTGAATCGACTCGGGATGTCTTCGGTCGCTCCGGCCGGGCTCCACCTCGCACGCCAGAGGACACTTCCAATGAGACGAATCCTCGCCGGTCTGGTCGTCGTCGCCTGCATCGCAGGCACCGCGTCCTGTGCCGACTCCACGGGGCCGGCATCGGCCGCGAAGCAGTCCCCCCGCCAATCGGCGTTCACCCGCTACATCCTCGCTTCAGGCGACGTCCCGCCCGCCGGTTGTAGCGATCTTGGGAATGGCTACTGGTTGTGTCAGGGCCCAGGCGATCCGGCCGCGCCTGCGCCAGCGCCGTCCACGTCACCCGCGCTCGCACCAACCAACCCGAGCACTAGCCCGCGGTAACGCTCCAGTCCGCTAGATGCGCCCACCACGCGTCCGGCCGGATGCCGGTCGTGGTGAGGCGCTTCGACGCACCCTGCACGTTGCGTAGCTCGTAGATCCACATTGCGGGGGCGTCGTCCGTCAAAATCCGATAAGCGCGACGATACAGTTCCGCGCTTCTAGACGGGTTCATCTCCCGCACCGCGCTGTCGATAACGGCATCGAACGCCGGATTGCGATACGAGGTGGCGTTGTAGCCGCCCTTCCTTATCTCCGAGCTCGCCCACTCTTCGCGAACCGACGATGGGGTCGGATCGATGTGCCACGCATTGAGCAGCGATTCGAACTTTCGCTCGTCCATTCGCTGGCCGAAGGAGTTGATCTCGATCTGGTCGAGGGTCACCTTTGCGCCCGCCTTTCGCCATTGCTCTTGGAGCAGCACGGCGATGCTCTTCCTGAGCGCACTGGAGCTCGAGACCATCAGCGAAAACGCCAGCGGCGTCTTCCCGCGCGAGCGCATGCCGTCGGCGCCGCGCTTCCAGCCGAGCGAATCCAGCAGCTGCCCAGCGCGTTGCGGATCGTACGGGATCCCAAGCGTCGTGTCGCTTGTCGGGAGAATGCGAGTCGCCGGTCCGTGCGCGACGAGGCCCAGAGTGTCAAAGACATTTCGCACTACGGCGTCCCGGTCCACCGACATCACGAGTGCCCGGCGGGTTTCGCGGTCTCCGAACACTGGGCTCGGTCCGGTGTTTCCGGCGTTCCGCAGGTTGAAGGCGACGTACCCGTAGTCTAGACTGCCGGGAGACGCGAGAATCGTCAGTCCCTTCGCCTTCGCCTGACCGACAAGCTCCGGCTTCAACACATCGAGAAAATCGGCATCGCCGTTGAGAAATCGCGTCGCGGCCGCCTGGTAATCGGCGGCGATCAGCCAGATGACGCGATCGGCGATTGGACGTCCACGGTAGTTCGCGCTATCCGCCGTGAGAACGATGCGCGCGGCTTTCTCCCATGAGCCGAAGCGAAAGCGGCCGCTGCCAACCGGTGCCCGGGCGAAAGCGCTTTCTCCGAGCGCGGAGGCCGGCGTCGGTCGCAGCAAATGCGCCGGCAAAATGGCGATCGGACTCGCTGCCTTGTAAAAAGCGTCGGGCGTCCGCTGATGAAACCACACCACCGCGGTCAGCGAATCAGTCACGCTCACCGAGTCAACGTTGTCCAGATTCGACGACAGCGGCGATGCGAGCGCCGTGTCTTTCACGAGCTGGAAGGTGTAGCGCACGTCGTCGGCGGTGACGGGCGTTCCGTCGTGCCACTTCGCGGCTGGATTGATGTGGAATGCCACCGACAGCGAGTCCGGCGCCCAGCGCCAGCTGTCGGCAAGCCGCGGCGTGAAACCTTCGTCACCCACAGTGTTCAGAGACGGCCCGACGTCCGCGAGATTGTCGAAGACCTGATCGACGACCTGCTTGCCTTGCAAGGTCATCGTTAGCGGCGGAAACAGAATGTCAGCGTCGCCGGACGACGAGATCGCGATTGTACCGCCCACTCTTCGCTCTGCCGAGCACGCCGCGAGAATGACAACAACCGGAAGCGTGATCGAGAGAGCCCGCAGGGCTGGCGTCATGCAGTGTTTCCGATTGAGAAAGCGGCTAATCCCTGCGGCGTCGAGTGCTCGGGCACATTGGTGCGTGCCCACCTGAGAAATGATTCCAGCAGCTCGGGATCGAACTGGCCGGTCGACTCGCGCATGACCTGCGCTGCGCGTGTATGGGTCAAACTGTCTCGGTACGAACGAGCCGTCGTCAACGCATCGTAGACATCGGCGACGCAGAGGATCCGCGCCGCGAACGGAATCTCTTCGCCCTTCAGGCCATCCGGATAGCCGTTGCCGTCCCAGCGTTCATGATGGTTGCGGATAATCGCGCGAACGTCGCCAGGAAAATCGATGTCGGCAACCAGCTCGAGACCGGCCTCGGGGTGGCGCTTCATGATCGCCCATTCCTCATCGCTCAGATCGCCGGCTTTGTTCAACACTTCGGTCGGCACGATGATCTTGCCGATATCGTGGAGCAACGCTCCCAGCCTGAACCAGAACAACGAGCGTGAATCCATTCCAGTGCTGTCAGCGAGCACGCACGCGAAGAAAGCAACCCGCTGACAGTGTCCCTGGGTGTAATGGTCCTTGCTCTCGATCGAGTCGCCCCACTGGTGCGCCATCTCCAGAAAGCGCGCCTCCAATGCCGCGTTGCGCCTCTCGACCTGCGCGACGCGGTGCTGAGCCTTTAGTCTCGTGTAAAGCGCATGCGACTCATTCAGGTGCGCCAGCATGTCGCGGTGACGCTTCTGGGTCCAGTAAAGCTCCGCCAGCTGCTCGGTCACATCCGCTTTTAGCAGCAGGTCTTCGGCTTCCTCCGCACACTCGGACGCACGGCCGAGATACTCCGCGGCTTTCACGTAATCGCCGCGCTCGCGCGAGATGACGCCGACGTGCCTCAACACCTCGCCACGCCACGAGGGCGCTATCTCACCGCTCAACGCCAGCAGCGCCTCGGCCCGCTCCATCGCTTCGTCGTAGCGCTCGGTCACGATGCACAGCTGCACCTGGTTGAGCGCGACGTTCAGCTTGTTGGTGTTGTCGCGCTCTTCACCAAAGGTCTGCTCCGCCTCCGTATACGCCCTCTCAGCGCGATCGAGCTCGCCGAGATCGCTGTAGGCAAGGCCGATGTTGTTGAGAACCTGCGCCGCCTGATCGCGCATGCCCAGCGCGCGGTATCCGTCCAGGCTCAGATGAAATGCATGGAGTGCGCGGGGAAGATCACCGCGAATGCTGGCGACCGTACCGAGGTTTTGATCGATCATCGCGAGAGCCTCGGCATCCCCAATTGATTGCGCGGTGATCCTGGCCTCGGTGTACATCGACTCGGCGCGGTCCAGATCGCCGCCGGTCTGGTGTACGATCGCGACGACGTTGAGGGCCTGTGCAATCGCGGATGGAGAGCCGGCTTGGGTCGCCGCAGCCACTGCCGCCTCCAGAACATCTATCGCCGCGCCGCGGTTCCCCTGCTCCAGATACACGCGCCCCAGCCACCGGAGAGCCGACAGTCTCGTCTGGTCGTCGGCAAATGGGTTCCGGACCAGGGCCTCGTAGCGCAACGCCGCTTCGCTCCACCGCCCTTCGCGCTCCGCGAGCTTTGCCTCGTCGATGAGTACTCTTACACCACTGGATTCCACCTCGTCGGAACGAGAAGTGGAACGCACCTTCATGACGAAGCGAGGATTGTGCGGCGGGTAGAACTTTCGTCGCGGAGTTTTCTTGTCAGCGTCGGCCGGGAGATTCCCAGGATGCGAGCGGCGGCGCTCAGATTACCACCGGTGAGGCCGATAGTGGTGTGAATGGCCTCGTCGATGATTGCCTGGAGCGACTTTCCTTCCGCGGGGATTCGAATCACGCCCCCCGCCGGGGTTTCAACGAGTGGAACATATGACCGTCGCTGTAGCGAGAGGTGGTGCGGCTGAATCACGTCGCCCGTGCAGACGACTACAGCCCGCTCGATGACGTTCTTGAGCTCCCGAATATTGCCCGGCCACCGGTGCCGCTCAAGAGCGCTGACGGAATCCTGGCCGAGGCGCAGGTTTGGCCGCCCCTCGCCGTCGGCGTGGCGCTTCACAAAGTAATGCGCGAGGATTGGAATGTCTCCATCGCGTTCACGGAGCGCCGGCAGCTCGATCCGGGCGACGTTGAGGCGGTAGAACAGGTCAGCACGGAAACGGTTGTCGCTGACGGCGGCCTCGAGCGAGGAATTCGTTCCCGCAACGATGCGCGCATCGAGTCCACGCTCCTCCGAACCGCCAAGCCGGCGGAAGCGACGGTCCTCCACCACCCGGAGCAGCTTAGCCTGCAGCTTGAGCGGAAGCTCGGCGACTTCGTCGAGAAAAACTGTGCCGGTGCCGGCCACCTCGAAAAGCCCGCGCTTGAGCGCTCGCGCGTCGGTGAACGCGCCCGGTTCGTGCCCGAAAAGCTCACTCTCGAGGAGCGTCTCCGGGATCGCCGCACAGTTGATCGCGACGAACGGCTCCGCCGCGCGCGAGCTCGCGGCGTGGATGCCGCGGGCGAACAGCTCCTTGCCTGTCCCTGTTTCTCCGACGATCAGAACAGTCATGCTGCGGCTCGCCGCAATCTGAGTCGCGAGGGAGATCACTTCGCGGATGGCGGCACTGTCGCCGATGACGTGGTTGCCCCAACCGTCCATCGAGGCCTGCTGCTGCGATCGGGCTGAGATAGTTACACCGTTCCTTTGACGCGGGGATAGACGCGCATCCCCGCGCGGAATTGTGAGTTGACCGAGCGATAAAGGCCTCAACTGGCATTGAGGCTCATTTAGCAGACGAGGAAACGGGGAGCCAAGTCACCCGTTTTTCGCTCTTATGATTATGGAAAAACGGGGCTGCGGTTCCTGGGCCCTCAGGACGGCAGCGAGGACAACAGCGCGTTGATCTCGGCGGCCTCGTGCCGCGCGCCGACGTCCTCGAAGGACTCGGCAGCGTCGCTCCATGCGAGTCGCGCGTCAGCGGAATTGCCGAGGGCGCGGGAGGTCTGGCCAAACTCGCGTAGCAGCTCGGCCTGGAGAAGCCTGTCCTCCAGCCCCTCAGCCTCGAAGATTCCGATTCTGAGGCTCGCAATGCTCTCCTCGAGGGCGCCCCGCTCTCGCTCGATGCGCGCCCGGCATTTCAGTGCTTCAGCAATGGTCAGATGATCGCCGCGTACCCGCGCGTCTTCGAGCGCGGTCGCGCATGCACGCTCCGCGATGTCGAGTTTCCCGGTGGTTACCCAAACCAGTGCCAGATTGAGCATCAGGACGTTCTGCACCAGGGAGTCGCCGCGGGCACGGGCAATCGCGAGTCCGCGCTCGAAAGTCTCGATCGCCCGCTGGTAGTGACCGAGCTTCGTGTAGAGCATGCCGAGGTTGTTGAGTACCCACGACACGGCTTCGTCGTCGTGAGAGCGCTCGAACGCCGCGAGGCTGTTGGAGTAACGGGCCTCGGCGGCGACGAAATTGCCGCGCATGTTGAGGAGCACGCCACGGTTCTGCTCGATCATTCCCAGCAACCGTACATCGCCAGCGCGGTTGGCGAAGTCGCCCGCCTCGGTGTAGAGCTTTTCGCTCTCGGCAAGCTTGCCACGCCGCTGGGCAATAATGGCCAGGCAATTGAGCGCGTGCGCCCTGGATCCCGGTGATCCACACTTTTCAGCGTGGATCAAGGATTGTGCATAGCACCGATACGCCACTTCCGTCTCGCCCTGCTCGCGGTGGACGGTGCCCTTCCACCGCAAGGCGTCGGCGAGCAGTGCCAGATCCTGCTCGCGCTCCAGGGCTTCGATCGCGTCGTCATACAAGCCGAGGGCTTTCGGAACATCTCCCCGCCGCTCGGCATCGCGTGCGAGCTCGACGAGCTTGCGCACGCCTCCGGATTCAGTCTGCATCAAGTGAGGTGCAGAACTGACGGATGGATCATAGGTGCGACCTCAATTCCCGAGACTATCGCTGACGAACGTGGGATTTCCAGTTTTTTGGTTCTGACCGCCAAGCTTGTTCGTACCGCAGTCATCGACGCAAACCCACGCGCCGGAGATCAGAATGTATCGAGAGAATGAAGCACCGGCAGGAGCGGCCGGGGCGTCGAAACTGCCAGAAGTCGGACTGGTCGGATGAGCGTAGTCTCCACAAGCGAGACAAGCCAGCATGCCCACGCCGATTGCCATGTACCGAAAAACGCGGTGACTGGACATCGTGCACCACCTCGGTAAGAGACGTATGACTTTCCAAGCTCATCCGTGGCATAGGCCGTGCCTTCGCTAACTCCTTATTTCATAGGTGGTTGCGTTTTCACCGCGCTTTCGCTGACTCATTTTGGACTAACGTTCCTTTACGAATCAACAACTTTTGAGTCCGGCGTCTGTTCGGGCTATGCGACTGCGCTCGAGGCAAAGATCGCCATGCGCTGGGGTGTCGGACGGCCTGGTATGTCGGCCGTCTCGGCCCAAGTTAAGAAGGTCTCCAGCAGCTGCGGGTCGAACTGCCCCTCCGAGGACCGCATGATCTCGGCGGCGCGGGCATGCGTCAGTCCGGGCCGGTACGACCTTGTCGTCGTGAGGGCATCGTAGACATCGGCGACGCAAAGAATGCGGGCCGCGAACGGGATGCTCTCGCCGGCGAGGCCGTCGGGGTAGCCCTTTCCATCCCACCGCTCGTGGTGGTTGCGAATGATTGCCGCGATGTCGCCGGGGAAATCGATGTCGGCGACGAGCTCGAGTCCTGCCTCGGGGTGGCGCTTCATGATGGCCCACTCCTCGTCGGTCAGCTTTCCGGGTTTGTTCAGCACTTCCGTCGGCACGATGATCTTGCCGATATCGTGCAAAAGCGCGCCGATGCGGAACCAGAAGAGCGATCTGGAATTGAACCCAGCGCTCTCCGCGAGTACGCACGCGAAGAAAGCAACCCGTTCGCAATGACCCTGGGTATAGCGATCCTTGCTTTCGATCGAGTTACCCCAGTGCTTCGCCATCTCGAGGAAGCGCGCTTCGAGAGCTCCGTTACGCTTGTCGATCTGAGCGACGCGGTGCTGCGCCTTCAGCTGCGAATAGAGAGAGTGGGCGTCATTGAGGCACTGCAGCATGTCGCGATGTCGCTTCTGCACCCAGAATAATTCAGCGAGCTGTTCGGACACGTCGGCGCGCAATAGAAGGTCGCCATTCTCGAGGGCAAGGCGCTCCGCCTTTCTCAGGTTTTCCGAGGCTTCGACAAGGTCGCCCCGCTCCCGCTCTATCACCCCGACGTGACGAAAAACCTCGCCGCGCCACGGAGCGGAATCCTCCCCCGGCATGGCAAGCAGCTGCTGGCAGTGGGTGAAGGCTTCATCGAAGCGACGGCCGGCGATGTACAGCTGCACTTTGTTGACAGTGAGGTCGAGCTGGCGCGCGCGATCACCCTCTTCCTCGAATCCGCGCGCTGCTTCGTTGTAAGCCTGCTCGGCGTCTTCCAGCTCGCCGAGCTCCATGTACGCGAGCGCGATGTTGTTGAGAACCTGTGCCTCGTGATTGCGCATTCCCAGCGTCTGGTATCCGAGCTGACTGAGCCTGAACGCTTCGAGTGCGGCGCGGAGATCGCCGCGAATGATGGCAACAGTGCCGAGGTTCTGGTCGATCATTGCTATCAGGGCGCCGTCGCCGGCGATTTCCGCTTTGGCGCGCGCCGCTTGGTAAATCGCTGCCGCCTGATCGAGGTCTCCGCCAACCTGGTACACAATCCCCACGACGTTCAACGCCTGCGCAACCGCCGGCGGCGATCCGATGATGTCCGCCGCCGCGACCGCGGCCTCGAGCACGTCGAGGGCGGCGCCGCGATTCCCCTGCTCGAGGTACGCTCGTCCGAGCCAGCGTAGCGCCGCGAGTCTGGTACTCGCGTGGGCGAGTGGGTCGCGCACCAGCGCCTCGTAAATCGAGCAGGCCTCGGCCCAGCGTCCCTCGCGCTCAGCGTGCTTGGCGCGGTCGATGCTCTCCCGTACGGCGGACGATTCCACCGCTTTCAATTCAACTGTTGGCCTGTTGGTCATGGCGGCGCAACGACGGTCCCGGAAGGCGCGCTCGCGCCCCGGCCTGGTCAGGATGTCTGGCCGGCTCTAGGGAGACGATGCAGCGCGCGACGGAGTCACCCCGTCAGCCGCGCGTAAGGGATTGGCCGCGAGGCTCAGTCGAGCGACTGGAGCTGCTGCTCGACTTCAGCTATTTCCTGAGATGCTCCGATGACCTGGAAGGTGTCGACTGCCTCGCGCCAGGCGGAGCGGGCCGCACCGGCGTTGCCGACGGCGCGGGAGATCTCGCCCAGCTCACGAAGCATTTCGGCGTGAAGCAAGCGGTCTTCGGCGCCCTCGGCCTCGAAGATTGCGATCCTCAGGGTCGCAATACTCTTGTCGAGCGCGCCACGTCGGCGCTCGATCGCCGCGCGGATCTTGAGCGCGCCGGCAGCCGTGAGGTGGTCGCCTCGCCGCTGGGCCTGGTCGAGTGCTGCCTCGCAAAACTTGTCCGCCATCTCGAATTGCTCGAGGCCGCACCAGACCTCCGCAAGGTTCAGAGTGATGACGTTCTCAACCACCGAGTCCGCGCGATTGATGGCGATGGCCAGACCTCGCTCCAGGTAATGCTTGGCATCGCCAAAATTTCTGATTTTGGTGTGCAGGATTCCCAGGTTGTTGAGAACCCACGACATCGGCTCGGCGTCGCCGGCCTGCTCGAAAGCCCGGAGGCTGTTGGAGTAAAAGATTGCGGCCTGGGAGAACTCACCGCGCATGCTGGCGAGAACGCCGCGATTCTGCTCGATCATGCCGAGTAGTCGGGAGTCATCCGCCTCGGTTGCGAGACGGGACGCTTCGGCGTAAAGTCGCTCGGTTTCCTTATGATCGCATCGTCTCTGCGCGATGGTACCGAGACAATTGAGCGCGTGCGCCTGGCCCTTCACGCATCCACAGGCGACCGCCTTTTCCAGGCTTCGGGTATAACATCGAAAGGCACCGTCGGTTTCTCCGCGCTCCCGGAGGACGGTGCCTTTCCAGCGGAGGATGTCAGCCACGAACGGATCGGTGCTGTCCTCGGCGAAATGCGACAACGCATCGTCGTAAAGACCGAGTGCTTTGGCGGTCTGCTCGACCTGCTCGGCCGACCGAGCCATGTCGACCAGCAGGTGTGCACGCTCCAGATCATCGATTTTTTGCATGCACACCTGCCGGGTCAGGAGAGTTCGTACAACTCGGGCAAAACCCTACCGGTTAGCCACTCAGCCCGATGCGAGCATGTATCGGGAGAAGTGGTTGATCTGCCACGCCTGAATTTCCGCGTTTCCGTCCCAACCGGACAGAATGGTCGTGGTCTCGATTTCGAGAGCCTTGAGAATTCCACCCAGGTCCAGGAGATCGTTCGGGAAGTAAGCGCAGAACGAATTCAACGCAAGAGGAGTTCCGTAGACTTCGGTGTTCTTCAGCCTCTGCGTCACTATGACTGGCTTGTAGAACTTGAGGCCGTGCGGCTGCATGTCGTACGAGACGTACCCGCTGGCATCGGATGTAATAGTGATCGCGGTGTTGTTGTAGAGCGCTCCGCGGGGGAACGTGATTGTGAAATCCGAACCCGGGATCTCGAGGGTGCCGCCGTAGTAGCCAATGGTCGCCGATACCCGACGAACCTGATTGACATGCGACGGGGCCCACTTGACCGCCCTGACTTCAATACCATTCGGGTCAGTCTGGAATCCGATGATCTTGAGTACCGACCCAAGGAGATTGGTCACGGTACCCACAAGACCAGACAGCAGACCGTCCTGAGCTTGCGTCGGCGCGGCGATCGGCGCTGTCGGCGAGTAATCAGAGCAGGAGAGCGCAACGAACGTAGCGAGTACGAGCGTTGACGAGCGAACGAACCTGGAGCGCAGCATGGCTAGTGGCGGGTTGGAGTAAGGGGTTGGTGAGGGGTTTGTTCGATCAGCCTGAAGCGAGCATGTAACGCGAGAAATGCCTGATGATCCACACCTGCGCCTGGGGGACATCGGGCGCGGTGGTAGAGAAAATCGTTTTCGAAGGTTCGATCTCGATCGCCGGTACGCTTCCGCTCAGCGAGACACTGTCGTCGGCGATGTACGCAGCGTAGATGGTGCTGCGCAGTGGTCCACCCGAGAGCTGGGTAGCGTCGAAGAGCTGGGTCACCGTGACGTCCTTCAGAAATTGCGTACCCGAAGGTTCCATCTTGTACGCAACGTATCTGAGGTCCGCCGTGATGGTGACGGTAAGCGGCTCGACGACCGCGCCCGCCGGGAACGAAACGGTAAGGCCCGTTTCCGGAATGGTAATGGTGCCGCCCGACGCGGTTATGGTTTTCGAGACGCTGACCGGATTCTTTAGATCGCTTTCCCACCACAGCGCGTGGAACTGCATTCCGGTCGCGTCAATCGCGCTGCCGGTGACCGTCCCGAATGGTCCCGGCGAGAGGTCTGCCGGGGGAGCTGCGACGTCGGCGGCGCACGCGACGGCGGCAAGCATGCCGATCGCGAGGACCGACGATCGAATAAAGGTGGCTCGGGGAATCAAGGGCGGTCGGGGCTAAGGTGGCGGTGTCGGACGCCTGAGCTAAGGCAACGCCTGTGCCGATTCCCAACCCGTTGCGTGGCAAGGGCTTACGTTTTGAGGACTCCGGAGCTCATCAATAACGGTGCAACATTTCTTTACACCCCTATCGTTTCGTTACAGCTGAGCTCAGTACTTCAGGAGGGGACTAACCCTGCCGAAAAAAAGATATAAATGTGCGGAGCAAGTTGGGGTCGTTTTGCGTATAAAGGATATTGAGCAACGCTCCATGGTTTCCAACCCGGACGGTCCGCGCGCGCAACCGCGCTGGCGTGAAACCTGTAGCTCCTGCATTGTGTCCTATAGTTACACCCTTTAGCCGCATAGTCGCATGTCAACTGGAACTCAAAAAGCTCGGCTCTTCGTAGCCGTAATCACTGCCTTTGTCGGCGGATTGATCATCGCATCCGGCTTCAACTGGACGAAGCTGGGATTCGCGCAGACCCGCCCCACTCCATCGGTAGTCCAGCCGATCGCCGAAGCGAGTAACGCGTTCGTGGCAATTGCCAACAACGTCACGCCGGCAGTCGTCTCGATCGAAGTCGTCAGCACACCCAAGTCCGGCACAACTCGCGGCCGTGTTCAGACGCCCCAGGGAATGCCGCCGGGAATGGAAGATTTCTTCCGTCAATTCGACATCCCGCAGCAACAGAGGCCGATGCGCGGCCAGGGCTCGGGATTCATCGTCACGCCCAACGGCTACATCCTCACCAACAACCACGTCGTCACCAACTCCGATCGTGAGACCGTCGCCGACAAGGTCACGGTGAAAATGCTCGACCACCGGGTGTTCACAGCAAAGGTGATCGGCCACGATCGTACGACCGACGTCGCCGTCATCAAGATCGAAGGCAACAACTTTCCGACCGTCACCCTCGGCAACGACGTCGCGTCGCGGATCGGTGAATGGGTGCTGGCGATCGGCAACCCGCTCGGTCTCGAGAACACGGTCACCGCTGGAATCATCAGCGCCAAGGGCCGCAGCCTCGCGGAGCTGATGAACCCGACCGGCAACAATCAGTACGCGATCAGCGATCTCATTCAAACCGACGCTGCGATCAACCCCGGCAACTCCGGCGGCCCGCTCGTCAACCAGCGAGGCGAGGTCATCGGCATCAATAGCGCGATCGCCAGCCCGACAGGATTCAATGCCGGTTACGGCTTCGCGATTCCGATCACACTCGCAAAGCGAGTGATGGATCAACTGATCGCCAACGGCCGCGTGCGCGTTCCAGCGCTCGGCATCGGCATCGATGATGTCAGTCCCGAAGATGCGGCGGTTGCGGGCGTCAAGGATATCCGCGGCGTTCTCGTGCGCAACTTCCCAAGCGAAGACACTCCGGCGAAGAGAGCTGGACTGCAGCCAGGCGACGTCATCATCACCGCCGACGGCCAGCCGGTCGATCGTGTCAGCACCCTGCAGCGCATCGTTCGCAACCACAATCCGGGTGAGACCATCGAGATCGAAGCGATGCGCTACGGGCAGCGGAAGACTTTCCGTGTAACCCTGATGGAAGCGCCCGATCAGCAACAGATAGCGGACGCGACTTCGCCGGCGCCGGCCTCCAATGGCGGCACTATTCATCCGGCATTGGGAATCTCGGTCGCACCCGTGAGCCCGGAGATCGCCGCGCAGGCGAGACTGACCGCGCCGGTTCGGGGCGTGCTCGTCTCCGACGTCACCCCTGCGGGGCCGGCGGACGAGAAGTTGTTCAGGAACGACGTGATCACCGAGGTGCTCTATCCAACGCGCCGCACCATCAACAACCCGGCGGATCTTCAGTCTGTGCTCAACGGTCTGAAGGACGGCGACTACATCAGCCTTCGGGTGTACTCGCTCGAGGATCGGACCCACGCGCCGAGGATCGTCAACCTTCAGATCGGCAATAAATAGCTCTTAGTTCGGAAGACAAAGAAGCCCGCGATGAACATCGCGGGCTTCTTTGTTATGGACTATTGCGGATTTGGGGGTGGTGCGCTGCTACCTGGCACCCCTGGTCCAAAAGTCGGCAGGTGGGAGACGTGGACAGTCGGCAGGGTTTCAGTCTGTCGTGCTTTGCATCCATAGGAAAAGCAGGCTAATCAGATCGCCAGTATGACAGCTGATAGACTGCCAGCTGTCCAGGTCTCCTACTGCCGACTTTTGGACTAGGGGTGCCAGATCGAGTCGCGATCCAGACAAGGAGTTCGCTAGGTTTGGGTAGAGCGGAAGTGGCGGAATTGGTAGACGCGCTGGACTTAGGATCCAGTGGAGCAATCCGTGGGGGTTCGAGTCCCCCCTTTCGCACCTTGGATTGAGCACGCCACCCGACAGGAGGCTGACGACGTGAAGAGAAAAAACGAGATACCCGACTTCTCCAAGAAGAAAAAAGGACCACAGGCACCGGTGCACGGCGTGCCCGACGCAACCAAGGTCCAGCAGCCGCACCCGCCGGCTCCGCCGGTGCGTTCTGGCAAGCCTCCCGCAACTTCGATGAAGTCAGGACGCCGGGGCTCCTAGGACGCGAGCTCGCGACGTCGAGTCGCAACGACCGAAACAGTCGGTACCGACCTAAAAAGGAGTTGCGGTGGTTCGCTACCGCCCGTAGGATTGTGGGTCTTTTTCTCGGCGCTCGTCCACCATCTGCCGAGTGCAGTCGAACCCCCCAATTCAGACCAGCCACGCAGCCGGCGTTTTCGTCGGGAGCTCGTGCCGTTGGTCCCAGAGAGGCCCATGATCGGAGCTACGCGCGCAGGTCGTTTCCGCCGGTTCACCATTCCGAGAATCGCTGCAGTCGCCGCCGGCATTCTCATCATCGCGTGCGGCAAGGACTCGCTCACCACGGCGCCGCAGCTTTCGCCAGGCGCGCCGCGGCTGGATGTTGCTCCGATTCCCCAGACCGCCTTCTCAACCGTTGTGATCAGCCAGGTATATGGCGGCGGAGGAAATTCCGGCGCAATGCTGAAGAACGACTTCGTCGAGATCCATAACACCGGCAAGGTCGACGCGCAGATCGACGGATGGTCGGTTCAGTACGCCAGCTCGGGCGGCACCAGCTGGCAGGTGACTGCGCTCAGCGGAACGCTGGCTCCCGGCCAGTACGCCTTGATCAAGGAAGGCGCTGGAGCAGGAGGCACTACCGATCTTCCGACTCCTGATTTCAGCGGAAACATCGCGATGAGTGCAAGCAGCGGAAAGGTCGCGCTCGTCAAATCGACGGCGCCGCTGAGCTGCGGCATCAGCACGGCTCCGTGCCCTGGACCAGATCTGATTGCCGACTTCGTCGGATTCGGATCTTCGGCAACTGCGTTCGAGGGAAGCGCTCCCACGCCAACCCTGACCAACACAACCGCCGCACTGCGAAAGGAAAAGCGGTCCGACGGCCTGTTCACCGGCTGCACGGACACGGATAACAACGGCCCTATTCCGAACGTTGCTAACTCAGGCGACTTCTCTACCGGCGCTCCTGCACCGCGGAACAAGGCATCCGACGCGGTGATCTGTCCCGAGGCCGCGCCGCGGGTTACCTGGACGACACCGCGTCCGTTCGCCACGCTCGGCGATCCCGCCGTTCTCGCAGTCACTTTCAGCGAGCCCGTAGACGTGAGCGGCAACTGGTACAGCATCTCCTGCTCGATCTCCGGCGTACACACCGCCACGGTCACCGACGGACCGGTCGCCTACAAGCTTTCTGATCTGGGCGAATTTGCTGCCGGCGAAACCTGCAGCGCGATTGTTTTCGGCGCTCAGGTAAGCGACCGGGACACGGATGATCCGCCCGATGCCGTCGCCTCCGATTTCACCTGGACCTTCAAGACCGAGGGCGAACCCGTCGCATTGCCGGACACCCGGTTCAGCGAAATCCACTACGAGAATGCTGACGACGACGTCGCCGAGCAGATCGAGATCGAAGGCCCCGCCGGCACTGACCTGACGGGCTGGAGCATCGTGCTGTACAACGGCAATGGCGGAGCCGTGTACGACACGCGATCGCTCGGTGGGACCATTCCCGCTTCGTGCGCCGATCGCGGAGTCGTAGTTGCGTCGTACCCCACCAACGGGATCCAGAACGGTTCGCCGGACGGTCTCGCGCTGGTTCACGGTACGGAGGTCGTGCAATTCCTGTCCTACGAAGGAACGATGCAAGCAACCGATGGCCCCGCGGCAGGCATGACATCGACC
>DATFGW010000095.1:0-7163 GCA_035249045.1 Gemmatimonadaceae bacterium | reverse complement strand
TGCTCGACTTTCTCGTCGTATTGAAGCATCCCGCCCTGGAGCTCTCGATCGGCGGCCGCCCAGGCTTTCGGCGCATCAACGTGGCGCATGAAGAAGAAGTACCCGAACAACAGCAGCGCGGCGACGACGATAAGGAGCCCGAGAAGCGCTTTCTTCAGAAAGCGAAAGGAGCGATAAAGTCCCTCGGACTCTTTCATTGCAAGTCAGTGTAGTCGGAGTTGGGCACCGGCGGGAGGGCAAGCTCCATACCCGGTCTGGCATATGAGGTGCAACCCGAAGCGGCATGGCCGACCTCGAATTCGAAAAGCGCCAGTCAGCGGCCGGAGATCCCTTCATCAATGTACCGGTGAGGCGACCACTTCGACCTCCGGCGCCGGGCTGGAAAAGAATTCTTAGGAACGCTATCCAGGGTGTCGGTGCAGCGCTCCTTCTCACCGCCGGGACGATCTGGACGATTCACCAATCCCATCCCAAGTTCATCCCACCGGGCGCCCTCCTTCACCTTCCCGCCGCCGTCGTCACGGCGAGCCAGCCCGGTACCGAGCCTTACGTAGCGCCCGACGACACGGCCAAGCAGCTCGAGATCAAGAAGGTGGCCTATTCCCTCCGCAAATACACCAACGACACCGTTCTCGCGCGACGCATCGCCCAGGCCATCGTGGTGGAAGGAGGGAAAAAGAACATCGATCCAGCTCTTCTGGTCGGAGTGGTGCTTACCGAGGACGCCAAGCTCGATCCGAAGGCAAGGAGCTTCGTCGGTGCGCGCGGACTGATGCAGGTGATGCCGTTCCACGCCGGGAAGTGGAAGGGGTGCACGTCGGCGGACCTTTTCGCCATTGACTCGAACATCTGCCACGGCGTGAGCATTCTGGCCGATTTGATCAAGCGCTCGCCGAGCGTGGCGACGGCGCTCCAGCGCTACAACGGCTGCGTGAGAGGAACCAACACTCCGAATTGCCACACCTACTCGGGAAAGGTCCTCAAGTTCGCCGAGCAAGCTGCGACGCAGATGCTCAGTTTTGGGATGTCGGAGTGAGCCGTCGGAGCCGCTTCGTAAACATCTGACCAACAGTCGAAGCTAATCATCGCGGTCGCAACTCTTTGCAGGGTAGCGACTTGCCTTGGCACGCGTCACTTTGGTGATGTTTTTTTTGCCTGGACTCGCTGTCGGCCCCCAAAACTTTTCATTGACCGAATGCGTCAATACAGGTAGCGTTATACGTATCTCGGCAGTGGCATTATCACAATAGATTGAAATGGCTGAATGGATTGGGCGGGAACTCGAGCGAATCAGAAAGCTCAGAGGTCTCCGTCGTGAAGACGTTGCGGCAAGACTGCCAAGACCAGTTTCGCCGTCAACCATTCGCAATATCGAGCATGACGAAGAGTACAACGTCTCGCTCGAGCTTTTGCGACAGGTTGCCGCCGTTCTGGGCGCCAAGATCCAGGTCTCACTGGAGGCCGAAGATCTTAAGCGCTGGCAGACTCCGCCCGGACAGCGGCCGGCGATCGATGCCGCCGAGTTAAGGGCAGAGGTTGGGCACGAGAAGTTGATCGACAACGAGTACTTCATTCGGTACATCCGGGCACGCTATCCCGAATGTCCGTTGACGAACTCGCAGATCGGAAGACGAATGTGGGACTTCGCCAAGCCCAGGGGAGCGGAGCTGGTGAAGGGCAGGATGCAGGTGAAGAAGCCGGCGAGCGAGAGCATCGCTACATACAGGCTCCCGACGACGGCAGCGCAGTACCGCGTACGTGAGCGGGATATGGAAGTGTTGCACGGTTTTGCGGATCGGTTGGGCCGGGCGTACCGGGATGAGAAAGGGAGAGTGCTTGTTCCGCTCATCTAAAGGTCACCGGGCTTCACTAATTCGAGGAGAACCTGTGAAGAAGTCACTCAAGCCGTTAAGCGCGCCTCCGCCGAAGCTGACCTCGCCAATGAAGTCGGCTATGAGCGCCGTCACCCATGCATTCGCATTGGGTGCGCTGCTCGTGGGCGGAGCGGTGTGGACGATATCGCAGCAGCACCCCCTCTATGCAAATCCGGGGAAGCTGCTGAGACTGCCCGCGGCCGTCGTCGACGCTTCACAGCCGACCGAGCAAGCTTTCCGTATCGGTGAGGTACTCAACCAGTACACCCACGATCGCGCTCTCGCGTTCCGCATTGCCGACGCCCTCGTCGACCAGGCGGAAAAGGAGAAGATCGATCCCGCGTTGCTCGTCGGCGTGCTTCTCACCGAAGACGCGACCCTCGATCCGCACGCCCGCAGCTCTGTCGGCGCGCGCGGACTGATGCAGGTCATGCCCCTCCACGGTGGTAAGTGGGGTTGCGGCTCGTCCGACCTGTTCAACATTGAGAGCAACATCTGCCATGGCGTGCAGATCCTGAAGGAGGCGATGCGCAGCGCGCCGAACACTCGCGTGGCGCTGCTCCGGTACAATGGCTGCGTTCGCGGCCGCAACACGCCGAACTGTCACCGCTACGACGACACGGTGCTGAAGCACGCTGATCGCGCCGCGGCGGAGATGCGTCTGGTGAAAACCAAGAAGGGCGAGTAAGGTTCTTCTGAAGAAAGAGCCGGTGCTTCAATGCACCGGCTCTTTTTTTGTCTATGTCCGCGAAACCGTACTGGGTCCTCGTTCTCGCGCTGCTCGGCATCTCCTTCGCCGGCCCGCTGGTGCGGTTGTCGAACGCCGACGCTGTCACAATCGCCGTCTGGCGCCTCGGCTTTTCCCTCATCCTGGTAGCGGGGTTCCTCGTCGCGACTGGGCAGTGGCGCGACTGGCGCCGGCTGACCCGCGCGCATTTTGGCCTCGGGGTCCTCGGCGGGGTGTGTCTCGCTCTCCATTTCTGGGCGTGGAACGCCTCGATCCACCTCACCACTATCGCCGCTTCCGTCACACTTGTCGGAATGCAGCCGGCGATCGTCGCCGTCATCTCGGCATTTGCTCTTCGTGAGGTTCCCACCCGGCGCCAGGTCGCGGGTATCGCACTCGCTATTCTGGGTGCGACCATCATTGCCGCGCCCGATCTCAGGGGCGGGCTCGCTCCGCGCGGCAATGCGCCTTTGCTCGGCAATTTGCTCGCGATCTCGGGCGCGCTCACCGCGGCGATTTACTACAGCATCGGCCGAAGTCTTCGAAGGTCTCTCGGCGTGTGGTCCTACGTCGGCATCGTCTACACGTCGGCGTTCGTCACGCTCTTGTTCATCGCCGGCTCCCGCGGCGCCGCGTTGACGCCGCAGCCGCCGCGGGAGATCGCGATCTTCGCCGGCCTCGCGCTTGGCCCAATGCTGCTCGGTCATACCGGAATGAACTGGGCGCTCAAGTTTCTCCCCGCGTATGTCGTGAATCTCACCGTGCTCGGCGAGCCGATCGGAGCGACGATTCTCGGCGCGCTGATTCCCGCGATCCGTCAGATTCCGTCGGTGGCAACGCTCGTCGGCGGCGCCATCGTCCTGACGGGCGTGGTCATCGCCGCCGGATCGCAGCGGGCGGCAGCGACGGCGAGCGTCGACAATTAAATTTCGGCTTGCCGCTCCCGACAACGAGCGCACCTCGCCACGCCCATCCGCACCCTGCCAATCGATGCGAAGCCCGGTACTGCGTTTTCTTCTCATCCTGCTGCTTCTGGTCCCGGCCGCGGGGTCTGCACAACGGCGCGGCGCGCCGGCTCCCCGCGTCACCTCGCCGCGACAGGCGTTCGGTCACGACATCGGCGACGACTACTTTCTCGTCAACTACAGCCAGATGATCGACTACTGGCGGCGGCTCGATCGCGAATCTGATCGCATGCGGATGGTTCGCATTGGCACCACGGCCGAGGGACGACCGATGTGGATGGCGATCGTCACGTCGCCGGAGAACCAGCGCCGGCTCGCGCACTACCAGGACATCTCCCAACGTCTCGCGCTCGCGGAAAACCTCACCGACGCGCAGGCGCATTCGCTCGCCGCCGAGGGCAAGTCGGTGGTCTGGATCGACGGCGGCCTGCACGCAACCGAAGTGCTCGGGTCGCAGCAGCTGATCGAGACGTGCTACGAGCTGGTTAGCCGGACGGATCCGGAGACGATGCGGTTTCTGCGCGACGACATCATCCTGCTGGTGCCGGCCAACCCCGACGGCCAGGAGCTTGTCGCCAACTGGTACATGCGCGAGTCGGACACGCTGAGGAGAACGACTTCCCGGATCCCACGGCTTTATCAGAAGTACGCCGGGCACGACAACAATCGCGATGCTTACATGGCATCGCAGCCCGAAACCCAGGCGATGGACAGCATTCTTTTCCGCGCCTGGTACCCGCAGATCATGTACAACCATCACCAGACGGGGCCGATAGGCACGGTCATTTTCGCGCCGCCGTTCCGGGATCCGTTCAACTACAATTTCGATCCACTGGTGCCGATGGAGCTGGATCTTGTCGGCGCCGCCATGCATTCGCGATTCGTCGCCGAGGGCAAGGCGGGCGCGACAATGCGCAGCGGGTCGAGCTACTCCACCTGGTGGAACGGCGGGCTGCGCACGACGGTGTACTTCCACAACATGATCGGCCTGCTGACCGAGGCGATCGGCAATCCAACGCCGACCGAAATTCCGCTGGTACCCGCGAAGCTACTGCCGAAAGGCGATCTACCGATGCCGATCCAGCCGCAGAAGTGGCATTTCGCGCAATCGATTGCCTACGAGCTGACCGCGAACCGCGCGGTGCTCGATGTCGCATCGCGGTACCGCGAGACTTTGCTTTACAACATCTACCAGATGGGGCGGAACTCGATCGACAGAGGGAGCACGGATTCGTGGACGGTCACACCGCGAAAGGTCGCAGCGCTCGAGGCAGCGGTGCCGGAGGATACAACGCGGCGAGGCGGACCCCGGGTGACGACGTCCGCCGAGATGGCCGCATACAACAACATCATGCGCAATCCGGCTGATCGTGATCCGCGCGGTTACATCATTCCGTCGGATCAACCTGATTTCCTGACCGCGACGAAGTTCGTGAACGCGCTGATCAAGACCGGGATTCGGGTCGAGCGCGCCGCGGCGTCCTTCACCGTGAATGGTAAGTCTTATCCGGCGGGTTCCTACGTGGTGAGAACGGCCCAGGCGTTCAGGCCGCACATCCTCGACATGTTCGAGCCCCAGGATCATCCGAATGACATCCCGTATCCCGGCGGGCCGCCGACACCACCATATGACAACGCTGGATGGACACTGGCGTATCAGATGGGCGTCGTCTTCGATCGCATTCTCGACGGATTCGATGGACCGTTCTCGGCAATAAGCGGATTCGCGAAGGTGCCGAAGCCGCGCGTTGGGCCAGCCGCTTCAGGCTACGCGTTCAGCCATTCAGTCAACGATGCATTCACCGCCGTCAACCGATTGCTTGCGCACGGCGAGGACGTTTTCACTCTTCGATCACCGCTCAACATCAACGGCCGCACCTACGACGCCGGAACTTTCTATGTTGTCGCTAAACCCGGCACGCTTGCGGTGCTCAGCCGGCTGGCGGCGGAGAAGGGTCTGAGCTTCGACCCGTTCCAGACGGATGTCGCGCCGGCAGCGCTGCAGCGAGTGCGCCCCGCGCGCATCGCGTTGTGGGATCAATACGGCGGCTCCATCACTTCAGGCTGGGCGAGATTCGTACTCGAGCAATTCGAGTTTCCTTATGAAGTGGTTTATCCGCAAACCCTCGACGCCGGCAATCTGATTGCCAAGTACGATGTGTTGATTCTGCCCGACGGCGCGAACTTCGTCCGGCCGAACTCGCGTGCCGCTCAGCGAATCGACGCCGACGACATTCCGGCGGAGTATCGGGACCGGCTCGGCAATCTCACCGTCGGGAAGACCGTTCCGCAGCTGCAGGCGTTTCTCGAAGCCGGTGGGACGATCCTCGCCGTTGGCTCGGCGACTGAGCTCGGCACCCATCTCCAGCTCCCGATCGCGAACGCTCTGGTCGACAGTGCGGGTCGGGCACTTCCCCGCACGCGGTTCTATGTACCGGGCTCGATCCTGAGCATGAGGGTCGACACGACCACCGAGCTGGCGCAGGGAATGCGACCGGTCACCGACTTTTATTACGACAACGCGCCGGCGTTCCGATTGCTGCCGGCCGCGGAATCGCGCGGAGTGAAGCGTATCGTGTGGATCGACGGACCCAATCCGTTGCGCAGCGGCTGGGCGTGGGGCCAAAGATTCCTGAACGGTGTAACAGAGGTACTCGAGGCACCGGTCGGCAAGGGAAGGCTCGTCCTCTACGGGCCCGATCCTTATTTTCGGTCGCAGCCTCACGGAACATTCAAGCTTCTGTTCAATGGGATTCTCTATCGCAATGAACTCGGGGATTAGATGATGCGCTCACGACTTCTCCTTGCCGCCCTGGCGGTGAGCGGCTGCTCGTACTTCCAGACCGGCGCCGCGACTGAACCGACGCCTTCCGCCACAACCACTAAGACCTCGACTGCGCGCAAGCCCGGCGCCGGCATCACGGTCACCAGCAGCGCCAGTCTCATCAAGGCGATGCACGATCGGTACGACGGCAAGTACCTGAAGAGCATGAGCTTTCTGCAGAACAACACCCAGTATAGAACCACCGGTGAGGAAACGAAGTCTCAGTGGTACGAGCACATCGAGATCCCCGGCAAGCTGCGCATCGCCTTTCTCCCTGCGACGCGCCGAAGTGGACTGGTCCAGGTTGGCGATCGGGTCGCCTCGTTCGACAATGGAATAAGGGTCGACTTCCGTCCGTCGGTGAATCCGCTGCTTCTGCTTACCGCCGACGTTTATGCCGCTCCGGTTGCCACCATCATGCGCGGACTGGATTCGCTCCACATCGATGACGACATCATCCGCAATGCCGAGTGGGAGGGTCAGCCGGTCTACGTCGTCGGTGCGAAAGAGGGCGACAGTTTGTCCAACCAGTACTGGGTCGATCGCGACAATCTCCGTCTTGTCCGGTTGATCCAGAGCCAGAAGGTCGGCGACCGGACGATGGTGAGCGACACCAGAGTGCTAAACTATAAGGAGATCGAGGGCTTCGACGTCCCCACCGAATTCCTGGTGCTGCGCAATGGCCGCCCCTTCTGGCGCGAACAGTACGCCGACGTCCGCATCAACGAGGACTTCCCGCCCGGCACGTTCGACCAGGCGCGGTGGAACGACAT
>DATFGW010000094.1:0-56604 GCA_035249045.1 Gemmatimonadaceae bacterium | reverse complement strand
GCGGGAAGCGGGATGCGGGAAGCGGGATGCGGGATGCAGGATGCGGGTGTCATCCTGAGCGAAGCGAAGGATCTCGCTATTGCGGTAGTGCTGTCATTCCGAGCGCAGCGAGGAACCTACTTTGAGTACATCGTGGCTCATCAAGTCACAGTGATCTCACACTAGGTTCCTCGTGGCGGGTGCCCGCTTGGGGCGGTCGCCCCGCTCCTCGGAACGACATAGCTTCGCATCCCGCTTCCCGCTTCCCGCTTCCCGCTTCCCGCTTCTGTTAGATTCCCCGTTCCACAGACCGCCACACCAAATGACCAAGATTGCGACGATAGAGACCAACAAGGGAACCATGCGCGCCGAGCTGTACGAAAAAGCAGCGCCGAAAACTGTTGCCAATTTCGAGAAGCTGGCTAACTCGGGATTCTACGACGGCACGAAGTTCCATCGAGTCATCCAGGACTTCGTCGTGCAGGGCGGCGACCCCTTCTCCAAGGACGACGCCAATCCCAAGGGTCCGGTCGGCACCGGCGGGCCCGGCTACAAGATCAACTGCGAGACGCAGGGGAATCCGCACAAGCACGAAGTCGGCGCGCTGTCGATGGCGCACGCCGGCAAGAACACCGGCGGCAGCCAGTTCTTCATCGTGCTCAACGAGCAGAACACCAGGCACCTGAACGGGGTGCACACCGTCTTCGGCAAAGTGATCGACGGGCTCGACGTCGTGCCGAAGATCAGCCAGAACGACAAGGTGACCAAGGCAAGGGTCGCCGAAGACGCGGGGGCGAAGTGATGGCGACGAAAAAGAGAACCGATTTTGGCGCCGCGATCACCGGGTTCATACTCGGCGCGGTGACGCTGTTCCTGTTGATGACCGCGATCGTGCTGTTGACCAATGCCCATTTCCGCGGCAAGCACGCTGCGGAGGCGGTCGAGGCAGCCCACTAGGCGGCCGCGGCCGTCCGCCCGCGCACTGGAGGCGAGGCCCGGAACGGCAGCGATTCGGTTTGACTTGGGTCCAGGCCGCCAGTATATTACTGACCGGTCAGTCATTATTTGTTTCGAAATGCCCAAGTCCAAGCCCGCTGCACCAAAATGGCGTAGACGCCCCGAACACCGGCCCCAGCAAATCATCGAGGCCGCCCTCGAAGTTTTCGGAGAATGCGGGCTCGCTAACGCCCGGCTCCAGGACATCGCCCACCGCGCCGGCGTCTCGAAAGGCACCATCTACCTCTACTTCCCCAACAAGGAAGAGCTCTTCCGCGAGATGATCCGGCAGACCGCCGTCGCCGCCATCGAATCGGGAGAACGCACCATCTCCGGCGGCACCCCGACCGAACAGCTCTGCGCCGCCATGCGCGGCTACTGGAAGTTCGTCCGCTCCCCCGTCTTCGGCACCATCCATCGCCTGGTGCTCGGCGAGCTCCACCAATTCCCCGACCTCGCCAAGTTCTACGCCGACGAAGTCGTCACCCGCGGACTCCGGCTCCTGAGCGGTATCATCAAACGCGGCGTCGAAACCGGTGAGTTCCGGGACGTAGACCCCGTTACCGCCGCGCGAATGCTCGTCGCCCTCACCGTCATGAACGGGATCTGGAGCGACAAGCAAACCGGCGTGCCTCTTCTTTGCCACAAGAAAGAAGAGGACGTTTTCCAGGAGCTGGCCCACTTCTATCTGCACTCCCTCGCCAATTCCGGCGGCGCCTGCGCGCAGGCCGACGGCGCTCCCCTCGACGACGTTCAGTTCATTCCACTCCAACATGACTGAGATTTTCCCTCGCGCGACGCGCTTCGTCGCGTCGGTTGCCACTCTTGCGCTCGCGACCAGCTCCGCTGTCGCGCAGACACCCGATTCGTCGCCCGCGGCGATCTCCCAGCCAGGCGGCGTCGTACGCCTGAGCCTTGGCGATGCCGCACGTCTCGCCGCGCGCCAGAGCGCGCTCGCCCAGGGCGCGCGCTTCCGCGCCGATGAAGCACAGGCGCGGGTGCGGGAGCGGCGCGCCGACCTGCTGCCCAACATCAGCAGCTACGTGCAGGAGGCCGGACGCACCTTCAACACTTCGACCCTGGGCATCGATTTCCCGTCGCAGCCCGGCGTCCCACCGCTCTTCGATCCGCAGGGTCAGGTGGAAGGTCCCGTGAACACTCTCGACGTGCGCGGCAGAGTCCAGCAGAACCTGCTCGACTTCGCCGCCATCGGACGCGTCCGCTCCGCTCAGGCCGCCGCTCGGTCTTCCAACGCCGACGCCGAGGCGACCGCCGAGCAGGCGGCGACGACCGCTACCAACGCCTACGTGAGAGCGATGCGCGCAGACGCCGATCTGCGCGCGCGCCAGGCGGACACGCTCCTCGCCACCGACCTTCTGAGAATCGCCCAGTCCCAGCTCCAGGCCGGCACCGGCGTCGGACTCGACGTCACGCGCGCGCGCGCGCAGCTCGCGGCCACCCGCGCCGCGCTGCTCTCCTCGCGCAATGCGCGCGATCATGCACACCTCGATCTTGTGCGCGCGCTTGCAGTTCCTGTCGGAACTGATCTGGTGCTAACGGATTCTCTGTCGACCACCGTGCCCGTCGAAACGATCCCCGACGAAGCGACGCTCGTCGCCCAGGCGCTCGCCAACCGGCCCGACCTCGTCGCCGAAGAAGAGCGCGTGCGCGCCGCGAAGCAGGCCCTCTCCGCGATCAAGGCCGAGCGTCTGCCTTCGCTGGGATTGGTCGCCGACGACGGTGTGATTGGAAAAAACGGCGCCAAGCTCCTCAACACCTACACCTGGGGGCTGCAGGTGTCGGTGCCGATCTTCGACGGCTTCCGCAGAGAAGCACGCGTGCAGGAGCAGCAGTCGGTGGTCAGAGAAGCCGAGGTCCGTCAACGCGACGTCGAGCAGCAGGCGCGCGCTGATGTGCGCGGCGCGCTGATCGATCTCGACGGTGCTCGCGAGCAGCTTGCCGCCGCCACCGAACGGCTGCAGCTCGCGGATCAGGAGCTGGCGCAGGCGCGCGATCGTTTCAATGCCGGCGTCGCGGGGAATGCGGATGTGGTGAACGCGTCGCTGGCGCTGACGTCCTCGCGGATGCTGGTCAACGATGCGGAGACGCTCTACCAGCTGGCGCGTGTCGCGCTCGCTCGCGCGACGGGAAGCGTTACGACTTTGCGATGAAAATCAGGCTCGATTAACACTCTACACACACACCAGGCACAACAGGACAGCTATGGCTACTGCAATGGAGACGGAGACCCGCGAGTCAACGGTCGTGCGCAACGGCGCCTCGCCTGCTTCCGAGCCCGAAGGTCCCTCGACGAAGAAAAAGATCATTCTCGGCATCGTCGCGATCGTCGGACTTTTGGTTCTCATCTGGGCCTTCCAGAGATGGAGCTACGGTCGCTCTCACGAGTCGACCGACAACGCCCAGATCGACGGCCACATCGTCCCGGTCCTGGCGAAAGTCGGCGCGTATGTGAAGACAGTGAACGTCGACGAGAACGATCACGTCAAAGCCGGACAGCTGCTCGTTCAGCTCGAGGACGACGACTACCGCGTCCGTCTCCAGCAGGCTGAGGCCGATCTTGCAGCCGCCGAGGCAACCGCCGGCGGCAGTGGCTTCGCCGGTCAGGCGCAGGCGCAGGTACAGAGCGCCGCCGGCCAGCGCGCTGCGCTCGACGCGCAAATCGGAGCCGCCCGCGCCAACGCCAACAAGGCCGACGCGGATCTCGCGCGCGCCAAGGAGCTGGCGAACAAGCAGATCATCTCCAGGCAGCAGCTCGACGCCGCACAGGCTTCGGCCGATGTCGCGCACGCGAATCTTCTCGCCGCCGAGCGCCAGGCGCTTGCCGCGGGCGGCACTGTGAACACCGCCGAGGCAGGCGTGAGAGTCGCCAACGCGCGCACTCTTGCCGCCCGCGCTGCGCTGGACAACGCTCAGCTCCAGCTCGATTACACTCACATCACCGCGCCCGCGTCGGGTGAGGTGTCACGCAAGCAGGTCGAAGTCGGCCAGCTGGTCGCCGCCGGTCAGCCGCTCATGAGCATCGTCGCGGATACCGGAGTCTGGGTGACGGCGAACTTCAAGGAAACCCAGCTCGCCAAGATCCACGCCGGCCAGCCCGTGGAATTCGAGGTCGATGCCTACGGCGGCTGCAAGGGTGAAGGCAAGGTGGAAAGCGTCAGCGGCGCGACCGGCGCCAAGTTCGCGCTGCTCCCACCGGACAACGCGACCGGCAACTTCACCAAGGTCGTCCAGCGCGTTCCCGTCCGCATCGCGGTGACCAAGCCGTGCGCCGGAAATTATCCGCTGCGTCCCGGCCTCTCCGCGGTGGTGCACGTCAACACCTCCGGCCGGTGAGCACCGCCGTACTGCGGTCTTCGGGGATGATTACATCCTCAGAAGACCGGTACGCCCACAAGTACATCATCGCCGCCACCGTAACGATGGCGGCGATGCTAGAGCTGATCGACACGTCGATCGTCAATGTCGCCATCCCGCACATGATGGGAAACCTGGGCGCGACGCTCGACGAGATCGCCTGGGTGTCGACCGCATACATCATCGCCAACGTCATCATCATCCCGATGTCGGGATGGCTGTCGGCGTACTTTGGGCGCAAGCGCTACTTCACCGGCTCGATCCTGCTCTTCACCGGCGCATCGTTCTTCTGCGGCGCATCGCACTCACTGCTGCCGCTGATTTTCTGGCGCGTTATCCAGGGCATCGGCGGAGGCGCGCTGCTGTCGACGGCGCAGGCAACATTGTACGAGTCGTTCCCGCCCGAGGAAGCCGGTACCGGCATGGCGATCTTCGGTGTCGGCGTCATGGTCGGACCCACGCTCGGACCCACTCTGGGCGGGTGGATCACCGACAATTACAACTGGCCGTGGATCTTCTACATCAACGTGCCGCTCGGAATCATCGCGGCGATTCTTACCGTCACCTACGTCCATGATGCAGCGCATCAGGAGCGCGCCGAAAAGATCGACTACGTGGGCATTGTTCTCCTGACGCTTTGCGTCGGGTCGCTGCAGTGGATGCTCGAGCGCGGCGAGCGCTACGACTGGTGGGATTCGCGCTTTGTCACTCTGCTCGGAGTAGTGGCCCTCGCGTCGGGCATCGCCTTGATCTGGCACGAGCTGACCACCGACGAGCCGGTGATCAATTTCAGGATTCTGAAGAGCCGGCAGCTTACCGCCGGCGTGAGCCTGGGATTGCTGCTCGGCTTCGCGTTATACGGATCCGTTTTCATCCTGCCGGTTTTTTTGCAGCAATTGTTGCAGATGACGGCGTGGCAAACGGGGAAGATCATTCTGCCCGGCGCGATTGCGTCGGCCGTGACGATGGCGGTGGTGGGACGAAACGCGATGCGCCTCGACGCGCGCTACACGGTGGTCGCGGGGGCATTTCTGTTCTTCTGGTCGATGCTCAAGTTGTCGCATCTCACGTCGGCGAGCGGCGCGCATGATTTGTTCTGGCCGTTGATTCTGCGCGGGATTGGGCTGGGCCTCATCTTCGTGCCTCTAACCAACGCGACGATGGCGGATTTGCGGGTCAAGGATCTGGCGCAGGGAACCGGCATGTTCAACCTGATGCGACAGCTCGGCGGCTCGCTGGGCATCGCGGTGATGGCAACGCTGCTGGCGCGATTCGTCGCCGCGGAAAAAGCGGTGCTCGTCGAGCACGTCGGCGCCAATAATCCGGAGACGATGAGCAGACTGGCGCTCATTACGCGTGGTTTGATTTCGCGTGGGATCAACCCCATGACCGCGCAGCAGCAGGCGCTGGCGATTCTCGACCGCCAGGTGTCGGTTCAGTCGAGTATGCTCGCGTTCTCGAAGATCTATCTGTACAGCGGTCTGGTGCTTGTTTTCGGCCTGCCGTTGCTGCTGCTGTTCAGGACGGGGCGGGCGCGCGGCGCGATGGGACCGGTCCACTAGGAGCGCGCTTTGGCCGCCCCGGGAGCTGACGACACCAGCACAGGGACTCCGGCCGTATCTTATGGCCAGGACCCCTTCCCAACGCCCTTGTCCGGCCCCCAACAGTCCAACCCAGCCATACGTATTTCTGATGAGGAAAGAGAGCTCGTAAGTCTCGCCAAACGGGGAGACGAGCGGGGGTTCGCCGGGCTCGTGCGTCTTCACCAGCGGCGCGCCTACATCGTAGCGCGGTCGATCGTGATGACGCACGAGGATGCCGAGGATGCGGTGCAGGAAGGTTTTCTGCGCGCGCATCAGGCGCTGGACCGGTTCGACCCGTCGCAGGCTTTCGGAGCATGGCTGAATCGTATCGTCGCCAACGCGGCACTCGATCTGGCCCGGCGACGAAAGGTGCGAAACGCCGAGGAGCTCTCTGATTCGATTCCGGCCACGTTTCGAGATCCAGCGGAGAGTGAAGAGCTGCGGCGGAGGCTCGTCGCGGCACTGGCGGAGCTTCCGGAGCGCGCGCGTTCGGTGATAGTCCTCCACGACATCGAGGGCTTTACGCACGCGGAGATCGGCGAGATGTTGGGGATCCCGGGCGGCACCGCCCGCTCGGATTTGCACCACGCGCGGCAGAAGCTGCGGGTATTGTTGGGGAACCTGAAGGAGTAGCGATGGAAGATCGAACCAATTTGCGACTCGACGACAACGAAGGCGACGCACGGATCGCGGCAGTGCTGCGTGACGTCTATGCACCGCCTGCCGAAGGCGCGTATTGGGACGGCCTCCAGTCCCGCATTCTCGCCTATGTCAGGGAGCACGAAGCGGCGGCTGTTATTCCCGTGAATTGGTGGTCGGATCTTGCCAGCTGGGCGGGTCCGGGCCTCGCTGCGGCAGCGCTCCTCTTCGCTGCGGCCGGCGTGATATGGTCACGCCAGAAGGATGAGGATATGCGCACAAGCTACGAGGCGATGACCGAGCCCCTGGCGTCCGATTTCCTGCCCGGTGCGGTGCAGGTCGTCACCGCTCCGCATGATGGCTCGTCGCAACGGGAAGCGACGTTCCGCTACGTCCTGTCTCACTGAGGAATCGATGGAACGCTCCAAGGGTTACGCATTGATGTTTCTGCTCGGCGCATTCGTGGCCGGTGGCGCCCTCGGCTTCACTGCCGACCGCGTCATGGATGCGAAGCATGGTCATGGTGACCGCGGCTCCCGCGGATACCGGCAGCGCATGGCCGAGGAGCTCAAGCTGACGCCGAAGCAGCAGACGTCGATCGATTCGCTGATCGAGCAGCGTCACCGGCAGATCATCGCGCTTTACAAGCCGGTGCAACCGCAGCTCGACTCGATTGCCGTACTCGCGCGCGAAGTCAGCGACAGCACGCACTCGCAGATCAAGAAGCTTCTCGACGCCGACCAGCAGAAGAAGCTCGATCGGATGCGCGAAGCTGCGCGCAAGGACCTCGCCGAGCGCCGGGGGAGGGACTCGTCCGCGCGCGGTGGCAACGGCGTGCGGGGCGGGCCGCCCGGTAACCAACCCTATTAAAACCACGACGACCGTAAAAAACAAAACGCCGGTGCTGATGAGCACCGGCGTTTTTTCATGCTCTGGGGTTAGTCGTTATCGGGGTCGGCGTCGCGTTCGGCTTTACCGAAGTTTTTCTGTACCTTGCCCTTCATCTCTTCAGCGCGCCCCTTGATGTGCTCGCTCGTGTTGTCGGTCGCATCGCCCAGGTCGCCACGGACTTGTCCCTTCATCTCTTTGGCGGTGCCTTTGACCTGGTTCTCCAACCCTCTGTCGTTTAGGTCCTTCATTTGGGGCCTCCATGGTTTTAGCTGCGTTTGCCCTCTATTAAGGCAAGCGGCATGCCCCGTTAAGCGTCCGTTTTCTGGCTGAGGTACCGGCCTTGCAAAGGCTCCGGCGCTTGCGGAAATTCCGGGGTCGCCCGAGACACTGGGCGGACAGAACTCCTCTATTAGGTCGCGCAAATCAGCACTAATCGCCAGGCTCGTCCGACCGGCCGCCGTCTCGCAAAACTGACTCTTCTCGCGCTCGGTGTCGTCTACGGCGACATCGGCACCAGTCCGCTTTACGCACTGCGAGAATGCTTCAAGCCCGAATACAAGCTGGCCGCCACCGAGATCAACGTCTACGGCGTGCTCTCGTTGATTCTCTGGTCGCTCATTGCCGTCGTCAGCATCAAGTACATCGTGTTCGTGATGCGCGCCGACAACCGCGGGGAAGGCGGCATTCTCGCGCTGGTCGCGCTGGTGCTGCAGCGACTCCATCGCGACAGCGATCGACACACCAAGATCATCATCACCGGAATTGGCCTCATCGGCGCGGCGCTGCTGTACGGCGATGGAGTCATCACGCCGGCAATTTCGGTCTTGAGCGCCACCGAAGGACTCGGTGTGATCCAGCCATTCCTCGGCAAGTTCGCCATCCCGCTCACGGTGCTGATCATCTTCGCGCTGTTCTTCTTCCAGAAGAAAGGCACCGCGAAGGTTGGACGGGTTTTCGGACCCATCACACTGCTTTGGTTCATTTCGATCGCGCTGCTTGGCGCCGCAGAAATCGGAAAGGAGCCGAGAATCCTCTGGGCTGTGAATCCGTGGTACGCGCTGACTTTCTTCAACAGCCATGGGACGCATTCGTTCGTGGTGCTCGGCGCCGTCGTGCTCGCCGTCACCGGAGCGGAAGCGCTCTACGCCGACATGGGTCACTTCGGCAAGCGGTCGATCCGGATCGCGTGGTTCGGCTGCGTCCTGCCCGCGTTGATTCTGAACTACTTCGGTCAGGGCGCGCTGATTCTGCACGACCCGGCGTCCGCGGCGAACCCTTTCTATCTGCTGGCGCCACGCGCGCTGCTTTATCCGCTCATCGCGCTCGCCACCCTGGCTGCGATTATCGCGTCGCAGGCGATGATCTCGGGAGCCTTCTCGCTCACCCAGCAGTGCGTGCAGCTCGGGTACAGCCCCCGCGTCACGATCGTCCACACCTCGAAATCTGAAGCGGGCCAGATCTACATCCCCGAAGTCAACAACTCGTTGATGATCTTCTGCCTGCTGGTGGTGCTTGGATTCAGATCGTCAACCGCCCTCGGCGCCGCGTACGGCATCGCGGTGACCGGGACGTTCCTGATGACCACGTGCCTCATGTACGTGGTGGCCAGAACCTGGTGGAACTGGAACAGGCTCCGCACCATCGCGCTGGTCGGACCATTTCTGATCATCGACGGCGCGTTCTTCGGAGCCAACGTCTTGAAGATCAAGGATGGCGGCTGGGTGCCACTCGCAATCGCGGCGGGAATTTTCATCCTGATGACGACGTGGAACCGCGGCCGCGACATCGTGCAGCAGCTGATGCGGAGCGGCATGCTGCCGATGGACATGCTGCTTGCCGACCTGAAGAGCCGGAAGACCGTGCGCGTGCCGGGCGTCGCTGTCTTCATGACCCGCGAGCCGGAGGGCGCACCGGTGGTGCTGCTGCACCATCTCAAGCACAACAAGGTTCTGCATGAGAAAGTGGTACTGCTCTCCGTGCTGTCCGAAGAAGTGCCGGAAATCCCGAACGATCATCGCATCACCGTCGAGTCGCTGGGGCAGGGATTTTTCCGCATCAGAGCCCGCTACGGCTTCATGGAATCAACCAAGGTGCCGAAGATTCTCGAGGAAGCCCGTTCGGCCGGTCTCGAGGCCAAGCCGCTCGAGACGACGTACTACCTGGGTCGAGAACAGCTGATACCGACGGGCACCAGTCCACTCTCGACCTGGCGAAAGAAGCTGTTCGTCTTCATGTCGAGAAACTCGCGATCCGCCACCGCCTTTTACGGCATCCCGCCCAATCGGGTGGTGGAGCTCGGGGCGCAGATCGAGTTCTAGGACTGGGACTGGCTCTAGGGCTGGGTACTACTCGCATTCTGGTATAACGCGTTGCGGGTGGCCGGTAGCACCGTGGCGGGTTGCCGGTCAACTGCGCTGCCGACGTCTCGGAGCGCGCATACGGTAAAATCAACTGCTTTCCGTTAAGGCCACCTGAAACGTCGGCAGCGTTGTTCACCGGCAACCGGCAACGGTGCTACCGGCCACCCGCAACGCGTTATCCCAGATCGCCAGTACAGCCCCGCCCGCACGGGCAGTCCTCCCGACTCAGTATCGGTCTCCCCTCCGCAGCCGCTCAATATCCCGCCGGTCCTTCTTGGTCGGCCGCCCCTTCTCGTAGCTGGACCCCGCAGCCGCTGCCTTGACCTGCGCCGCCATCGCCTCGCGGGCCTTGATGCTCTCGGCTGTCTCCTCGTACAGCTTCGACGCCACGGCCGCGGGGCCACGGATCTCTGAAAGCCCACGCACCGTCACGATGTGATGGTACGGCCCGAGGCGGATGCGCAGCGAGTCGCCGACCTGCAATTGCTTCGCGCGCTTGGCGCGCTCGCCATTGACCTCGACTTTGCCGGTCTCGATCGCAGTCGCTGCAATCGCGCGGGTTTTGAAGAACCGCGCTGCCCACAACCATTTGTCGAGGCGGACCTTATCCAGCTCGTCTGAAGTCATTTTCGTTGCCCACGGCGAGGCTTCGGAGTCAGAAAGGTAAGGGACAACCCTCCCAGGCAGGGAGCGTCAGTGGCACAAGACGACTGGTCAACTCAATTAAAAAAGATCGAGCGGGAGTTCGAAGGGCTACCGCCCGAGCCTTCACGCGCTTTCAAGAAAATGCAAAGCGAGGAGGAGCGGCGCGCCCAGGAACGAACGCAGCAGCGCGCGGCGATGTTCAGCGGCGCCGCCCGTCTCGTTCTGGTCGCCGCGCTCGGCATAGCGCTGGCGCTCTGGCCCTACGAGCGCGAGTGCGGATCAGGGTTATTTGGATTCCTGGGCGTCGAGCTGATGATCGTAATCGGCGGCATCTGGGTGGCGTTCACGACGTGGCGCTACCGGCTGCCGCGGATGCACGTCGTCTCTCTGTTCATCATTCTTGGCGGACTGACCCTGCTCGCCGCCGAAGTGCTGCCCAGGATTGGCTACGCCAGCGTGGATCCAAAGCATCCACCCAGCTTTTCATGCGCTGACGTCGAGAACGGGCAGCCCCAGCCAACCGCGATGGGGCTGCCCGTTCCGGATGTCGCCGCGGCGCACGTTCATGGCGTCGCCAGCTCACTCGAGACGCGCTGGCATTCCAAAACCGAAGAGCTCGCTAAACAATTCCAGCCCCAGAAAGCTGCGCTTGTGCAGCTCGAGCGGGCTGAGTTGTTGGCGCGGTAGTCCCCCTTAAAATCTCGGCTTCTGAGACCTGGGCGTTTCGACGAGCCACCACATGAAAGAAAGCACGGAGCCGATAGCTTGAGAGCTGCTACGCTGAGAGTTCTCGGGAAGCATCGCGTCTCGTCGTCCGGGTCCGCAGTTGGTCCCGCCCAAATCCGCGGTTGACCGCGGTCCCGCCCCACCCACAAGCCAGACGTCGAGACGCGACGCGTCCCGAGAGCTCTCAGCACAGCTGCTCAGCAGCTAACGGCTCCGTGCTTCCGTACTGTTAGATGCAACCGAAGCGCCGCGAACGTTACGCAAAGAAAAGGCTGTCAGCGTAGCTGCTGTAAAGCTTGGGGCTGCCAGCTTCAGTGCTGTTAGATCCTTACGAAGGGCCCGGGTACGACAATCCGGATCGGTGCCGCGGTCTTGAAGCTGAGCGGCCTCACCATCTGAATCCTGTTCGGCAGATCTCTCAGTCGCTCCCGCAGCAGTGGCTCCATGTCGCGCATCATCGGTTCCATACGCTCACGCAGCATCGGCATGTCCGGCCCGAACATCATTCCTGCGC
The DNA here is from genome assembly GCA_035249045.1 of Gemmatimonadaceae bacterium. Classification (GTDB taxonomy): domain Bacteria; phylum Gemmatimonadota; class Gemmatimonadetes; order Gemmatimonadales; family Gemmatimonadaceae; genus UBA4720. The sequence goes on along the minus strand of DATFGW010000094.1, from coordinate 44,896 downwards.
CGCCAGGTTCGCCCACGCGCATCATCATCCCGCCCATGCCCGGCATCATCATGCGGTTCCCAAGTCGCATTACATCGCTGGCTCTGCCGGCGGTGACCTGGACGTCGCGGATCCTGCCGTTCGACCACACTCGCAGATTTACCTTGCTGCCCGGCGTCAATTTCTGGACTTCGCGGGTCAGTCGGTGCGCCGCCAATCCGCTGGTGTAGGAATCTTCCGTGTCGGCGGCCGAAGTCTTCAGATCGACGCCGTTGATCGACACGAGTCGATCTCCCTCGATGATACCGGCGGTCTCAGCGGGGCCTTTTGGCGTCACCGCATCGACAAAGACGCCGAGGGTGTCGCGCTTGCTGCCGGTGGAACGGACTTCGATCCCGAGCGCCGCGCGCTTGGACATCGCCGAATCGACGGTGTAAAGGAGGCGCCGGGATCGGATAGAATCACCGGGGCCGATGTAAAGACGGCACTCGACGCGGCCGCCGGGATAGGTGGTGCACGCAGAGTCTTTCTTGGCGGGCGCAACCTGGGCACCGAGGCCCGACGCAGCGAGCGCCACGCCGGAAACTAGCAGTAACGCTTTCATGTGATCTCCATATCGTGTTCTGTGAAGTAGGACATCGATGCCTGTTGCAGGGTTGCCCAAATGGGTGCAAAAGCGGCCCGGCACGGCGATATTGAGTAATGTCCACGACGCTCGAGCCCCGCGAGGCGCCGCCCGGCAACCGCACGATCGATGTCCATTCGTTCGAGCACCACTGGCAGGACGAAGCCGACGCCGCGTACCTGTACCGCCTGCTCGCCGACGCCGAGCCCGATCCGAAAAAGAAGGACGTCTATTCCCGGCTCGCGGATGTCGAAGACCGTCACGTAGTCGTCTGGGCAGAACTCCTTAGTCAGCACGGCCATCCGCCGCCGAAGTTCCGGCCCAGCGGTCGCGCACGACTCCTGGCGGCCCTGGGCCGCTGGTTCGGTCCGGGTTTCCTCCTGCCGATGCTGCTCGAGGAAGAGGGTCGCGAGGTCAAAGCGTATCTCGACATGCACCGCGAGACTCCCCGCGGAGCGCCGGGCGGCGCCGAGGCGCTGCTGCTCGCGCGCGAATCCGCCGACCACGCCACCACTCTCGGCGAGATCGCGGGCAAGGGCGCCGAGCCATGGCACAAGACCGAGTCGGGCGGATTCCTCCGCAACGTCGTGTACGGATTCAACGACGGCCTCACCGCCAACTTCGGTTTGGTGGCGGGTGTGATCGGCGCGTCGGCGGCGAACCCGCACCAGGCGGTAGTCGTCGCCGGCGTCGCGGGCCTGATTGCCGATGCGTTGTCTATGGGCTCGAGCGGCTATCTCGCGAGCAAGAGTGAGCGCGAGGTTTACGACTACGAGATCTCGATGGAGAAAACCGAAGTCGAGCTCATGCCCGAGATCGAGCGCGACGAGCTGGCGGTGATCTACGAAGCGAAAGGCATGGATCGCGAGTCGGCGCATTCGCTGGCGACCCAGATCATGGCGGATCCCGCGCTGATGTTGAAGGAACAGGTCCAGGAGGAGCTCAAGATCGGTGAGCTCGGCATGTCGCCGCTCCGCGAGGGGTGGCTGACGGGCATGGCGACAGCATTCGGCGCCGCGATTCCCGTGTTTCCGTTCCTGGTGTGGCACGGCACGACAGCGATCGTGATCTCGTTCACGATCTCCATGCTCTCACACTTCCTTGTTGGCGCCGCGCGGTCGGTGTTCACCGGCCGCAGCGCGTTCCGCTCCGGACTCGACATGTTCGTCGTTGGAGTCGGAGTCGCTGCGGTCGGCTACTTCGTCGGTGGCTGGATCGGCAAGCTGATCTAGATCGCGTACTCCGGCGCCACTCCCCGTGGCGCCGATCTCAGGCGCAGCACCATCGCTCCGGCGCCGAAGATCGCGACGATGATGGTCACGATCGGTCCGAGTACGGGAATCAATCCGACGATCGCGATGATCACTCCTCCGACGAGCGCGCTGTAGATCGCGCCACTGCGACCCGGTTTCGCGCGATCGCCCAGGATTTTCTTGCCCAGCCAGAGAGCCACCGGCAAATCGCCCATGAAGACGATGGCGAACCATGCGGCCATCGCGACGATGGCGAGTGGGAGTCCTATGAAGGTGACCGCGGCGATGATGGCGAGCGGCGGCAGGAGGCACGCCCACGCCAGGCCAGCCAGCCCCGTGCGCACCGGCCGCTGGTAAAGCGTTTCGGCCGATTCCATCATGAAACGCGGGAAGATCGCGACCACGATCACGCCGGCGATCACGAAGCCGAGCAGCCAGAGCAGCCCGCGCAGGCCGCCCTTCTCTCGCGGAGGAAGCGCGGTGATGGTCCCCGCGACCTTGGCGGCGGGATCGATTCTGACTTTGCTCTTGTCGACGCGATAGCGAAGGCTGCCCGCGATCTGCGCGCGCGGACCGAGAGTCAAGCCGCCCGCGGCGACCTCGACGTCTCGGCCAATCGGACCGTTGATGGTCACGTTGCCGCCCGACGCGAGCAGTCCGCCGCGCACGGTTCCGGTGATGGTTACGTTGCCGCCGGTGATATAAGCATTGCCGCTGACCACTCCAGCTGAATCGAGGCTGACGTCTCCGCCGGCGATGGTCGCGTTGCGGTCGACGCCGGCGGTAACGTGTATCTCACCGCCCGCCGCGCGCACCGATCCATGGACGTGGCCGGCGATCGTCTGATTCCCTCCGGCTCCCAGATAATCGCCGCCAGCGGTTCCGTCAAACCTGGTGTCGCCGCCGAAAAGGATCGCGTCACCGGGCACGCTGTCGAGCGCCCGGACGAACGGCGAGCCACCGGCCATCACTACATCGTCGCCGTTGCGCATCATCCTGCCGTCACCTCCGAAGCATGCCGTCATCGATGCGAGGGCAACCACGACTGTGGCTATCGACAGCGGGGAGCGGGTGCGAGACATTGGCGGTCCTCCGGCGGTCCACGGAATTGTGCGCGATGCGGAATGTTTTGCGCCAACGGCTGATCACGCAAGCAGGAATTTCCCGATAGCTTCAGTACGTGGCGCGCTCTGGTGCAGCGCCACAGGATTTTGCTACCATCCTTGATGCCTCCACGCCCATACATTCTCGCCGAAACGAACTGGAAGTCGGTGAAGGAAACCGCTTTCGAGGTCGCGATCCTCCCCTGGGGAGCCACCGAGCCCCACAATCTCCATCTCCCTTACGCGACGGATAATTTCGAGAGCGCAGCCGTCGCCGAGCGCGCGGCGGAATTCGCCTGGAAGAAGGGCGCGAAGGTGATCGTCCTGCCGAACGTCCCGTTCGGTGTCAACACCGGCCAGCTGGATCTGCGGCTCACGCTCAACATGAATCCCTCGACGCAGTTCGCGGTGCTCAGCGATCTGGCGACTGCGCTCGCCGGTTACGGAATCAGGAAGCTGCTCATTCTGAACAGTCACGGCGGGAACGATTTCAAGCAAATGATTCGCGAGCTGCAGCCGAAGCTCGATCTGTTCATCTGCTCGATAAACTGGTGGACGTGCGTGAAATCCGCCGATTTCTTCGACGAGCCCGGCGATCACGCCGGCGAGCTGGAGACGAGCCTGATGATGGTGATGCAGCCCGATCTGATCAGGCCGTTGTCGGAAGCCGGGCCGGGCAAAGCCAGAAAATTCCGCATCGCCGGCCTCCGCGACGGCTGGGCGTGGGCGCCGCGCCAGTGGACCAAGGTCACCGACGACACCGGCACCGGGAACCCGTTCGCGGCGACGCGCGAAAAGGGCGAACGGTTTTTACAAGCGGTGACGGAGAGGATCGGAGGATTTCTCGTGGAGCTGGCGGGGGCGGATCGGAGCAACTTGTACGAGTAGGACTGGCCGTGCGCGCCGGAGTCTACTGGCATTCTGGGATAACGCGTTGCGGGTTGTGGGTAGCACCGTGGCCGGTTGCCGGTAAACTGCGTTCGCGACGTGTCGGGGCGCGACTACGGTAAAATCAACTGCTTTTCCTTCAGGCCCACGTAACGCGTCGGCAGCGTGGTTCGCCGGCAACCGGCCACGGTGCTACCGGCAACCCGCAACGCGTTATCCAGAGCCGCGCGTTGATCCCAGCCCAGTTTTTTCCACTCCTTACGCGACGATGTTTATCAGCCGCCCCGCTCTGAAGATCACCTTCTTCACCTGACCGCTGACAAACTTCGCCACCGTCGGATCCGCGAGCGCCGCGGCGAGCGCATCCTTTTCCTCGATGTCCGGCGCTACCATCAGCCGCCCACGCAGCTTCCCGTTCACCTGCACCACCAGCTCGATCGTGTCGTCGGCAGCTAAACGCGGATCGTAGCTCGGCCACGCCGAGTCGAACACGCTGCCGCTGCCGCCGGTTTGTTCCCACAACTCTTCGGCGAGGTGCGGGGCGAACGGCGACACCAGTGGAATCAGCGGCAGCACTTCGTCGCGGTGCGGAGTGCGCTCCCCCTTTCGCAGAGCGTTCATGTACTCCATCATCGCTGCGACCGCGGTGTTGTAGCTGAGACGCGGGATGTCCTCGCTGACCTTGCGGATGGTTTGGTGCAGCTTGCGCATCACCGCCGGGTCGGCCGTTCCGTCTGACGACATGCCCTGCACCGAGGCGAACAGGCGGTCGAGGAACCGTCGTGTGCCCGAGATGCTCGCGTCCCGGAAATCGCCTCCCTGCTCGTAGGGACCGAGGAACATGAGGTAAGTGCGGAACGCATCGGCACCCGACGTCTCGATGTACTCGTCGGGATTCACGATGTTGCCCTGGGTCTTCGACATCTTCGCGCCCTCGCGAATGATGTGACCGTGGGCGCGGAACTTCGTGAACGGCTCCTCGAAGTCGAGCCGTCCGGCGTCGTGCAGTACCATCGTGATAAACCGCGAGTACAGCAGGTGCAGCACGGCGTGCTCGTTCCCGCCGATATAGGAGTTCACCGGCAGCCACTTCTTGGTGATCGCCGGATCGAACGGCACATCGTCGCGCCCGACGCTCGGATACCGCAGAAAGTACCAGGCGCTGTCTAGGAAAGTGTCGGACACGTCGGTCTCACGCCGCCCCGTCGCCCCACACTTCGGGCAATCGACCTCGTACCACTCCTTGTGACGCGCCAGCGGCGACACTCCCGAATCATCGGGCTTGAAATCCTCGATGAACGGCAGCATCACCGGCAGATCCTTTTCGGGGACCGGCACCGTGCCGCACTTGTCGCAGTAAATGATCGGGATCGGCGGGCCCCAGTAGCGCTGGCGCGAGATGCACCAGTCGTGGAGCCGGTAATGCACCACCGGCTTGGCCGATCCTGCCTTGGCCAGCATCTCAACGATTGCCTTCTTGCCCGAATCGACGGTGAAGCCGTCGAACACTCCCGAGTTTACCAGGGTACCCGACTCGCATTCCGTGAAAGCTTCGTGCAGTGGGGTGTTGGCATCCTCGCGCTCGCCGCACACGACCCTCACGATCGGCAGCTCGAACTTCGTCGCGAACTCGAAGTCGCGCGCGTCGTGCCCCGGCACCCCCATGATCGCGCCGGTGCCGTACTCCATCAGCACGTAGTCCGAGATCCAGATGGGAATTTCTTTGTTCGTCGCCGGATTGATCGCGTACGACCCGGTGAAGACGCCCGTCTTTTCGGTGCTCGTCTTTCGGGCGACCAGGTCCTGCTTCTTTGTCTTCTCGCGGTACGCATCGACGCGCTTCTTTTCGCCAGGATCCGTCAGCGTTTCAACGAGCGGGTGCTCGGGAGCTAGCACCAGATAGGTCGCGCCGAAGATCGTGTCGGGCCGGGTCGTGAAGACACGAATCTCACAATCGCCGCCCCCCACTTGCTTCGTCTCGAACGCGATCTCGGCGCCGTCCGATTTGCCGATCCAGTTTCGCTGCGCGGTCTTGGTGGTTTCGGACCAATCGATGTGCTCCAGATTCTCCAGCAGTCGCGGCGCGTAGTCGCTGATGCGGAAGAACCATTGCTCGAGCAGACGCTGCTCGACGGGCGTGCCGCACCGCTCGCATACGCCGCCCGAGACAACCTGCTCGTTGGCGAGCACGGTCTTGCAGCTGGGACACCAGTTGACCGCTGCCTGCTTCTTGTACGCCAGACCCCGCTCGAACAGCTGCAGGAAAAGCCACTGCGTCCACTTGTAGTAATTGGGATCGGTGGTATTCACGCGGTACCGCCAATCCACCATCAAGCCCGCGCTCTCCAACTGACGCTGGAAATTCGCGATGTTCTTCGGAATCAGATCCATCGGATGCTGGCCTACTTTGAGCGCGTAGTTCTCCGAATGAATCCCGAAGGCGTCGTATCCGAGCGGCTCGAACACGTTGTGTCCCATGAGCCGCTGGAATCGTCCATAAATGTCGTTCCCCGTGAACGCAAAAAGATTCCCGACGTGGAGTCCTTCGGCGGACGGATAAGGGAACATCATCAGAGCATAGAACGGCCGTTGCGCACGCTGCAGGTCGGTGTGGTTCGTTCCACGCTCCTGCCAGATGCGCTGCCACTTCCGCTGAATCGCGATTGGATCGTGCGCGACCACGGATGGAGAAAGCGGATCGTCCTGTGTTGCAGAGTTGTCCATCTGTACAAAGTAGCTGTTGAGCGACGCAGTTTCATCTGCGGATGCTCGACCCGCAGCTTCACAATTGCTCCCCGAGATGACAGCAACACCGCTTCCTGTCGCGTCGCGCTCCGCTTCCGGCTTTCTAAAGCCCGTCTTCACCGCTTTGCAGCGCCGTGCGCTCAGGACAAGCATCCTTTTCGGCTCGGTGTTCCTCATCGGACTGGGCGCGATTCTCTGGCAGATCTACCGTTTGATTCCCGCCTCCGCGCTTCAGTCCGTGCTCGCCGTCGATGGAGTCGTGATGGCGTTCGGAATCGCCTTCCTGTGGATCGCGGTGGCGCTCGCGACAACCATCACCGCGGCGCTGATCTTCGTCCGCCAGCACGTCACCGGACCGGCGGCCGAGCTCGCGCGCACCCACGAGGCGATTGCGCGGGGCGACCTCTCGAGCACCTACAATCCGGCTGCGTCGAACCAGGCGGTCGATCGTCTCAGTCGCTCCACAACATCGATGCTCAACGAGCTGCGATCGGTTGCGGGACGCATGAAGGCCTCCGCGGAGGCCAATAACACGCTTGCATCGACGATCGCGAGGACCTCGATCAGCGCAGCGGTTTCAGCGCGCGAGGCAGCGGTGACGACGACGTCTCTGACGGATGATGCGATCGGCCGCGAGCGAGCAATCAAGGAAGTCACTCAGGAATCAGCAAAGCTGATGGAAATCTCGGGCGACCTGCGCGAAGCTGCCCAGGAAGGCCTGCGCCGCGACAAGGCTCTTCGTCAGCTGGCGCGCGACAACCGAGTTCGTCTCGAGAGAACGAGCAGCTCTCTGCAGTCGCTCGCCTCCGATGCCCTTGAAAGCGCGGAAGGCATCGACGCAATGTCGAAGGCGGTCGACGAGATCGGTGCGTTCCTGGTGCTGGTGCAGAAGATCGCGCGTCAATCGAAGCTCCTCGCGCTGAACGCGGCAATGGAAGCAGCCCGCGCCGGCGAGCAAGGCCACGGCTTCGCGGTGGTCGCCAGCGAAGTTCGCCGGCTCGCGACGAGCTCCGCCGAGGCGGCACAGCGGACGACGTCCCTCGTTCAGGAGATGCTCGACAGTGTCACCCACTCGCGCGAATCAACCGCGCGGACGCTCGCGACCGTGGAGCAGGTGCTCGAGGCGACTCGCGCCGGCCGTCAGTCCCTCGGTAGGGTAGAAGAAGGCACGGTCGAAGGTGAAGACCTCAGCGGACGCATCGAGATCGCCGTTCGCGAGTCCAACGAGCTGATATCAGACATGACCCAGCGACTCGCCGAGCTCTCACGGGGCAGCGGCTCGTTCTCGCGCGCCATCCAAAGCGTTGCCGAGGCCAACGAAGCGCACCACAAGAACGTCGCCGAGATCGCTTCGACTGCAACCGAGCTGTCCGACGAAGCGAAGCGTCTCTCTGAGGTCGTGCGCACCTTCAAGCTCGGCGACAGCTGACCTCGGGCATCGCCGGCCGCTCCGACCGCGCGAACTTGTAGGGCATCGGCAGCAGCCGCGCACCACTCGCATCGGCAACCGCGTACTGGTAACCCTCGTACGCGCTCGCCGAGCCGAAGCGACCGTCCTTCGACACCGCGTAGAACTGCAGGTCGAACAGCGGTCGACCTTTCGGGTCGAGCAGTCGCCGTTCGGTCATCGCCAGGACACGGTCGATCGTGCGCATGCACGCTTCTTCGGGTGATGCGCCCTGGCGCATGAATTCGACGGTGAGGAATGCGCCGCAGACCTTGATGTTCGCCTCGCCGCGTCCCGTCGATCCGGCCGCGCCAACGGTGTTGTCACAGTACTGACCGGCGCCGATGATCGGCGAGTCTCCGACACGTCCGGGGATCTTCCAGGACAGGCCGCTGGTGGTGGTCACGGAGGAGATGTCGCCGGCAGCGTTCACGGCATTCATGTTGATCGTGCCGGTGGTGAATTTGACGTGAAGCGGATTGTCGTACGCGATCGCGCCTGCCGACTGCCCAGCGGCTCCCGCCTCCCGCGTCCCGCCTCCCGCATCCCCCGTCCCGCTTCCCAGCCAGTTATCCGACGGATTCAGACACGCCTTCCAGCGCATCCAGTCCCGGCGGCTCTTCTCGGTAAGCAGGTTCTGCTCCTTGAACCCCATCTCGAGTGCGAACTTCTTGGCGCCCGCGCCGACCAGCATGATGTGATCGGTGTAGTCCATCACCGCTTTGGCGACCAGCGATGGGGTGGCGATGTCCTCGAGCGCGCCGACGGCACCGGCGCGCCTGGTCGGCCCGTGCATGCACGATGCATCGAGCTGGACGACGCCATCTTCGTTGGGCAGGCCGCCGAGTCCGACGGATTGATCGTCGGGATCGAGCTCCTGGATATTGACGCCGGCGATGATCGCGTCGAGGGTATCGGCGTTCTGGCGGGTGATCATGTCATACGCGCGCGCGACACCGCGGATGCCGTTTGCCGAGGAGACGATCACCGGCCGGCCGACGAAGGCCGTTCGGCGCGGCGACGTCGCGGTGAGGACCTCCGCACTTGCCTTTCGATCCAACCCGACTGCCGCTGCCGCTGCTGCGCCAACAAATGCTCGTCTCGAGATGGGCATCACTTCTCCGGTATATGGAGTTCAAACATTGAACTGCAAATGAAGACTACCAGCTAATCGCTGTTGGCGGAGCGGCTGGGAGCTCCGAGCTATGGTTGGACGAAAAGCAGCGCGTCGGATGGAATACCGTTATCCAATAAGCGCTCGGAGCCGCGAGCTGCTCCGCCCACAGCTACTAGCTGGTAGTCTTCAGTTTCACATATGTCGCCCGCGAATCACCGTCCCAGACACCGGCGCGAATACTGCCTGTGATTGGAGCGGAGAGTCGGCACAAGCGACACCGGAGGCGCGTGACTTCAATAAGGTATTGGCCCCATATACCTTCCCGCTACGCATGAAATCCTCACACCCTTCGCGATTCAGGAAGCTGCGTCTCGAGGCAGCGGACGCACCGCGTGTCGATCTCGCCGGCCCGACCCGCCGGGAGCACGATCTGCTCGGCGATCGCGATGTGCCCGCGTCCGCGCTCTACGGAATTCAGACCCTGCGCGCGATCGAGAATTTCTGCATCAGCGGCATCGAGCTGCGTGAGTTCCCGACTCTCATCGCCGCCCTCGCCACCGTGAAGGAAGCCGCCGCGCTCGCCAACCTCGAGATGAAGCTGATCGACCGCAGCATCGTCGACGCCATCGCACAGGCCGCCGGCGAGCTGCGCGAAGGACTCCACCACGAGCACTTCCGCGTCGACATGATCCAGGGCGGAGCAGGCACCTCTACCAACATGAACGCCAACGAAGTCATGGCGAACCGCGCGCTGGAGATCCTCGGACACCAGCGCGGTGATTACGACGTCGTTCATCCCAACAATCATCTCAACCTCAGTCAGTCCACCAACGACGTTTACCCGACGGCGGTAAAGCTCGCGCTGCACACCAGCATCTCCGACCTGCAGCTGGCGATGATCGCGCTCGCCGCCGCGTTCCTGCACAAGGGCGAAGAGTTCGGCTCGTACATCAAGATGGGACGTACCCAGCTCCAGGACGCAGTGCCGATGACGCTCGGGCAGGAGTTCAACGCCTTCGCCCACACCATCCTCGAGGACGTCGACAGGCTCGGCGAGGCGCAGGCCTTGATCCGCGAGATCAACATGGGCGCTACCGCAATCGGAACGGGGATCAATGCGCCTCCCGGCTACGCCGAGAGCGTGAGGCGGCACCTCGAGCACATCACCGGGCTGCCGTTCATCACCGCGCCCGATCTGGTCGAAGCGACGGCGGACACCGGGGCGTTCGTGCAGCTGTCGGGCGTGCTCAAGCGGTGCGCGGTGAAGCTATCCAAGATCTGCAACGATCTCCGCCTGCTAAGCTCGGGGCCGCGCGCCGGACTCGGCGAGATCAACCTGCCGGCGATGCAGCCCGGGTCGTCGATCATGCCCGGCAAGGTGAATCCTGTAATTCCCGAAGTGGTGAACCAGGTTTGCTTCGACATCATCGGTGGCGACGTCACCGTCACGCTGGCCGCCGAAGCCGGCCAGCTGCAGCTCAACGTGTTCGAGCCGATCATCGCGTTCCGGCTGCTCGGCGGGATGACCAACCTCACCCGCGCGTGCAAGATTCTTCAGGAGCGCTGCGTCGAAGGTATCACCGCCAATCGCGAGCGAATGCAAAAGTTCGTCGAGGAATCGGTCGGCGTGATCACCGCGCTTGTGCCGACGCTCGGCTACGAGACGACGACCGATTTGGCGAAAGAAGCGCTGGAAACCGGTCGTGATGTCTACGATCTCGTTTGCGAGCGCGGTCTGATGACGCGCGATCAGCTCGACCGTCTGCTCAATCCGGAAGCGATGACGTCGCCGCGCAAAGCGGAATAGCCTCCGTATCATCCCGGACGTCAAGTGAGGAGCGAGCCCTCTGCCCTCCCACTCCAAACCGGGTAAGGTTAGCTTGTACGTGCTTCATCCTGAGCAGATTTCAGCATCGCACCCGTCCAGGCGCGATGTTCCAACACGACGAGAAACAGGATTCCCTGCGCATGAAAGGTTCTGACCGCCTGCGGCGGCTTGCATCCTACGCACTGGTCGTCGCGCTCGTAGTAGCGGCGGTGTCCTGCAACGAAGCGCATCCCAATAGCACCCTAACTCCGCATTCCGATTTCGGGCGCGAGATCGATTTCCTCTGGGACCGTCTGCTTCTGCTGGGCACCATCGCGTTCATCCTCGTCGAAGCGGTTCTCTTATACGTCGTCTTCAAGTATCGCCGCCGCGAAAATCAGCCGACTCCCCCGCAGACCCACGGCAATACCAAGCTCGAGATCGCGTGGACTCTGATTCCGGCGGTTCTGTTGGTTTTCATTGCGGTCCCGACGGTGCGCACGATTTTCATCACCCAGGCGCAGGCGGCGCCCGGCTCGCTGAACATCGACGTCACCGGTCACCAGTGGTGGTGGGAGTTCAAGTATCCCGATTACGGCGTCACCACCGCCAACGAGATCTATCTTCCGGTCGGACGCACCGTGAATTTCCGGCTCCGCTCCGCCGACGTGATCCACTCGTTCTGGACCCCGCAGCTGGGTGGCAAGCGCGACGTCGTCACCAACCGTACCAATTACATCTGGTATACACCGGACACCACCATCGCCGGTGATGTCTGGAACGGGTTCTGTGTCGAGTACTGCGGGTCGTCGCACGCCAATATGCGCTTCAGGGTCTTCACCGTAACGCCCGAGCAATTCGCCTCGTGGATCGCCGGCCAGAAGATGCCCGCTCGCTTCGGCGCCGTCGCATCCCCCACACCGGCTGGTGGAGCGCAGAGCGCAACTGTGACAGTGCCGGGCGGTGCGACTGCTCCAGGCACGGCAGCCCAGGCAGCTGCGCCGCAGATAGCCCAGCGAAGCTCAGGAACCCAGGCGGTCGGCGGTACCCAGCCCGCGGTCCCGCGGCCGACCGGCGCTGAAGCGAATCCGGGAACCCAGACCTTGAACGGCGTGGGCGCCAATGCGAGCTTCGCTTCGACCGGCGCGATCGCGCCCGGCTACATCTATCCGCGCGACAAGATTCCGGAGTACGCGATCCCGCAGGCGCCGCCGCCCGGCGATCTGAAATTCACCGCTGGCTTGACTGGCAGCGCCGCCCGCGGCAAGCAGGTGTTCTCGGGTGCGGCGTGTATCGGCTGCCACACCGTCGCCGGTAATCCGATCGCGGTCGGTGTGCTCGGTCCGAACCTCACCCACATCGGCTCACGCAGCACCATCGCCGCCGGCCGCTACCCCAACACCGCTGCTTATCTCGCGCTCTGGATCAAGAACGCGCGCAAGATGAAGCCGGATGTCCTTATGCCGACGCTCGGCATGGACGAATACGATCCTGTTCTCAAACATAAAGTCACAGCAGCTACCGGCGGACTCACCGACCAGCAAATCGCCGACATTGTTGCTTATCTAACCGCACTGAAGTAACCGGAGACAAGACTTGGCAACCACTGCAATCTCCACCCCGGCGTACGGCGCCGAATACAATGGTGAGCACACCGGTCTCTGGAGCTGGCTCACAACCGTAGATCACAAGCGCATCGGCGTTCTATACCTCTATACCGCGCTGGGATTCTTCATCTTCGGAGGGCTCGAGGCTCTGTTGATCCGCGCCCAGCTCGGCGCGCCAAACCAGCATCTCGTCTCGGCCGACTTCTACAACCAGCTGTTCACGATGCACGGGACGACCATGATCTTCCTCGTGATCATGCCGCTCTCGGCAGTGTTCTTCAATTTCCTTATTCCACTCCAAATCGGCGCGCGCGATGTCGCGTTCCCGCGCCTCAATGCCTTCAGCTACTGGGTATATCTCTTCGGCGGATTGTTCATCACCATCCCGATCTTCTTCTCCGTCGCTCCCAACGGCGGCTGGTTCGGGTATGAGCCGCTCACATCCAAATTCTATTCGCCCGGACTGAACATCGATTTCTGGGTGATCGGCCTCCAGATCCTCGGTGTGTCCTCACTCGCTGCGGGATTCAACTTCCTTACGACGATCATCAATCTGCGCGCGCCCGGCATGTCGCTGATGCGGATGCCGATGTTCACCTGGATGGGATTCATCGTCCAGGTGATGATCGTGCTCGCGTTTCCAGTGCTCACCATCGCGCTGGTGTTCGTGCTGTTCGACCGGTTCTTCGGGACGAACTTTTACAATACCGTGAGCGCCGGCGCGGATCCCCTTTTGTGGCAGCACCTGTTCTGGATCTTTGGCCACCCCGAGGTCTACATCCTCGTTCTGCCGGCGTTCGGCCTCGTCTCGGAAGTAATCCCGGTCTACTCCAAGAAGCCGCTGTTCGGATACCCGGTGATGGTGTACTCGGGAATCCTGATCGCGGTGCTCGGCTTCGGCGTCTGGGCGCACCACATGTTCGCAGTCGGCATGGGACCGATCGCCGATACGTTCTTCGGTCTCACTACCATGCTGATCGCAATTCCGACCGGCGTGAAGATCTTCAACTGGATCGCGACGATGGCGCAGGGCGCGCTCCGGTTTACCACCGCGATGCTGTTCGGGATCTCGCTGGTCGCGCTGTTCACAATCGGCGGCATTTCGGGAATCATGCACTCTTCTCCGCCCGCCGATCTGCAGCAGACGGACACCTACTTCATCGTCGCGCACTTCCACTACGTGCTGTTCGGCGGCTCGATGATGGGGATCTTCGCCGGCATCTACCACTACTACCCGAAAATGTTCGGCCGGCTGATGGACGAGCGCCTCGGCAAGATCCACTTCTGGCTGATGTTCATCGCGATGAACCTGACGTTCTTCCCGATGCATTTCTCGGGAATGCTTGGCATGCCGCGCCGTATCTATACCTACGACGCCGGCCAGGGCTGGGATCTGTTCAACGCGATGTCCACCACCGGCGCGATGATCTTCCCGATCGCGATGCTCTTCTTCATCTACAACTTCTTCAAGAGCAGAAAGAGCGGCGAGATCGCGGGATCCAATCCGTGGGGCGCCGGCACTCTGGAGTGGACGATTCCCAGCCCACCGCCCGAATACAACTTTGCCAAGATCCCCAACGTCACCAGCCGGTACCCGCTTTGGGAAGGCAAGGAAGCGGATCAGCAGAGCGCGCGCATCAACGCCCAGGAAGGCAAGACGCCGCACGAGCTTGGCATTGTGATTCCTTACGGCACCATAAAGCCGCTGTTCGTCGCGCTGGGCATGGTGATCATGTTCAGTGGCCTGATCTGGACCAAAGCCCTCATCGCCGTCGGCGCGGCGGTGATGATCTTCTCTCTTTACAGCTGGCTGCTGAGCCCGCTCGAGCCGGAGCACCACTAGAATGTCCGCAACCGTGGTTCACACCAGCGCGCCAGCCCACCACCACTACACCACCCTTGGCCTCGACAGCCGGAAGGTGGCGATCTGGGCGTTCATCGGCTCCGAATGCATGCTGTTCGTGTCGCTGATCTCGACGTACCTGATCTACAAAGGTCGCAGCGTCGTCGGCCCGCTTCCGCATGAAGCGTGGACCGACCCGACGACGGGGCAGGTGTTCAAGCCGATCCTGAACATTCCGGTGACGTCGGCCTCGACCTTCGTGCTGCTGATGTCGTCGCTCTTCATGGTGCTCGCGCTCGCTGCCGTGCAGAACAAGGAGCTCCCCAAGCGCACCCGCGGCGAGCGTATCCTCGGGAGCTCCAAGCTGTGGCTGTGGATGACCGCAATCGCCGGAACCACCTTCCTCGGCTTCCAGGCATTCGAGTTCACGTCATTCGTGCACGAAGGCCTGACGATTCGTAAAAACCTGTTCGGCTCGACCTTCTTCACCCTCACGGGTTTTCACGGCGCGCACGTCACCGCCGGTGTCCTGTGGCTCGTGACGCTGCTGGCAATCGATTACCGCCGAGGTCTGACCTCGAAGGACTCTCTGCTCGTCGACATATCGGCGCTGTACTGGCACTTCGTCGACGTCGTGTGGATCGTGATTTTCACTCTCGTTTACCTCATCAAGTAACGGCGCAACGATGGACACCCACGCGAGCATGACCAACCTTCCCGACTCCGCCGAGGCGCAGCTACACGCCCCGCACGGCGAGGTCGAGCACGCGCACCCGACCTGGTCGACCTATTGGAAAGTCGCGCTGATTCTGACCCTGATCACGGTCGGTGAGGTCTGGGCCTATTACATACCGTCATTCGTTGCATCGCGCGGATTCGTGCCCACGCTGCTGGCGCTGTCGGCGCTCAAGTTCGCCATCGTCGTAATGTTCTACATGCACCTCAAGTACGATCACCGGCTGTTCAGAGTCCTCTTCACCGGACCACTCCTGATCGCGGGGCTCACGCTCATCGCGCTGATGTTCCTGTTCGGACATCTCTTCATCAAAGTCATGTAGTCATGTTGTACCTGGCGCTGCTGCATCCCATCGCCAATCTGAGCTGGTGGCGATGGTCGATTCACCCGAGCACGGTCATCGGAATCGCGGCGCTGGGGGCACTCTACATCTGGGCGTGTTACCGGCTGGATCGCCGCCCGACCGTCGCGCAAAAAGTCTTTTTCATCAGCGGTCTGATGGTGATGCTCGCCTCGCTCAACGGCCCGCTCCACGACCTGAGCGACGATTATCTCTTCAGCGCCCACATGGTGCAGCATCTCCTGCTCACCTTCGCTGTCCCGCCGCTGCTGCTGGCCGGCACGCCGGGCTGGATGCTGCGCCCCGTTCTCTCAAATCGCTTTGTCGCGCCGGCCGCGCGGTTCTTTACCCGCGCGCCAATCTGCTTCGTGGTGTTCAATGTTGCCATCGCCGGCTGGCACCTGCCGGTGTTCTACAACGCGGCGATGGCGCACCATGGCCTGCACATCATAGAGCACCTGATGTTCATGGCAGCGGCGGTCTTGATGTGGTGGCCGCTCCTGAGTCAGCTCCCTGAGCTCCCGCGGCTCGCGTATCCGGGGCAGATTCTCTACAGCTTTTTGCTGAGCCTGCCGATGTCGATCGTCGCCATCTACATCGCGATGGCCGATCACATCCTTTACCCCGCGTACGCAGCCACTCCGCGCGTCCTGCCAATCACTCCGCTCGAGGACCAGCTGCTTGGCGCGCTCATCATGTGGATCCCCGGCGGATTGATCTTCGCCGTCATCATGAGCGTGGTGTTCTTCAAGTGGAACGCCCGCGGCGAGGACTCGACCGCGGGCGCGCAGGTGGACTGGAAGCCGTCGGCCGCCTAGTCGGCGTCGCGTCCCTCGAGCGCCTGACGCAGCTGAGTGGTCAGGCCCGGATGTCGGCGCCACAGATAACCAAGCATCACCGACGCGGCCAGCAGATTGGCGATGAAGATCTGTACCCACGAAAGCTCGCCAAGCGCTGAGTGCGTGAACACCGCCGCAATCATGTAGAAGCCGAGCGTCATCATCACGAAGGCGACCAGAAGTCCGGCCAGGATTCCCGGCGTACGCTGCGCCTGGTGGACGATCACCGTCAGGATGATGCCGACGATGAAGAACGCGACGTAGTGGAAAACGGTGTAGCCGAGCACGTGGGTGAAATCCGTATCGCCCATCATGTTCTTGCCGAGGACGCTCACGACCCCTTTCCCCAGGAAGATCGGCGTGTAGAACGGATGGCGGGCGATCGTGTCGACGATGAGGAACCAGATCGCAATCGTCGTCGCTCCGATGAAACCAGTGATCACGCCTTCACGCAGAAAATTGTGCGGCTGTTGCGCCATCGGTGACCTCGGATGCGTTGGAGTGCAGGCCTCTTGCGACGGAAAATACGCAACCCCGGAGTATATTCCAAGCGAACACCACCGCACACATTCGCTGGCCGCACAACGCGCTGTGGCACCGTTCTCGCCACAGGTTGACTGCCGCCCTCCCCAGGGAAGTGACGTCCCGAACGTTCAACGACTGAAGATGTTCTCTCGAAGAATCCGCATTGCTCTGCTCGTCGCGCTCGCCGTTTTCGGCACCGCTCCCACGATCGTCGAATCCCAGACAAGGAAAAAGACAACCACCTCCCGCCGCGCGCGGCGGCCGAGCAGGAACAGGCCGCCCGCGGTGCCGGCGGTGCGGTACAGCGCGCCACGCTCGTCCGGAGATCTGGCTTCTTCGCTCGCGGGGCTCATCGGCCGCACGCGTGGCGGCAGCTGGGGCGCGATGGTCGTTTCCCTAACGCGCGGTGATACGCTCTACGCGCTGAATCCGGGCGAGGGGATGCTTCCTGCGTCCACCATGAAGCTGCTCACCAGTGCAATTGCCTTCGAGCGGTTCGGGCCCGAGTATCAGTTCAGCACCGACGCGCTGCGCGATGCAGCGGTCGGGCCCGATGGAACGCTCAGTGGAAATCTGTATCTGCGCGGCGACGGCGATCCGGCGCTGTCGGGAAAATTTCTCCCCGGCGGGCCGTCGGCACCCATGAACCGCCTCGCGGATCTCGTCGCGCAGCAGGGCATCAAACACATCACCGGCTCCATCATCGGCGACGCATCGGGCTTCGACGATCAGAAGATTCCCCAGGGATGGCTGTCGCGATATCTCCAGGCGTCGTACGCGGCGCGAGTGTCGGCGCTATCGCTGAATGAGAACCTCGTCGCGGTTTCGGTAACCCCCACGTCGCCCGGCAAACCGGCGACCGTAGTGCTGGAGCCATCCACCAGCGCCATTCCGCTCGTTGCAAACGTCCGCACCGTGTCGGGCGGTGGGGCGCGGCTCGGATTCCGCAAGCAGAGCGATGGAACCATCGTCGCCAACGGTTCGATCGGATCGCGGTCGGGCACCCGCAAGTACGTCTATATCGTCGAGGATCCGGCCAGCTTCGCCACCGGCGCGTTCAAGAACGCCCTGATCGCCCGCGGCGTCAAAGTGGATGGGGACATCAGGCTGGGTAAGACTCCCGCCAGCGCGGTGAAGGTCGCCGGCCTCCTGTCACCGCCGCTCGCCAGCATGATTGCCGCGATGAACCGCGAGAGCATCAATCACTATGCGGAGCTGCTCTTCAGAGACGCCGCGCGGGGCCCACAGCGGGACAAAGTCGGCTCGGTCGCCAACTCGAGCGCGTTACTCGACAACTTCTTCGCCACCAAGGTCGGCGCCGACACCAGCCAGCTCACTTTTGCCGATGGCAGCGGCCTTTCAACCCTGGACCGCGTGACCCCGCGCGCTCAGGTCCAGCTGCTCGGCTACGCCCACCGCGCCAATTGGGGCCCTTGGCTGCACTCGTCGCTGCCTGTTGCCGGCGACTCGGAGCTGCTCAAGAGGCGGATGCGGAATACCCCCGCCGAAGGGAACCTTCACGCCAAGACCGGCACCACCAACGACGTGATTGCGCTCGCCGGGTACGTCACGGCGGTAAATGGTGAGATCCTGGCCTTTTCGTTCCTTTACAATGGTCGCGATCGCTGGACAGCAAAGTCGATGATCGACGTCATGAGCGAAACATTGGCTAGCTTCGGGCGATAGAATACATACGACGTAAGTCGTTGAAAAATATATGTTTGCCCTTTTTTCAACGCCCGATGTGGTATCTTTCCTGCACGAGCAGGAAGACTGAACCGCGTGAGTCGCCCGCGTGAGGTAATAAATCGATATGGCTTATCGGACATTCGTAGACAGCAGTGGTTCCTACTGGCAGGTTTGGGACTCGCAGCCGACGAAAATGGAGCGGAGGCTGAGCCCGGGAGATCGCAGGCAGGGCCGGTATCGCCCCTGGGGCGGTCCCGAGCGCCGGAGCGGCGTCGATCGGCGCACCGTGAGCCAGCGTCGCATTACACTCGCTGAAGGGTATGGCCGCGGCTGGCTTACCTTCGAATCGCTGTCCGAAAAGCGCCGGCTGATTCCAATTCCGTCCCATTGGGACGAGCTCTCCAACGGAGAGCTGCGTGCGCTGTGCGAGAAGGCCAAGGCAGTGCCCAAGACGGATGCCGGCACCTCGATGGCGAGCTAGCGCCAGGCAGCAAGCTTCTCCCGCAGCTCGGCAAGCGCTTGCCCCATCCGCTTCTCCACCGTCTTCACCGAGACATCCAGCGCGATCGCAATCTCCGAGTATTTGAGCCCTTGCTGCCGGCTCAACTGAAATACCTCGCGTGACTTTTCAGGCAGGGCCGCGATCGCACTCGCGATTGCCCGCTCAAGCTCCACTCCCAGCACGACGTCCTCGCCCGACGCCGAGCTCTGCGGATCGAGCGCGGCCGTCGCCGCTTCCCGCGCAACGACCTGCTGGTGACGGACGTGGTTTAGCGCTCGATTGCGGGTCGCGCGAATCAGATAAGCCCTGAAGCTCTGTTGAAGCTCGAGGTGTTCGCGACGGCGCCACAGCTCCAGCATCACGTCCTGGGCGATTTCCTCCGCCAGCGCGCGCTCCCTCACCACCGATTCCGCCATTCGAACGAGGTCGGCATAATGAGCGCGAAAAACCTCGTCGAACGCCCCTTCGTCGCCCGCCCGTAATCGCCGCTGCAGGTCCCGCTCGTGTGGGTCGCTGGGCTCCAAGGGGGTGGTGTCCCGTTCAGGTGTCAGTCTTATTAATGAATATGTCGAACAGCGGCGCCGATCCGTCCGGCATTAGCCCGGACGACTGGGAACGTATCGCGCGCTACGTCACCGGCGAGGCAACCGCTTCCGAAGCCGACGCAACGCGGCGCTGGATAGCCGTTGACCCGTACCGAGCGGGCGTGGTGCAATCGCTCGAGTCGGCACTCGCCAATGTAGCGTATCGGCCGAGGCCGGACATCGATGTCGAGAGCGCGCTCCGGAGAGTGAAAGCCAGGTTCGACGATCCGAAGGTCATTCCCTTTGTCCCAAGCGTGCGCCAGGCCGAGTCGCGAAGCAACGCGGCGCTGCTGCGCATCGCGGCGGCAGCGGTCATTCTCGCCGGCGCGACGGTGGTCTGGCAGAACGTTCGTCACGACCGCGCCGAAGGCGGCACTCGAACCTACGCGACGGCGATCGGGGAACGCCGGCAGATCGCGCTTGGCGACGGAAGCACGGTGATGCTCGGACCGACTACGCGGCTGGTAGTGTTGGACCCGCGCGGCGGCGAGCGCAGCGTCACCCTCGATGGGATCGCGCATTTCAGCGTTGTCCACAACTCGAGCTCACCGTTCACCGTGCGCGCGGGTACCGTCACCATTCAGGATGTGGGAACCGCCTTTTCGGTCGAAACCGACGACAGTGCGGGAACGCGTGTTGCTGTCGACTCGGGCTCCGTCGCTATCGGCGCCGCTGGTGCAGAGCCGTCCCGCGGAGCCATACTCCATGCAAGGGATCGAGCCGTCGTCGGCACTGACAACATAGTCGCAGTCGAGCGCGCGGCAGTTTCCGATGATGATCTTGCCTGGATGCAGGGGCGCCTCGTGTTCCGCGATGCACCGCTCGTCCTGGTTGGCGCAGAACTTTACCGCTGGTATGGAGTAAGGCTAAAGGTCGAGGATCCGTCTCTCGCGAATCTTCATCTGACAGCATCTTTTTCCGGTGAACCAGTCGAACGTGTTCTCAATGTCATTTCCCTGTCGCTCGGTGCCACCGTCGAGCGGCAGGGGAACGTCGCCATCCTTCATCGGAACGCGGCATCTGGAGCTGCCCGCTAATCCTGCCGCACGGCGGACGCGCGCACGACGCGGTCGCGTCTCCGCCGCCACGATCGCCATAGTTGTTTTCTTTGTCCTGCCCCAGGCTGCTGGCGCGCAAGCTTGCTCATTGCCACCGGCATCGTCAGTCGGCTGGAGCGCGCCGCTCGACCGGCGCGTTACCCTCCGCGCCATCGACGTATCGCTGCGCGACGCTCTGGATCGACTGGCTGCCGGCGCTAAAGTGCTGCTCTCTTACACCAACGAATCGCTCCCGCTTGAACGAAGAGTGTGCGTGCAATTCGATTCGGCAACCCTCGGTGATGCGCTGAGCTGGTTGTTGCGCGACACGAGAGTCGCGCCAGTTGCGGCCGGCGGCACTCAGGTCGCACTCGTCCCGAATGATGCGAACGTCGCCGGCGAACGCGCCGCCACTCCGCGGACGCTGGATCGCGTCGTCGTCACCGGTAACACCCTCGAGTCTTCGGCGCGTCCGCTGACCGTGGCGATGAACGTCGTAAGTGGAGCGCAGCTCTCGAAATACTCTCAGGGCAACCTGGGCCAGGCGCTCAGTGATGCAATACCTGGCCTGTGGGTTTGGCAATCGGCGCCGACATCGCTGCTATCGCATTACGGGAGCATCCGCGGCACCAGCTCGTTCGGCGCGAGCTACCCGAAGATCTACGTGGACGGAATCGAGCTCGCGAATCCACTGCTCGTCACCCAATTCACGCCCGAGGCCGTCGACCGAATCGAAGTGATTCGCGGACCCCAGGGAGCCGCTCTGTATGGATCGGACGCAATCAACGGTGTGATCAACATCGTGATGCGGCATGACGGCTCGAATGGAGGCCCGGGCACGGTGGTGCGCAGCGCGGTCGGCACCGCGAACAGCGCCTACGTGCCGCGCGCCGCCGTCACCCAGGACCATGCCGTCGCGTGGCGCACCGGGTCGAGTGCGCAGTCGGCAAGCGCGAGCTTCACCTCCGGCGGCGTCGGCGAGTATCTGCCGAACGCGTTCGCGCGACACACCAGCGCCGGCGCCGGATTCCGTCTGGTGCGCGATCACCTGATCGCGACTGGAACCGCCCGGGTGTTCAGCAGCCAGTCCGCGGATCCTTCGAGCCCGTTCTTTCGCGATTCAGCGAACCTCGCGCGATTCGGCGCGGCGCTGCCCCAGGCGGTCGAGGAGTACACGGTGGGTGGCACCGCGACAATTCTGGAGGGCAGCCGGTGGACCTATACCTTCGTAGCTGGATTCGACGGCAGCAGGTTGTCGAACCTCGCCAGTGACCGTGCGCCGCTGCCGTCCGGCTCGGGGCCGGACCTCGGCACCGTCAGCGGAAACGCAAACCTCGGCACTCTCAGGTTGAGCGCGGTCGGAAGGCTGGGTAACGATGATGGCCTGGCGTCGACGGTGACCTTTTCGGCGGAAAATTCCCTGCTCGATTTCCGGTCGCACTCCGACACATCTTCGGCAGCGAGCGTAGCGCTCGCATCAGCGGTCAGACGCTGGACGAGCGCGGCTGTCGGCCAGGCGAATTTCTCCTGGAAGAATTCGGCCTATCTGACCGGTGGTCTGCGCATGGAGCAGAACACGACGCTCGACAATCTGAATGTCTCGGTGCTGCCGATGCTCGGCGCGGCGTTGGTGCAGGACTATGGTCCGGTGACGGTAAAGCTGCGGTCGGCCTACGGTCGCGGGATTCGACCTGCGACCACCCCAGTGCGCGACGCCAGCTGGTTCGATCCGCATCGGGCGACGATGCTCGATCTCGCGCCCGAGCAACAGTCCGGCATCGAAGCGGGGATTGACCTCTTCTTCGGCAAGAGTCTGAGCTTCCAGCTGACGCGCTTCGATCAGCTCGCGTCGGGACTGATCCAGCGTGTCGCCTATGTCGCTTACGACCAGCGCGGCGCCGGGCAGACCGCGGGCAGCCTGCCATCGTCCGGGAGTGCCACCCAGGATCGCCACATATCGTACATGCTGCAGAATGTCGGAGAGATCACCAATCGGGGGTGGGAATTGAAGAGCGATTGGAGGATCGGTGCACTGTCGCTTGGCGGTGCATACTCGACGGTGGACAGCAGAGTGCGTAGGGTCGCGGGATCATACCTCGGCGATCTGCGCGCGGGCGACCGCATGCTCGAGGTGCCTGCCTCCACGGCGAGTCTGGTGGCATCGTGGACGGGCGCCGGATGGACGGAATCGATGGCGGCGTCGCGGTCCTGGAACTGGATCGATTACGATCGCGTTGGACTGGCGGCGGCGTTCTCGAGTGCCGCGGAACCGGACGCCCAGCTCGTTGGAAGCGAGCTGCGCAACTACTGGCTGCGCTACAGTGGTGTCACCCGCCTGCGCGCGAGCGTCGGCAAGACTCTGTTCCGCGGGCTCTCGTTCACGATGAGTGGCGAGAATCTGCTCAACCGCCAGCACGGTGAGCCCGACAACATCACCGTCGTCCCCGGGCGCACTTTGAGCTTCGGGCTCAAAGCGGTGATGTAGCGGCCGCTGGTAATCGCGGCTGGATCGGCTACAATAGCAGGATGCCAAACGTGCACTCGCCCGAGTGGGCATGGTACATCCTGCAGCTCCTCGTGTCGGCGTTCATCGCCGTGCTGTTTCTGCAATCCGGTCTCGACAAGGTTATCGACCGGAAGGGAAACCGCGCCTACCTCGACGAGCATTTCGCCCGCAGTCCATTGGCCGGGACGGTGGGGCCGATGTTCTTCGTCGTCACGATCCTGGAGGTCGCGGCGGGCGTGCTCAGTGGGATCGGCTTCGTGCTGCTCCTCGTGACGCGTGACCCGCTCGTCGCATACCTCGGCGCTGTCGTCGCTGGAGTGAATCTGGTGGCGCTTTTTTTCGGCCAGAGAGTCTCGAAGGATTATGCGGGGGCGGCGGCGCTGGTCCCGTATTTTATGTTGGTGGTGGTGGGGATTTACTTACTCGCCGGGCGGTGATATCGCCTGCATCCTACCACAGGTCAAAAGCCAGAGTGAGTACTCGCGTTCTGGGATAACGCGTTGCGGGTTGCCGGTAGCGCCGTGGCCGGTTCCCGGTAAACTGCGTTGATGACGTGTCCGAGCACGCGTACGGCAAAATCAAATGCTTTTACCGAAAGCTCACCTGACACGTCGGCAGCGTGGTTCACAGGCAACCGGCCACCGTGCTACCGGCAACCCGCAACGCGTTATCCCAAAATCCGCGTTAAACTCCGCTAGCGCAGTCCGCAATCGTTTACAAAAAAAGAGGGCACCACGACTCCGTGATGCCCTCCTCGTCCAACGCGTGATCAGTTATTCGCCCATCTCGACATCGTTATCGAACCCGTACTTCGCGGGTTCCTTGGAGATTCGGCCCGCCGCGATCATCATCGGCACGTAGTCCTGGGTCTCCTTGGGCAGGAGCTTCGAGATTCGATAATAATCCTCATCGGTTCCCTTCTCGCTGCCGGTTACCTGTTTCATGATACGACCGACGCGGTTTTCGCCGGTGTTGTAGGCAGCTGCCGCGAGATACCACGACCCGAATCGATCGTGCAGATCCGAGAGATACGCGAGCGCGGCATCGGTAGCCTTGTCCGGGTGATTGCGCTCATCGACGTGCTTGTTGACCGTCAGGCCGTAACGACGGCCCGTCTCGCTGATGAACTGCCATAGCCCACCCGCTTTCGCCGGCGATTTCGCCTTCGGATTGAATCCCGACTCGATCATCGCCAGATAAATCAGGTCCTGGGGCATGTCACGTTCGGCCAGCTTCTCGGAGATCATCGGCTCGTAGGTCGATTTACGATCGAGCCATACCGCGAAGCGCGACTTCACCTTGGGGTTCGTCGTGAACAGCTTGACCCAGGAATCCACCCGCGCGTTGTCGATATTGGGCAGGTCCCAAGACGTCGACGAGCCGGAGCTGTCAACGACGGATGGCGTGATCCTGGTCAGGACCGTCTGAACTGAGCTCAAATCCGAGCCCACGCGCGGAACGGTGTAAACGGTGGCGAGCAGTGCCATGCCCGCAAGAGCCACTTTCCGCGTTGGACCGGACCTGAGAATCGTATGAATACGGTTCATCAAATCCTCCTTGTGCTGGAATCGGCGCTTGGGTGAGACGTGATTTCTGAGCTCGCCGTTAAGGCCGGGCTCCCCGTCTCGCAGCTTGGACCGACAGATGTTTACAGCTCTAAATATAACCGATTCGGAACCCGATTGGAACCCTTTTGCAAAAAGAAATGAGCTCGTAACACGTTGCTACAGCTGTGGTTACAAGCTCATCACTAAGTGCAGATCCGGCGCTCCGGCGGCAAGCTCAGCGCTAGCGCATCTCCCGGATCATCACGCCCCTTTTCGCAAGCT
Source organism: Gemmatimonadaceae bacterium (assembly GCA_035249045.1). Taxonomy (GTDB): domain Bacteria; phylum Gemmatimonadota; class Gemmatimonadetes; order Gemmatimonadales; family Gemmatimonadaceae; genus UBA4720. The sequence goes on along the minus strand of DATFGW010000094.1, from coordinate 19,895 downwards.
CATCAATGTACTGCTGGGGCGGAATTGCCTCGTCGGGCGTGAACACGCCCGCCTTCCCGATCTCCCCATGCACCTGCATCTGTCCCGTGATGGAAAGCGAGTAGCCGGTCGATCTTTCCATCGCGCTGATGCCGGTCTCCTCGTCGTAGTAGTCGACCATCTCCCAACCGATCTTCTTCGGCTTGCCGCCCTTGGTTCCCTCGGCATAGACGCGCATCGCGACGAGATCCTGGCCCTCGGGCTTGGTCAGTCGCGGACCCATCGCTGCCACCACGAGGTCGCGGGGGACGACTTTCATGCCCTTCACATCGACCGGGTCCAACTCGAGCAAGCCGAGCTCGCGGATGGCTTCCATGATCCGGGCGTGTCCGGGATAGCGAAGAGTCTTGTACTCCATCGTCGGGATCTTGCCTTCGTAACGGAACGCCATCGTCGAGAGGCCTCCGGCGGTGTGGAATCCCTCGAGCTCGCCCAGTGATCCGCCGAAGTAAACCGGCTCGATTTCGGACAGCGCCTTCACCTGGGTGCGCTTCTTTCCGCGCAGCACCCATGACAGCGTCGTATAGTAGTCGAGCACTCCCTCCAGCGAGTACACGATCTGATAATTGAGCGGCGGCTCCGGCTCCTGCGGCAGACCGCCGACGAAGATGCGCACGGATTCGACGGTGTCGAGTTGTTTGATCGCGTACTCGGCCAGAATGTTGACCATGCCCGGCGCTAAACCGCAGTCGGGAATGACGGTGATGCCCTTCTTCTTTGCCGCGGCGTCGAGAGTCTTCTGCTTGAAGACGATCTCGGTGTTGCCGCCGAGATCCGCGAAGTGCACTCCTGCCTCGACCGCGAGCTCGGCGAGCTCGAAGTTGAAGTAGTACGGGATCGCGCTCATGACTGCGTCGCACTCCCCCATCAGCGCGAGAGCGGCCTCGCGGTCGCGGACGTCGAGCGGCGTGAAAATCAGCCGCTTTCCCGACAGCGGAGCGAGAAACGGAGCCAGGTGATCGGTGTGCAGATCGGCGAGGCGGACTTCCTTTACTTCCTTGTTCTGGAGCAGATCATACGCGCACGCGGAGCCTTGCAGGCCCGCGCCAAGGACGAGCATTCGCATTACAGGTGGTTCTCCGGAGGTTTGGACTGGACTCGCAATTGCAATTTACCGGAGACAACTTGTCAGCGTCACCCCGCAGCATTCACCGGATCGCACAGTACAATAATGCAATCGAGACAGCCATGACCAGCTCAGTCGATCAGACCGCAATTCCAGAAACCGACGACGCGAGCTGGCGCGACCATCTTCTCGAGGCTCCGCCGCAAATCAGGGATCTTCTCGAGCGCTCGCATCGCATCGCGGTGCTGGGGATGAAGCCCGATCCCGATCAGCCCGCCTACTACGTCCCCGAGTACGCCGAGCGCGCAGGGTACGAGATCATTCCGGTGCCTGTTTACTACAAGGAATTGACGGAGATGATGGGGAAGAAAGTCTACCGAAAGCTCGTTGATGTACCCGGCGACATCGACATCGTCGATGTCTTTCGGCGTCCGAACGACATCCCGCCGCACGTCGACGACATCATCGCAAAAAAACCGAAGGCGGTCTGGTTCCAGCTGGGCATCCGCAACGACGACGCCGCTGAGAAACTCGCCCGAGCCGGCATCGATGTCGTCCAGGACCATTGTCTGCTTGTGGAGCTCAGACGGATCGGACGCTGACCTGACGGCTGACGGCTGACGGCTGCGGAATCACGGACTAACGGCTGCGGAATCACGGACCAACTGCTACTCCGAACTGCTAACTAACTGCGGATTGGGACACCAAGTGCGGGCTGCGGACACGCCCGGCCTGACCTCAATTCGCAGTTAGTCTCCCAATTCGCATTCAGTCAGCATTTCGAACTGGCAGTTGGTCCGGCTTCCGCAGCGGTGAGTCCGAAGCCGTTAGTCCGAAGCCCGTTAGTCCGCAGGCCGCAGCTCCTTACCAGGTAACGGAATAGACGACGGGCTCGACAGCGATCTCATTGGGGACGGGCTTCGCTCTCGGTGCGAGCGCGATGATGTAGCGGCCGCCTGCGGTGGCTGCGAGCGCGATGCCGGCGCCGACTACTCGCGGGCCCGATTTCACGCCGCCGCCAGCCGCGGCGCTCGTTTCCGCGATGGTGATGACGCCGCGCTCGCTCTGAATCGAAAAAGTCTGATCTCCGCGCTTGATCTCGATCGGCGGCGACTTCGTCATGTCGATTGGGAGCGAGATGTCGAGGGTTGGGCCGCCGGTAAACTTCACTTCGGCGAGCTTGGCACTTGTCGGGAGTGAGCCGTGGAGCTGGCCGGTCGCGGGGTCGAGGGCAGACCACGTTTGACTGGGCTCGTCATCGCTGGCGCGCGCCGGATTGTTGCCGAGTGCGAGCGTCGAGCCATCGGTAGTCCACGCGACGCGCCAGCCACGGGCGATCGGGAACAGTCGCGGCGCCGAGCTGTCGGCGGCGGTTTGGGAGCGCGGATCGGCTGGAACCTTGATCACGCCCGGCTGCGCGACCGCGCGTGCCATCGACATCCCACTCGATGCAAACGAGCCGGCGCGAAGGGTAGCAGTGTCGATCGAAGTGCGGCGTCCGACATCGACGATGAGATCGGTACCAGTTCCTTCTCCACGTATCACTCCGTAGGCGCGTCCGAATCCAATCCACTTCCAGTCGGGGGAAGGCTCGACATCCCAGACGCTGTCCATCTGCACTTGAAAGCCGCTCGTCTCATCACCGAAGAAAAAGCCGTTGGGGACCGGCTCATTCTCGACGCCCGCGGGATCCGCCACAACGAGCACCGCTTTTCGGTCGGGAGAGAAGGCCCACTTCACCCGCTCGGCCATCCCGTGAGTGCCGTTATTCACGGACGCGACTGTGACTATCGGCGCGGAGTGGGTGGTGTCGGCGATTGTCTCCCGTTTTGATGAGTCGGAGACGCACGCGATGAGGAGGAGGGCGGGAAGCGGGAGGCGGGAAGCGGGAAGCGGGAATTGGAGACTGCGAAGCCGGCGGCGCAAAGTGGGCATGGCGAAGTGGTGTGGAGGAAGCACCAGGTAGCAGCCAGGACGATCTGGAAATTAATCACCGCTTCCCGCTTCCCGCTTCCCGCCTCCCGCTACACGCAGACCAGATTCCGTCCGCCAGCCTTGGCCCGGTAAAGCGCGCGATCCGCGCAGTCGAGGAGATCTTCCGCCGTCTCGACCTTCGGCTCGGGGAAATCGGCGACGCCGATGCTGACCGTCAGATGAACCGGCTCGCCCTTCCCGATGTCGAAAGGGTGCGCCTGGATCTTGTCGCGGAGTCGTTCGGCGAACGCGATCGCGCCGGCCTCGCCTGTCTCGGGGACGGCGATGACGAATTCGTCGCCGCCGTAGCGCGCGACGGAGTCGACGCTGCGCGCGGTTCGCGCCAGAATCAGCGCGACCTCGACCAGCACCTGATCGCCGGCGAGGTGGCCGTAGGTGTCGTTCACATCCTTGAACTCATCGACGTCGATCATGAGGATGCTGAGCGGCGCGTTGTAGCGGCGGGTGCGCTCGACTTCGGTGCCGAGCTGGGTGAGCAGCGCGCGGCGATTGAGCAGCTGGGTGAGCGGATCGGTGCGGGCGAGGGCCTCGAGGCGGAGATTGTCGGCCTGAGTGACCTCCACCATGTGCGCGCGGCGCATGGCGTTCATCGCGCTCTTCACGACTGTCTCGGCGAACTCGACGTCGGCGTCGGTGAGGGGTGGCTTCTCGGCGGTACGGCGGAGCAGGAACACGCCGGTGCGATCGAGATCGAGCCGGAACGGCAGCGCTATGATCGAGCGAACCGAGATGACACTACCGTCTTTCTCCCAGGCTTCCCGGAGCGAACGATAGGAGTCGGCGTGCCAGATGTCTGGGATGAGAACCGGCTGCTCGCTGGCGAGCGCGGCCTCGATTTCCGGATACTTGTCGAGCTCGACCTGAAGATTCTCGAGCTGCGGATCTTCGTGCGCCGAAGCCACGGTACCCATCAAATCACCGCACTTGGCGAAGATCACCGAAGAGTGGCTCAGATTCAGCGCGCGCGCGAGACGCCGCGCGAGCATGTGAAACAGCTCGCCCATTGAGAGCGAGCCCATGACGTCGTGCAAAATGTCGACGAGCGCTCCGCGAGCCGCGGCTTCGTCGAGCAGCCGCTGAACCTCCGCCTCGGCCTTACGGAGCGCCGCGCGGAGTTTCTCGTTTTCGTCCTGTTGTGAGCTCACGGCGGAGCGCCTGGTCCTCATTCGTCGGTGAGAGCCTCGACTGGTTCGGTGTCGGGTGCCGGGGACTCGTTTTCGGCACCCTCGTCTTCATCATCAGGCACTACGCGCGCAACTGCGGTAACGAGATCGCCTTCGTCGAGATTGACGAGTTTGACCCCTTGGGCGATACGGCCCGTCACCCTCACCTGGGAGACCGAGCTACGGATGATTACACCATGTTTTGTGATGATCATGATCTCGTCGGCCGGCAGAACTTCCATCAGGGCAACGACATCGCCCGTTTTCTCGGTTCTGTTGACCGTGATGATTCCCTTTCCGCCGCGTTTCTGGACCCGATAATCGGCGATGTTCGAGCACTTCCCGAGGCCGTTTTCGGTCACCACCAGCAGGGTGGCGTCGCGCTTTACGACCACCATCCCGATCACGGAATCGCCCTCGCGAAGCTCGATTCCTTTGACGCCGGTAGTGTCGCGGCCCATCTCGCGCACGTCCTGCTCGTGGAAGCGCACCGACAAACCGTGACGGGTGGCGAGGACGATGTCGTTCGACCCGCTGGTGATCTGTACGTCGATCAGCTCGTCGTCCTTGTCGATCTTGATCGCCTTGATGCCGGTCTGGCGAACATTCGAGTACTGGGAAAGCGCGCTCTTCTTCACCGTGCCGTTCCTGGTGCAGAAGAGCAGGAACTGGGTCTCGGAGAATTCGCGCACCGGAACCATCGCCTTGATCTGGGTCTCGGGTGAGACGTTGATCAGGTTGACGATCGGCTTGCCCTTGGACGCGCGGCCGGCCTGCGGAACTTCGTAGACCTTGAGCCAGAAGCAGCGCCCATCGTCGGTGAAGCAGAGGATGTAGTCGTGGGTCGAGCCGATGAAGAGGTGCTCGATGAAATCCTCATCCTTGAGACCCGCGCCACTGAGTCCACGGCCGCCGCGACGCTGCTTGCGGTACGTCGAGACCGAGGTGCGCTTGATGTAGCCGGAGTGGGAGATGGTGATGACCATGTCCTCTTCGGCGATCAGGTCTTCGATGGTGAATTCGCCTTCGTCGCTGGTGATCTCCGAGCGGCGGACGTCGCCGTACTTGTCGGCAACCGACTGCAGCTCGTCGCGGATGATCTTCATCCGGCGTGGACGGGAAGCGAGGATCTCCTTCATGTCCTTGATGAAGCCGCGCACTTCCTTGAGCTCGGCTTCGAGCTTCTCGATCTCGAGACCGGTGAGCTTGGCGAGGCGCATGTTGAGGATTGCCTCGGCCTGGCGCTCGCTGAGCTTGAACCGCTTCTGGAGCTGGGCGCTCGCTGCCGGAGTGTCGGCGGCGGCGCGAATGAGCTTGATGACCGCGTCGATGCTGTCGACGGCGATCTTGAGGCCCTCGAGGATGTGTTCGCGCTCGAGCGCTTTATCGAGCTCGAATTGGGTACGGCGGACGACGACGTTGTGGCGGTGCGCGATGTAGTGCTCGAGCGTCTCCTTGAGCGGCATGATCTTCGGAACCAGCTGGCCGGTATGTGAATCCGGAACGAGCGCCAGCATGATGACGCCGAAGGTCGACTGCATCCCGGTGTGCTTGTACAGCTGGTTCAGGACGACGCGCGGAATCGCATCGCGCTTGAGCTCGATGACGACGCGCATTCCGTCCTTGTCAGATTCGTCGCGGAGCGCGGAGATGCCTTCGAGCTTGCCTTCCTTCACCAGGTCTGCCATGTCGGTAATGAGCTTGGCCTTGTTGACCTGGTACGGGAGCTCGGTGACGACGATCTGCGACTTGCTCGAGGATTCCTTCTCCTCGATGACGGCACGCGCGCGCATGACGATCCTGCCGCGGCCGTTCTCCTGGTAGTCCTTGATCCCCGCGCGGCCATAGATGTAGCCACCAGTCGGGAAGTCGGGTCCTTTGACGAGCTTTCTGATATCGGTGGGAGTGATCTCCGGATTGTCGATCAGCGCGGTGAGCGCGGCGACAACTTCCCTGAGATTGTGCGGGGGAATGTTAGTCGCCATGCCGACGGCGATTCCCGACGACCCATTGACGATCAGATTTGGGATCGCGGAGGGCAGGACTTTTGGTTCCTGCAAACGGTCGTCGAAGTTGGGCGCGAAATCGACGGTGTTCTTGTCGATGTCCGCGAGCATCTCGACGGCGACGCGAGTGAGTCGCGATTCGGTGTAGCGGTATGCCGCGGCGGGATCGCCATCGACGGAGCCGAAGTTTCCCTGGCCGTCGACGAGCGGGTAGCGGAGCGAGAAGTCCTGGACCATGCGGACGAGCGCGTCGTAAACCGACTGATCGCCGTGCGGATGGTATTTGCCGAGCACATCGCCGACGACGGTCGCGGATTTCTTGTAGGGGCGTCCCGGAACGAGACCGAGCTCGTTCATGGCGTAGAGAACGCGGCGGTGCACGGGTTTGAGTCCATCGCGCACATCGGGGAGGGCGCGAGAGACAATGACGCTCATCGAGTAGTTGATGAACGATTCTTTGATTTCTTCGTGAATGAGGCGCGGCAGAATGCGCTCTCTGTTGTTCGGAGCCGTCATTAACTCGTCGTTTTGCTACGGGGTTCGGAGGCGGGGAGGGAGGTCGTTTTGTGCCTCCATAAGGTTGAGGGAAATCTAGCGTTTGGATAGGTTTAAGGCAACGCTCGTTTGGGTGGCTAAGTGGCTATGATGCAAGCAGTTAGGTAAACGGAAAGCTCGTCCATATGGTTGGGAGATTGTAAGCTCAGCAGTATCATGGATTTGTGTGGAGGCAGCAATTGTTGGTGGAGTCTAAAATCCACTAGCTATAGGGGAGGATCGAGTACTCAAAAAGGGAGAATCGAGTACCCGAACTAACGGCATCGACAATCGCGGACTGATTGAGAACCTCGAACTACTGCAGAGCGCGATGGGCTGAATCCTCGACCCTCGATCAATCCGCTATCGTCGATGCCGTTAGTTCGGGTACTCGGTCCACCCGACGCCGATCCCCCACAACTGAATGGAGCGAAACCATGCAAAAATTGATGGCATTTAACTCGATAACCCTGGATGGCTACTTCACGGGCCAGGACGGCGATCTGAGCTGGGCCCACAAGGATGATCCCGAGTGGCGGGAGTTCACAGCGGGGAACGCGGGGGGCGGCGGGACTCTCCTGTTCGGGCGGATCACCTATGACATGATGGCGTCGTTCTGGCCGACGCCCCAGGCGAAGCAGCAATTTCCGAAAGTCGCTGAAGGAATGAACCGGCATTCCAAAGTTGTTTTCTCGCGGACCCTCGACAAAGTGAGCTGGAGCAACACCCGTCTGGTGAAGAACGATATTGTGGGTGAAGTCCGCCGCATGAAACAGCAGGATGGTCAGGGGCTGGTCATTCTCGGGAGCGGAACCATCATCGCGCAGTTGACCCAGGAAGGTCTGATCGACGAGTATCAGGTCGTCGTAAACCCGATCGTGATCGGCAAGGGGCGAACGATGTTCGAGGGTGTTGCACGGAAGGTCGATCTCAATCTGACGAGCGAGCGGCGATTCACCAACGGGAACGTGCTGCTCACCTACGAGGCTTAGCGAATGAAGTACATGGTGCTGATCTACAACGACGGCGAGCTCCTCGATGCGATGCCGAAGGAGACCTTCAACGAGGAGATGCGCGGCTGTCTCGCAAAGGCGGACGCGCTCCGCAGCGAAGGCCGGCTGTTCGACTCGCAGATGCTCGAGGGTCCGAGCACCGCACGCACTCTGCGCACTCGAAAGAACAAAATGACCGTCACTGACGGCCCGTTCACCGAGACGAAGGAATTTCTCGCCGGATTCAATTTGATCGAGGCCGAGAACATCGACGATGCGGTGCGCATCGCGGCCCAATTCCCCTGGGCCAAGGTCGGCTCGATCGAGGTGCGGCCGGTCCGCGACATCGCCGGCGTGCGGAAGCGCGTAGGGGCCGCGTAAAGCAAGCTTGACATTCCCTGAGGACGGTTGTAGCGTTCCATGGAAAGCTGACTTGACATGACACCGCACGTCCGTAACCGGGTGAAAGAGCTCCGCAGCGATCGCGGCTGGACCCAGCAGCAGCTCGCGGAAGCAGTGGGCGTCTCGCGCCAAAGCATCAACTCGATCGAGCGGGAACGCTACATACCCAGCTTACAACTCGCTCTGACGTTCGCGCGGGTGTTCGGTTGTCCGATGGAAAGGATTTTCACGCTGGAGACGAAGAAATGAGAATTCCCGTGCTTGGCATCGTGATCGACGAGCGATTTCTACAGCACCGACGACGGTCGACAAGCATCGCCAGCGTTGTGGGAGGCTGGGTAGCGGTGGGACTGTTCGTCTATCACTACTTCGTCAATCACGTCGTGAGCTGGGATCTCTTCGCCGTCGCCGCAACGATCGCCATCGTCAAGCTGACTCTACTGACCTACTACCTCTTAACTGACTGAACTGGAGCAATAGCCATGATCTTGAGAATGTTTTTCAGGGACGGTGCCCAGGACCCCAAACCATTATTTCGAATCGCGATGCTGTTTCTCGCGGCATCGATAGCGTGGCCGCGAATGCTTCCCTTCACGGGGAATCTGGGAACGGACGCCATCGATACTATCAAAGGTCTGCTGCTAGGGGTCGCCCTCGGCGTGTTGTTCCTGGCGGCGAGGCGTGGTGCGTTTGGGAGGCCGCGCGTGCGATAGATTTTGAGGATGGCTCAGCGAACCGGCAGCGCGACGCTCCCCCTCCACGGCGGCAAAGCGCCGCGCTGGCTTTTCGATCGAATGGTGCAACTGGCGCCGGCGATCGCTGAAGTCATGGTCCTCGAGCACGGCCGCTCCGAATTCCTCAAACGACTTTCCGATCCGTACTGGTTCCAGGCGTTCGGGTGCGTGCTCGGATTCGATTGGCACTCGAGCGGCGTCACCACTACAGTTTGCGGCGCCCTTAAAGAGGGCCTCGCGCGTCACGGGAGCGAGCTCGGAATTTTCGTCGCCGGTGGAAAGGGGAAAGTCTCGCGTCGCACTCCGAGTGAGCTGATCGAGTATGGCACGCGCACAGGCGTCGACGGAGCCCGGCTCGCCTACAACAGCCGGATGGCGGCCAAGGTCGATTCCGCCGCCATTCAGGACGGGTTCGGGATCTATCATCACAGCTTCTTCGTCAGCAGCGACGGTGAATGGGCGGTAGTACAGCAGGGAATGCGCAGCAACGAGGGCACAGCGCGCCGCTACCACTGGCTCGGCTCGCAGGTGCGCGATTTCGTGAATGAGCCGCATGCAGCGATCGCCAGTGAGAGCACTGAGCGGACGGTGCTCAACATGGTGGCGACTGAATCGTCGAATGCACGGAGCGTATCGACGGAGTTCGCGCGGCAGGAACCCAGGGTGATCGATCGCGAGATCGCGAAGGTGATTACCATGGCGCTCCCGACGAGACACTGGGTGGACATTAAGCAGGACATAAATCCCGCGCACCTGCGCAAAGTGCTGCTCTCGACCTATGAAGCGAACCCTCAGAATTTCGAGCAGCTGCTGGCGATCCCGGGAGTCGGTCCAAAATCGGTGCGCGCGCTGGCGCTCGTTGCAGATGTGGTGTACGGATCGCCGGCGAGCATGCGCGACCCCGCTCGATTCAGTTTTGCGCACGGTGGAAAGGACGGCCATCCATATCCGGTCAATCGGGTCGTCTACGATCAGTCGGTGGACTGGTTGCGGGAAGCAGTCAACAAGGCGCGGATCGGGCACAGTGACCGGCTCAAGGCTCTGAGAAGCCTCTCCGACTGGCAGTAATCGCGTAGCTTCCGACGGAACTCGGTGGGCGTCACTAAACCCGTGGTACTACGTAATTTAAGCCGAGCCGGGGGCTGCGGTGAGCTACGTCAGGTTTGTGACAGACCGAACGTCAAACGTTTCTACGGCTGAGCTGGGAAGGTAACTCCTTTTTTTCGATCAGACGTGGTAGCTCAGCGTGACGTGAATCGTCTATAAACGATGCCCGTCTCGACAGCTGAACCCGGAACTATCAACGCTGCCGCCCCCGCGACGCAGACCACTCCGCGCGCGAGGGCGAAATTTCCGCTGCCTTTCCCCAGGCTCGAGAGTCTGCGCAGCAGAATTCTCGCCTTCGCGGTCGCAGCTGCGCTCCTTCCCGCGGGCACCATGCTCGGCGTTTTCTACACCCAGAACCGCCGCGCCCTCGAAAAGAAAATCAATGAAGATCTGCTCTCCGGCAGCGCGCAGAGCGCGCGCGCATCGGGCGTGTGGCTGAGAGAGCGGCTCTATGATCTGCGGGTGTTCGCCGGATCGGACGAAGTGGTGGTCACTCTGGAGCACGGCGGGCGTGCCGCTCCAATCACGCCGACAGAAGGCAGACTCCGCGACTATCTCGTGTCACTCCACGAAAGATTCAGCGACTTCGAGCGACTGATGGTGCTCGATCTCGATGGCAACGTCGTCGCCACCAGCGCCAGCGAAGTCTCGAAGGTTTCGCTGCCCCCCGACTGGCAGGCGGCGCTGCGCTCAGACAATCAGATCGTCGGCGATGCGTACTGGGATCCGAAGGCCAAGCGAGCGAAGCTGATCGTGGCGGTTCCGGCACAGCGCGCGGACGGGCGTCTTCTTGGCGCATTTGCCGCCGAGCTCAATCTCGCGCCGGTGCAGCTGCTGCTCAGATCGTTTGCCGCCGACAGCACTGGCCGCATCCATCTCGTCAACATCAAGGGCGCGCCGATCGCGAGCTCTGATGGAGTGACTGAAGACCTGATCAGGAATCCGATGCCGCCAGCTACCATGAAGAAGCTGCGCGAGCGTGCGCGGGCGCCCTTCTCGTATACCAGCTTCGGCGGACGCGATGTCATCGGCACTCTCGAGTACGTGCCGCAGGTGAACTGGGCGGTGATCGCCGAGATCTCGTCGGAGGCGGCGTACCTCCAGGTGCGAAGATTCCGCGATGTGGCGCTGGCGGTGATTGCTTTCCTGCTGGTCGCGGTGACGCTTTCGGCGTACAGGCTGGGGCGCCTGATTGCGCGCCCACTCGATCGTTTGACCAAGGCGGCGAGTGAAGTCGCAGCCGGTGATCTGACCGTCGATCTTCCGGCGGCTCCGGGCGGTGGAGAAGTCGGCTATCTCACCGACGTCTTCAATCACATGGTGTATCGTCTGCGCGACGGACGCGCCGAGCTCGATCGCATTAACGAGACGCTGCGGAAGAAGAACGAAGAGCTCGAGCTGCTCTCCACGACGGACAGTCTCACGGGGCTCTCGAACCATCGCTCTCTCATGAACCGCCTGGACTTCGAGGTGGCGCGGTTCAAGAAGGACAAGCGCGGCTTCTCGGTGCTGGTCGGCGACGTCGATCACTTCAAGCAGTACAATGACGCGTTCGGCCACCCCGCCGGCGACGAAGTCCTGCAGCGGATCGCCGAGATCATGCGCGACTCCACGCGGAAGAACGACTGTTGCGCGCGTTACGGCGGTGAGGAGTTCGTGATCGTGCTGCCCGATACTGCCATCGCCGACGCACTCGATACGGCGGAGCACATCCGCGCGCGGGTAGCCGCCAAGAAATTCAACGGTCGCAAGATGACACTGAGCATCGGTGTCGCCAGCTTCCCCGAGGATGCGGACGATGCGGAAGCCATCATCGCCGTCGCCGACGAAGCACTCTACCAGGCGAAAAGAGAAGGGCGCGACCGTACGGTGCGCGCCCGGAGACTCAAGAAGACCGGCTGAGTATTACGGCCGCGACACGAGCGACTGGTGGATCCAGCCGTTGTGCCCGGAGTCGTCGGTAATCCGAATCCACTCGTCAGTGTAGGAATACGCGGTGATGGTGCTGCCGGAATCCGCGGTGTAGGTGACGGCGAAGTTGGTGCCCGGTCCTTCGCGGACGTTGCCGCGGCTGGTTGTCTTGAGCTGGATCGGCACCGCGAAAAGCGTCTCACCCGGCCGCGTCCCTTCCCTGCTGACGCCAAGTCTGCCTCGATACGAAGAAGCGACGGTCTTGGCCTGATTGGCGAGGTAGAGGGCGCCGCCGTAATTCTGCTTGTCGAACTCGGTTGCGCTCTGGCGTACGAGGCGGGTGACCTGAGTCGCTTCGACGGGCTCGCCTGACGCCGATGCTTTCATCGTCTGCAGCGCGACTTCCGCTTCTGCCATCGCCGATGCTGCCTGGGCTCGACTGGCGACGCTCTGCAGCTTTGCCATGGCGCGGACGACTTCGGCGCGGGTGTCCTCGAGCCGGGTTTGGAGATCTTCGATCTGCGCATCCCGCGCCAGGAGCTGGATCTCGAGCCGTGTCGCGCGCTTGTCGAGGTCGGGGTCGCGGACGGTAACGGTGTCGTGGACGACGACCTTGGTCGGCGTCGGTGGCGGTGCAGGCTTGCTCTGAGAGCAGGCGGTGCCGACGGCGACTGCCGTCAGAGAAAGTACCCAGGAGCGCACGAAAGAAATCCTCTGCGGGAAGCGGGATGCGGGAAGCGGGAAGCGGGGGTCCGATAGAATGACGGGTGCTGGGCGGGAAGGGCAACGCGGGAGGCGGGAGGTGGGAGGCGGGAGGTGGGAGGCGGGACGTATGAGGCGGCTAACGGAGTAAGGGACGGGCGGACAGATTTTCGGGATGAGTCTGCGATTTCTACTTGCTGCGCTCCTGACTTACGCCGTCGCCGTTAGTTCCGCGGAAGGACAATCGCGCGACTGGATGTTTGGGCCGTTCGAGAAGCCCTCGGTCAATCCGATAATTACGCCCGATCCGACGGCGACTTTTCTGTCGCCGATGACCGACAGCCTGGTGAGGTGGGAGGAGCTGGCGACCTTCAATCCGGCGGCGGTCGTGAGGCAGGGCAAGGTCTACGTGCTGTACCGCGCGGAAGACGCGAGCGGAAAAAAAGACATCGGATTTCACACCTCGCGGATCGGATTGGCGGAGAGCAGCGACGGACTTCGCTTCACGCGTCGATCCGCGCCGGTGCTTTTTCCCAACAAGGACGCGCAGGCCCGGTATGAATGGACCGGCGGCGTGGAAGATCCGCGCATCGTCGAAAGCGAAGACGGGACCTACGTGATGACCTACACCCAGTGGAATCGCGACGTCCCGCGTCTGGCGGTCGCGACATCGAAGGATCTGATCCATTGGGACAAGCACGGTCCGGCATTCGCAGCGGCGGGAGACGGCAAGTATCTGAAAACCGAGACTAAGTCGGGCGCGATTCTGACGCGAGCGGTCGGAAATCGCCTGGTCGCGACGAAGGTCAACGGGAAGTACTGGATGTACTTCAATGTGCCCGACATTCTGATCGCAACGTCAGACAATCTGATCGATTGGACTCCGCTCGCCGACAGCGACGGGAAGGTGCTCAAGGTGCTCTCCCCTCGCGCCGGCTACTTCGATTCCTGGCTGGTGGAGGCGGGACCGCCGGCGATAATGACCGACCGCGGAATCCTTCTCATCTACAACGCGGGCAACAGCCGGGAGTTCGGCGTGCCTGGGTTGCCGGCGCGGGTCTATACCGGCGGGCAGGCATTGTTCGACGCGCGGAATCCAATCAAGCTGATCGCGCGATCCGACGAGCCTTTCATCAAACCAACCGAGGCGTACGAGAACACGGGCCAGTACAAGGAGGGCACGACGTTCACGGAGGCTCTGATTCCGTTCAACGGCCGGTGGTTCCTCTACTACGGCACCGCGGACTCGCGGGTCGGCGTCGCGGTATGGGACCCCGGAAAACGTTGAGCGCGCCGCAGATCGAGGTCCCGCTGCGGATCGTGCTCCGACGGCCACCGCCGGGCGTAAAGTTCGCTCTGCAGAAGGGGAAGTCGAACGCAGCAGGCGACGCCGAGCTGGTTCCACCGACCCGGACGACTGCAGACTCGATCGCGTTTGATTTCGCGGTAAGGGTCGACATCTCCAAGCGCGATGCGCCGCGTTTTCTCGGCGAGTTCGCACAGGGGCCGCCTTCGACTCGATTCGTGTATGTGAACTCGGGCAGAAGAGCGGGACAAACGGGAACCGCATGGGACCGACGAGCGAAGATCTCGCTCACCGATATTGGTACGGATCTGCTCCGGTCGGCGAACGAGACTGCCGGGACGGTTCTCGAAATCGAGATCGAAGGCACCGGCGACGATGGCGGTCCGGTTTGCGCCAGCGTTAAGAAGAGCAGCGGGTGGCGCCTCGTCTCGAGGTAGGCTAACGATGTTTCCCTCGACGTTCGATGGCCGGACGCTCGTAGCGGCTGTTTTGTCGCTCTCCATCGCCGCGGGTTGCACGGGAACACGGAAGACGCCGAGACCGCCGGCGCCAGTTGTCGCAGGCCCGTGGTGGCAGGAAGGCGTTTGCTACGAGGTGTTCGTCCGCTCCTTCTACGATTCCGATGGCGACGGGATCGGCGACCTGAAGGGACTGACCGCGCGGCTCGACTACATCAACGACGGAAACCAGCCGAGCAAGAAAAGCCTGGGCGCGAGCTGCATCTGGCTGATGCCGATCGACAAGGCGTCGAGCTACCACGGTTACGATGTGATCGACTACTTCCACGTCGACCCACAGTATGGGACCGACGAAGATTTCCGGACTCTCGTCGCCGAAGCGCATCGGCGCGGGATTCACGTCATCGTCGATTTCGTTCCCAACCACTCATCGAGCGATAACCCGTGGTTTCGATCCGCGCTGCGCGGGCCCGGCAGTCCGTATCGCGATTGGTATCGGTGGTCGAACACCGGGAAGAGCGAGAAGGGGCCGTGGGGACAGGATGTGTGGCACAAATCGCCGGTGCGCGACGAGTACTACTACGGCCTGTTCTGGCACGGGATGCCGGATCTGAACTACGAGACTCCGGCGGTCATGGAGGAAATGTTGAAGGTGACGCGGTACTGGCTCACCGAGATGCACGCGGACGGATTCCGGTTCGATGCGATTCCCTACCTGGTCGAGGAGGACGGTCGCATCCAACACACCGATGGAACTCACCAGGTGTTGCGGAACTTCGGCAAAACGATTCGCGAGACGTCGCCGGGCTCGTTCACGATCGGCGAGATGTCGGACGAGGATCCGCGGATTCTGGCGTCCTACTATCCAGATCAGCTGGACGCGTACTTCGCGTTCGGAGTTGCGTTCGCGACTGTCGATGCTGCGCGAACGGGTAAGGCGACGGGCTTCATCAAGGCCGTGTCGGATGCGAACAGACTGTTGCCGGCCGCGCGCTGGTCACCATTCCTCACCAATCACGATCACGTTCGGGTGATGAGCCAGCTTGGCGGCGACGTCGCGCGCGAGCGAGTCGCGGCCGGGGCGATGCTGATGCTGCCGGGCATGCCGTTCGTTTATTACGGCGAAGAGATCGGCATGCTCGGCACCAAGCCAGACGAGACGATTCGAAATCCGATGCAATGGAGCGCGGCGGCGAACGGCGGATTCACGACGGGCTCGCCGTGGGAAGCTCTCCAGCCCGATTGGAGAACGAAGAATGTCGCACTGCAGGACGACGATTCGACTTCCCTGCTGAATCACTATCGGCGACTGATCCATCTGCGCAATTCCCACCAAGCCTTGCGTAGTGGCAGCCTGACGATGCTCGCGACCGGCGATACTACAGGCGCGATCGCGGCGTGGCTGCGGAAATCAGAGCGCGAAGCGTTTCTGATCGTGGTGAACTTCGGCGACCGGCAAACTCAGGTTTGGCTTCCCAGCCTGCGCAGGATCGTCCGGACATACTCGGATCGGACCGAGCAGACATTGATGGATCCGCCGCGCGCTTGCGGCCGGATAGTGATGATGAGCGATGGCTCGTTCGACGTGGTAAGCGCCATCGCCGCACGGAGCGTCTGCGTGTTTCGACTGCCCCTGTACTAGACTCCGCTTTCCTCGGTGCTCACCGGGGTGACGGCGGAGCGATCTTCTTCGCCCGTGCGAATTCGATACACCTTCTCAACGGGCAGCACGAAGATCTTGCCGTCGCCAACTTCGCCGGTGCGACCGCCGCTGAGAATCGCGCGCACGGTCGGCTCGACGAACGGATCCGATACGCCGATCTCGAGACGCACCTTGTCGTGCAGCTCGACCTTCACCGTCGTTCCGCGATAGGTTTCGACCTGTTCGGTCTCACCGCCATGGCCGCGCACTCGGCTGATGGTCAGGCCAGTGACCTCGGCGCGGTACAGCGCCTCGAGCACGTCATTGAGTTTTTCCGGGCGAACGATCGCGACGACGAGCTTCATGTCAGGCACGCTCCGCGTGGACGAGGATCGCGCCCTCGCCCCTGCTGTACGCCTCTTCGCCGTGCTGGGTGACGTCGAGGCCGATTCCCTCCTCCTGCGCGCTCGCGCGCAACCTGAAGCCGAGCGCGATCAGCTTGAGGATGACGTAAGTCGCGACAGCGCTGTAGACGATCGTCGCGACCACCGCCGCTAGCTGCACCAGGAGCTGCCGGGGATTTCCGAACAACGCGCCGTCGGCGACTCCGTTCCAGCTCTTCTCGGCGAGTACCCCCGTGAGCAGTGCGCCGACGATTCCGCCGACGCCGTGCGCGGAAACGACATCGAGCGAGTCGTCGAGTCTGGTGCGCGCGCGATAGAGCAGCGCGAAGTAGCTGGCGGGCGCGGCGATCCCGCCGAGTGCGATCGCCGAGACCGGGCTGACGAAACCGGCGGCCGGTGTGACAGCGACGAGTCCGACGACGATCGCAGTCGCGGCCCCGATCGCTGTCGTCTTTCGGGTGCGCATCAGATCGAGCAGACTCCAGACGACGAGAGTCGCCATCGGGGCGAACATCGTGTTGGTGAACGCGAGCGCCGCGGATGCATTGGCGCCGAGCGCGCTACCGCCGTTGAAGCCGAACCAGCCCAACCACAGGATGCCCGTTCCAAGCAGCGTGAACGGCACGTTCTGCGGGATGATTGCCTGGCGTGCGTAGTCTTTGCGGGCGCCGAGCACCACGGCGATGACGAGCGCTGCTGCGGCGGCGTTGATGTGCACTACGGTACCGCCCGCAAAGTCGAGCGCGCCGAGCTTGCCGAGCCATCCCCCACCCCACACCCAGTGAGCGATCGGCGCATAGACGCCGATCGACCAGAGCGCGACGAAGGTGAGATACGGACCGAAGCGCATTCGCTCGACGATCGCGCCGGAGATGAGCGCGGCGGTGATGACGGCGAAGGTGCCCTGGTACGACGCGAACAGAACGTGCGGGATCGAGCCTTTGGGGTCGAGGCCGACGCCGCGGAAAAACGCGTAATCGAGTCCGCCGAGGAATCCGCCGTTGGTGTCGAAGGCGAGGGAGTAGCCGATGAGCGCCCACGCGATCCCGACGAAGCCGAGCGCGACGTAGCTCATCATCATGGTATTGAGCGCGTTTTTCGCTCTGACCATGCCGCCGTAGAAGAAGCCGAGGGCCGGTGTCATCACCAGCACCATCGCGGTGGCCACGAGCATCCAGGCGGTGTCCGCTGCGCTCATGGGGAGAGATTATAGCAAATTCCCGGGCTGTGTGGGACGGTTAGGTTGCTCGATCTGGCACCCCTAGTCCAAAAGCCGGCAGATTGGAGACGTGGACAGCTGGGAGTCGCTTAGCTGTAATACTGGCGCCTGACAGCCTCGCGTTTCCTATGGACGCCAAGAGCGACAGACTAAAACGCTCCCAGCTTTCCAGTCTCCAGACTGCCGACTTTTGGACCAGGGGTGCCCAGTTCGCGCCGAATTCCATACGCCGCCTTGCAAAGCTGTTACCTCTCAGCCGCTAAGCTATGCTCTCTTTCCACAGGATTTCGTTTGTCGCTACCATCCTCTGCGCTTTCAGCTGCGCAGTCGTCCGCCCACGAAACCCTCAAGTGAGCCCTGCCCTCGCAGACGGAATCGCACGAGCAGACTCCCTCGTCGCCGCGTCGATTGGGAAGCTGACGCCGGGCGCGGTGTTCCTCGTCTCGCAGAACGGGCATGTGGTACACGAACGCGCATTCGGGTACGAGCAGCTGCGGGACTACGAGGGCCGGCCAATTTCAGCGCCGCCGGCGATGAGCGTCGGGACCGTGTTCGACATGGCATCGGTCACCAAAGTCATGGCGACGACCATGGCGGTGATGATGCTGGTCGATCGCGCGAAGATCGAGCTCGACGCGCCGGTCTACCGCTATCTCCCCGATTTCCGCGGCGCGCATCTCGACAGCATCACTGTGCGCCAGCTGCTCCAGCACTCGTCGGGACTCGTGCAGTGGCAGCCACTTTACTACCACGCATCGAACAGCGGCGAGACCTACGACGTCATCCGCGGCATGTCGCTCGGCTGGGGCGTCGGCGAGGCGCGGCACTACAGCGACCTCGGCTTCATGCTGCTCGGTTACATCGTCGAGCGCGTGAGCGGGCAGCGTCTCTATCAGTTTCTGGAGAGCAATCTCTACGGGCCGCTGGGACTGCACTCGACGGCGTTCAATCCGCGGCAACACGGGCTGACGAGGTTCGCGGCCACCGAGCAAGGCAACGTCTACGAGCGGCACATGGTCTACGACTCGACTTTCGGCTATCGCTACCTCGGGGATCCGACGGCGTGGAATGGCTGGCGGGAGCGCGTGCTGATCGGAGAAGTCGATGACGGCAATTCGTACTACGCGAATGGTGGAGTCGCGGGTCATGCTGGATTGTTCTCGAGCGCCGCGGATATCGACGTATTGCTAAACCTGATTCTCAACCGCGGGAGCTACGGCGGGCGGCAGTACATCCGGCCTGAGACCATCGACACGTTTCTGAGCCTCGACAAATACAGGAACTACCTTGGCTGGCAGGCAGCGAGCTATCTGCCGCCGGGAAGCTTCTGGCATAACGGATTCACCGGCACCTACGTCGCGGGAGTGCCTAAGTACGGGCTGGTAATCGTGCTGCTTACCAATCGGCAGAACATGGGCACCGACGCGCGCGGGTACTTTCCGGACGTTGCCCCGCTGCAGCAGGGAGTCGCGCGGGCGATCGTCGCGGGCGCGGCAGCCGGGGCAGCATCGGCGCGATGACGGCGAAGGGGCAGAAAGCATTCAAGCCGACTCTCGCTTCGCTGCGCGAAGAGCTGCATGCGCTGGGCTCCCCGGAGCGCGCGGTGCATTCGCTGCGGTTCTTCAAGACCGGGCCGGGCCAATACGGTGAGGGAGACAAGTTCCTCGGCCTCACCGTTCCCGAGATGCGGTCACTCGCGCGCAAGTATCGCGAGCTGAGTGACGACGATGCACTGAAGCTTCTCGCATCACCGTGGCACGAGGACCGGCTGGTCGCGTTGATCTTGCTCGTCAACGCCTTCGAGCGCGGTGACGAGTCACGGCGGAAGCGGATCCACCGGGCTTACCTCGCGAACGCGCGGCACATCAACAACTGGGATCTAGTGGATGTTTCGGCGGGATCGATCGTAGGAAGCCATCTCGACGCCCGAAATATTTCGCTGCTGGAACGACTTGCGAGGTCGAGCGACCTCTGGGAGCGCCGGATCGCGATAGTGGCGACGCTGGCGTTCATCAGGGAAAACGAATTCAGACCGACGCTAAGAATTTCCAGGCTGCTGCTCGAGGATTCACACGATCTGATCCACAAGGCGACGGGATGGATGCTGCGCGAAGTCGGAAAGCGTGATCGAGCGGTGCTCGATGGATTTTTAAGGCAGCATTACGGGAAGATGCCGCGCACGATGCTTCGTTACGCCATCGAGCGACATCCGGAG
>DATFGW010000093.1:0-17454 GCA_035249045.1 Gemmatimonadaceae bacterium | reverse complement strand
GCAGCACGACGCGGACGATGTCGGCGCTGCTGGCCGCGATCGCATCGATCTCGCTCCTTGTCGGCGGCATCGGCATCATGAACATCATGCTGGTGTCGGTCAGCGAGCGAACGCACGAGATCGGAATCCGGATGGCGATTGGGGCGCGCGGCGCGGACATCCTCAGCCAGTTTCTGGTAGAGAGCATCGCGTTGAGCGTGATTGGCGGGTTGGTAGGACTGGTTTGTGGCTACGTGGGCGCGGCGCTCGTCGGACGGATGACGGGGTGGACTGTCGTGACGCCGGTGTCGGCGGTGGTGATTGCGGTGGGGTTCTCGGCGGGGGTGGGGTTGTTTTTTGGAGTCTATCCCGCCCGGAAAGCGGCGCGGCTTCACCCGATCGATGCGTTGCGGTACGAATGATGAAAACTGCAAAATAAAAATTACCGGCAGGCGGCTCTTGGCCGAACCGGCCCATGGCCGCGGGCTCTTCGGGGTGGCGTTTCTTCCGCGTGTACGGCAGGTACCGCGCACTCAGCGGCGCCGTTTCTCACTTTACCGCCAATCGAAAAGCCCGGAGCCAAGAGCCGGTTCGGCCGACGGCCGCCTGCCGGTCGTTTTTATTTTGCAGTTGCTCTCCCGCCCGCCGGTAGTTTTTATTTTGCTTTTGCGGTTGCTCTCCCGCCCGCCGACACTCTCTATGCGCGTATCTTTCCGACCATGCCCACCCGCCGTGAATTTCTCGGTGACACCGCGCAGCTGGCCCTCGGCCTTGGCGCACTGCGCGCGGGCCTCGGTAGGTTCACCTTCGGAAACAACTCCGACTTTCCGGCAACCGAGCGTCTCGCGCGGAGTCTGATCGGCACCGACGACATCTCCCTCGGCAACGACGCGATCAGCGCAGTGTGGAGCATAGCGACCGGCGCACTTCGCCCGGTTCGTCTCACCGATGGATTGAACCGCGCGCAGATGCCCGTCCGCTCCCAGGCGTTCACTCTGACTCTCGCCGACAAGAGCACGATCGCCGCGGGCGATATGAGAATCACAGCACCGCCCCGCACCGAGCCGCTCGTCGCCAATCCGCGCGCGTCGCGGCTTGCGGAGCGCATCGCCGGGCGAAGCATGACGCTCACGCTTCAGGATCCGTCCGGACGCATCGAGGCGGCGTGGCGCGCGATCCTCCGCGATGGCTCCCACTACATCCGCCAGGAGCTGACCCTCCGCCCGCTCGGCGATGCGGTTCCAATCCGCGACATCACGCTGCTCGACTTCAATACGCCGAATGCCGTGGTCACGGGCACGGTTCGCGGCACACCCATTGTCGCCGGGAACGCGTTCTTCGGCTTCGAGCATCCGCTCGCCAACAACGGCGTCGACGGCGACAGGGTGCGCTGCCGGCTGACGCGCACGCTCCCGCTGAGACCCGGCACTACGCTCACCGTGAGCTCGGTCACCGGCGTCGCACGCCCCGGCCAGATGCGGCGGGATTTTCTGGCGTACGTCGAGCGCGAACGCGCGCACCCGTACCGCACCTTTCTCCACTACAACTCGTGGTACGATCTCGGCTACTTCAACAGGTATGATGAGGCGCAGGCGCTCGCGGCGATTGCAGCGTTCGGAACCGAGCTCCACGAGAAGCGCGGTGTCACCCTCGATTCGTTTCTGTTCGACGATGGCTGGGACGATCCGAAGACGCTTTGGCACTTCAACGCTGGTTTCCCGAACGGCTTCGCCAACGTAGCGAAAGCGACGCAGCGTTACGGTGCCGCCCCCGGAGTATGGATGTCGCCCTGGGGCGGGTACGGCCAGCCACGCGAGCAACGTCTTGCCTACGGTAAAGCGCAAGGATTCGAGACGAATGAAGATGGTTTCGCGTTGTCGGGGCCAGTGTATTACAAGCGATTCCGCGACACCTGCCTCGACATGATTCGCCGATACGGGGTGAACCAGTTCAAGTTCGACGGCACCGGCAATTCATCGAGCACGGCTCCGGGCAGTCCCTTCGACAGCGACTTCGACGCCGCGATTCATCTGATCGACGAGCTGCGCACCGAGAAACCGGACATCTATATCAATCTCACGACGGGCACCTATCCGTCGCCGTTCTGGCTGCGTTACGCGGACTCAATCTGGCGCGGTGGCGAGGATCACGATTTCGCGGGGATCGGCTCGAGCCGACAACGGTGGATCACTTATCGCGACGCGGATACGTACGAGCACGTCGTGCGCGCGGGAGCACTCTATCCGCTCAACTCGCTGATGCTCCACGGAATGATCTACGCGCGGTCGGCGCACAATCTGATGACCGACCCCGGAAACGATTTCTCGTCGGAGGTCCGCGATTACTTCGGCACCGGCACCCAGCTTCAGGAGATGTACATCACGCCGACACTCCTTTCTCCCGACAACTGGGATACGATCGCGGAATCCGCTCGCTGGTCGCGCGCCAATGCCGACACCCTCGTCGATACGCATTGGGTGGGCGGAGACCCGCTTCGACTCGAACCCTATGGCTGGGCGTCGTGGTCGCCGAGGAAAGCAATTTTGACGCTACGGAATCCTAGCAACGTACCGCAGAAGATCGCGATCGATGTGGAACGCGCGTTCGAGCTCCCCGCAGACGCGCCGCGCCGATATAACGCGACGAGTCCGTGGGCAGTGGACCGCGGTCGCGCGCCGATTCAATTCCGAGCCGGTGAAGAACGAAAGATTCGGCTCGCACCATTCGAAGTGCTGACCCTGGAGGCGGGAAGCGGGAAGCGGGAAGCGGGAAGCGGGAAGCGGGAAGCGGGAAGCGGGAAGCGGGAAGCGGGAAGCGGGAAGCGGGAAGCGGGACGCGGGACGCGGGACGCGGGACGCGGGACGCGGGACGCGGGACGCGGGACGCGTAAGATTATAGTGACGTAGCAGAATCCGTTTTCGCCATCCCCGCCTCCCCCTTCCCGCTTCCCGCTTCCCGCTTCCCGCCATGCAACTGACATCGCTCGACTGGGTGATCGTGACAGTGAGCCTCGTGCTCTGTTACCTGCCGGCGATGTTCTACCTGCGCCGCGCCCGCTCGAGCGTCGCCGAGTTTTTTACGTCCGGACAGTCGGCGCCGTGGTGGCTGGTCGGGACATCGATGGTCGCCACCACCTTCAGCACCGACACGCCGAACCTCGTCACGGACTTCGTGCGATCGCACGGCGTTTCCTACAACTGGGTGTGGTGGGCGTTCCTGCTCACGGGCATGGCGACGGTGTTCTTCTACGCACAGCTGTGGCGGCGCTCTCGGGTGCTCACCGATCTCGAATTCTACGAGCTCCGCTACTCCGGACGTCCCGCCGCGGCGGTGCGCGGATTTCGCGCCGTGTACCTCGGGCTCTTCTTCAACATCATGATCATGGCGACTGTCACCCTCGCTGCCGTCAAGATCGCCAACGTGATGCTCGGCTGGGGACGTCTCGAAACCATAGTGGTGTGCGGAACCGCGGTCGTCCTCTTCGCCGCGGTCTCCGGACTCTGGGGCGTGCTCGCCACCGATCTCGTGCAGTTCGTGCTCGCGATGATCGGCGTGATCGCCGCGGCGTACGTGGCGCTGGATCAGCCGGCGGTCGGCGGTCTCTCCGGACTACTCGCCAAGACTGACCCGAAGACGCTGTCACTGCTTCCCGACTTCGGCGATACGACGCTGACGCTCACAGTCCTCGTCATTCCGCTCACCGTGCAGTGGTGGTCGGTCTGGTATCCCGGCGCCGAGCCTGGCGGTGGCAGCTACATCGCGCAGCGCATCCTTGCCTCAAAAAATGAGCGCCACGCGCTCGGCGCTACCCTCTGGTTCAACGTCGCGCACTACGCGCTGCGACCGTGGCCGTGGATCATCGTCGCGCTGTGCTCGATGCTGGTCTTTCCGACGCTCGGTGATCTCCAGCGCGCGCTGCCGCAGGTGGACCCGGTACTGATCGGAAACGATCTGGCCTATCCAGCGATGCTCACGCTGCTCCCTGTCGGCATGAAGGGTCTCATCATCGCTTCGCTGTTCGCCGCATATCGCTCGACCATCGAGACGCACCTCAACTGGGGCTCGTCGTATCTCGTCATCGACTTCTACCAGCGTTTTCTGGCGCCGGGCAAAAGCCAGCGACACTACCTGTGGGTGTCCCGCGCCCTGACTGCGGTGCTGATGATCCTCTGCGGGATATTCACCACATTTCTGTCGACAGCGAGCGAGGCGTTCGAGCTGCTGTTGTCGGTGGGCGCGGGTACCGGCCTCATCTACTTACTCCGCTGGTTCTGGTGGCGCATCAACGCCTGGAGCGAGATCTCCGCGATGATCTCTTCCTTCCTCGTCTCGCTGGCGTTCTTTGTCGCAAAGAAAATGGGCGCCGAAATCGCCGACCCGGTGCCGCTCCTTGCAACCGTCGCGGTCACGACGGTGGTCTGGATTACCGTGACCCTGATGACGTCCCCCGTAGACCACGCGGCACTGCTGCGATTCTACGAGCTTACGCGTCCGGCGGGTCCCGGGTGGTCGACCTTCCGCGCCGAGTCGAAGCTTCCGCCGTCACCAGACAGTATTCCGCAGATGCTCCTCGGATGGACGGCCGGCGTGACGTTCGTCTATGCCGGCCTCTTTGGAACTGGCAGCCTCATCTACGGAAGAATCTCTCAGAGCATTGTGTGGGCGGCAGCCTTCGTGATCAGCGGCGTGGTGTTGCTGCGCGTCGTGAGGCGCATGTGGGCTGTCGAGCCCGAGCTTGCGGGAAGCGAGACAGCGGCTGGCGCCGCGCACCACGTCTGCACCAAGGCGGTCATTCTCGCCGCGGGCCGAGGGACACGGATGCAGGCAGCGGATCGCGACGTCGCGTTGACCGATGATCAACGCGCAGCTGCCGATGCCGGAATCAAGGCGATGATGCCGGTGAGAGTTGCAGCTTCGGATGCGGGCACGCCCGCACAATCGCGTCCTTTTCTCGACTACTCGTTGAGCGCGCTGGCTGACGCTGGGTTCGCCGATGTCTGCATCATACTCGCCCCGAACGATCGCGCGATTCGCGATCGATATACGCGCACTGCGATTCCGACCCGCCTGCGGGTGCGCTTCGCAACGCAGCTCGAGCCGGCGGGAACTGCAGATGCGCTCCTTGCGGCCGAGGAATTTACGGCGGGTGAGCCGTTCGTGGTGATCAACTCCGACAACTATTATCCGCCCGAGATTCTCGCCTCACTCCGTGTGGCTGGCGAGCCGGCGGGAGTTGGATTCTCGCGAGAGGGCCTGCTCCGGCGCGGCGACATCGCTCCTGACCGGATCGCGGCGTACGCGATTCTCGACCTTGGGGCGGACGGATATCTTCGCGCAATCGTCGAAAAGCCGGACGCCGCTGTGCTTGCTTCTTTCGGAGCGCGAGCGGAGGTGAGCATGAATTGCTGGCGACTGACGTCGGAGATCTTTCGGGCGTGTCGCGATGTGCCGCCGTCGCCGCGGGGGGAGCTGGAGCTGCCGGCGGCAGTGCAGTATGCGATCGATGTGCTCGGCATGCGCATCAAGATCATCCACGCTGAGGCTGCGGTACTGGATCTGTCGCGGCGAGCTGACATCCCGATCGTCAGCGAAAGGCTGAAAGGGATGACGTTGAAGCTGTGAACACCGTTCTGTTCGGCAAGGTGGGTGAAGCACTGCGGCGGATTACTCGCGTTGGCGACGACGCTGTGTTCCGGGTTTGGGTGCCGGGGCGCATCGAGTTTCTGGGGAAGCACACCGACTACGCCGGCGGACGGAGTATGCTCTGCGCCGCGGAACATGGGATTTGTGTTGCGGCCGCTGCACGGCCGGACAGTGTTCTCCGCGTTCACGACGCGGTGTTTGGGCATGTGGTCGAGTGCAGTCTGGGCGACCAGGCTTTGCTCGGGCCGCCGCCGAGCGGCTTCGCCAACTATGTCCATGCGGTGGCGACGCGGGTGGCGCGCAACTTTGGCCTTCCCCTCCACGGCGCGGACATCGTCATCGCCAGCGACCTGCCGCAAGCTGCGGGCATGAGCAGCTCGAGCGCACTGATCGTCGCAATATTCCTGGCGCTCGCGGGCGTGAACGATCTCGAGAGTCGTGCCCAGTACCGCCGCGCCATCAACAATTGCGAGCAGCTCGCCGAGTACCTCGGCACGATCGAGAATGGTCAGAGCTTTGGAGAGCTCGAGGGCGAGCGCGGCGTGGGGACCTTCGGCGGGAGTGAGGATCACACTGCGATCCTTTGCGCGCGGAGCGGGATGTTAATGCAATACGGGTTCTGCCCCGTTCGCCTGGAGCGGACTGTTCCCTTCCCCAGCGACCATGTGCTGGTGATCGCGACCAGTGGTGTCGCTGCCGAGAAGACGGGAGCGGCGCGCGACCGCTACAATCGGCTCTCTACGATGATCCGCGAGATCCTCGAGCAGTGGCAATCGATGACAGGGGAGCAATATGCGTCGCTCGGCGCGGCGATCAATTCGTCACCCGATGCCCCCGAACGGATGCGCCGGATGCTGCGCACCGATGCACCTGCGAGGCTTGCGCGGCTCGACCATTTTCTCCTCGAGAGCAATACGCTCATTCCGGCAGCGGCCGACGCCATTGCGCGGGGCGAGCTCGAAAGACTTGGCACAATCGTCGATCAGTCACAGCACGCAGCCGAGGAGCTTCTGCAAAACCAGATTCCGGAGACAAGTTTTCTGGCGCATAGCGCGCGTGAGCTCGGCGCAGTCGCGGCGTCGGCTTTCGGTGCAGGGTTCGGTGGCAGTGTCTGGGCGCTCGTTGCCGAAGCCGATGCCGACGTGTTTCAGAACCGATGGCGAGAAGCCTATGCTTCGCGGTTTCCACAACGGCGGGCAGAAATGCTCGCGACGAAAGCCGGGCCGGGAGTGTCTTCGGCGCCCAGTTAATCCGGACCCAACCAGTCGCACCGACAATAAGGCCTGACGGCTACGCCGACCCGCCCGTGGCCATCCGCCGGTTCGGCCATCAGCCGTCCGCCGGTAGTCCTTGAGTTGCGAACCAACCCAGTTGGCAATCAGCTACGGCGAGTCCGGGTTCCCGTAGGCGACACCACTCGTAGACGTCTGCCTGTAATCCGCGGACGAGCAGGTACGGCCGGTGAAAGACCCGACATCGAAGTCTTCACATGAATACGGCCACGAGAACACGTTGTGGTACGTCGTCGTCGGAATCGTACCCGATCCTGTCCTCGTTCCGTCCGGCCCCGACAGCGTGAATACGAATGAATAGTCGTTCCCGAATATCACACTGCCGTAGGTGTAATCGACGTCGCCGTTGAAAGAGTACTCGTAATCGTAATTGGTGTTGGGATCGCCATCGTCGTACTTCTGATAATCTTCCGTGTAGTACGATACGTCGCCGGCCGAAGTGCCGTACTGGAAACGCGTAAACGAACCGGTGATTGCACCGGTTGCGTCGCGGAATGTGTCGCTACAGACCTGCACATAGGCGGGCGAGACGGTGGCCGATACTCCCTCGTAAATGATGTCCTGAAGCTTATATGCGTAGACGCAATCGCCATGCTGCGTGACGGCGCCGAGATTCGGGTCTTCGAAGGTGGACGTGAACTCAAAACGATTAGCCGACGACTCGTCAAACTGGAAATCGGTCAGCAGCTGGCCGTCGATCCTATCGCGCAACGAGAAGATCAGCGGAGGAGCCATATATGCGACGTATGCCTCGACGCCCGTTTGCCAGCTGTCCCGCCGGCGTATCTCCTCGTACTGTCGATAATCAGTACGTGCGCCATTGTCGGTCTGGATGTAAAAACCCTCCATCAATCTCGTACCGACCCAGTCGGTGAGGGCGATGTACGAGCCGCCCCACGAAAACTCATTCCGCGCGTAGATCGTGATTGACTGACTGGCGGTGTTGTTCGACGTGTTCCAGTCGCCAGGGTTGACCGATATCGCGCGCGCCGTCAGCTGTTTCGTTCCACTCGTCGTGAATGTGTGATCGAAGACACACGAAACGCTGCGGCCGGCATCGACCCAGATCCCATTCGCCCGACCGACGTCCACGCCGTCCACCGCCAGTACACAATCAGTGCGCGCACCAACGTCGCCGTTGTTTTCCGATATCACCGCCGAGATCTCCACCGGCGTCCCGGGCGCCGCCTGCGTCGGGGCAACGATTCGATCGACCGAGACATCGGGACGCAGCTTCACGGTCTCAGTGACTGAGACAACGTTGCTGACTTTTCCGTCGGCAGCGCTGATGATTCCCTGCACACCCAGCTTGCTGCCGCGCACCCGTCCGGCGAGCGTCGCCTGATACGTCGGCGAGCTCAGATCCTTGTAATTGGTCGTCGTCTGCAGCGTCCCATTCGGCGCGTATTGCTTGACCTGAACCTGTTTCAGCAGTCGAGACAGGTCGGGGTTGTCGATGGTACCAGTGGCAACATCAAGGGTTGTGTTGCCATCCATTCCGAGCAGGGCTCTCGCCTCGAGACTCGCCGAGCCGGCAAATCCGCGAGCGTTCTTTTTCCCCTGGTCGCGATACTTGATGCGATTGGCGAAGCGGGTGGGACCTCGGCGCGCTGCGGTTACTGAGAGATTTCCTCGCAGCGCCGGCGTGTTGAGCGGTGCGGTCGCAGAGTTGTCGGCGCAGCCCACACCTGCCAAGAGCATTCCGAGAAGAGCAAAGCATCTGGCCCGTGCACTGGATTCCATAGCACCTCCGAGTCGCCGCAACGGCTTATTGGTTTAGCTCAGCATTGGCTCCAACATTGGATGGTCCGGGTATTCCCGCAACAGTTGTTCGGCGTCGCCCGACCCGCCCGGGCCCTGTCAGAGTCCTCAGTCCTGCCGCCGAGCTCACTTGACACCGCCCGCCGCCTTCGCCATTCTCTCGCCCGAACCGGTTTAGCTTCGTTCAACTCGGTTCGGCGGTTCGAAACCGAACTCTACGCTCCAAGCTATGGCTGAAAAGCGGCCCACCATCTCCGACGTCGCCCGCCAGACCGGTGTCTCCAAAGCCACCGTCTCCGCTGTGCTCAACGACAGCAATGCCGTCGGCAGCGATACCCGCGACCGCGTCCTTGCAGCAATCGAATCACTCAACTACCGCCCCACCCAACAGTCGGGAGTGCGAGCCGCAACCCGGTTTCGCAGCATCGCCCTCGTCATCAAGGAACACGACAACCCCTACTACGACGAAGTCACCGCCGGCGTCCGCGCCTTCGCCGAGACTCAGGGCTACATGCTCTTCGTCGTCAGCAGCGAAGGCAGCTATTCGTCGGAGAAGCGCGCCGTCGAGCTGCTGCGCGAGAAGGGCGTCGATGGGTTGATCGCCGCGCCGGTGATGGATGAGCACGCCGATCTCTCCCACTTCTACGAGCTCAAGCGGCGCAACTATCCGTTCGTTTTTCTGGAGCAGGTTCGCGGTGTTCCCGCGAGCCTCGTCGATCTCGAGAACGTCAGCGCATCGCAGAAGGCCGTCGAGTACCTCTTCTCCCTCGGTCATCGTCGCGTCGCGCATTTCGCCGGGCCGCAATACTCGCTGCACAGCGAAGAGCGCGCCGACGGTGTGCGTCGCGCCTACAGCAGCACTCACCTCGTGCTTGCGCCCGAAGACATCATCGACACCGGCGCCCATTTCGACGATGGCTACCGTTGCGGCCGCGCGCTCTTCGAATCACGGTCGCGTGAAGATTGGCCGACGGCCATCACCTGCTACAACGATCTCGTGGCGATGGGATTGGTCAAAGCAATCATCGACCTCGGTCTCAAAGTCCCCGATGATGTGTCGGTGATCGGCTTCGACGACATCAGGTTCTCCGAGATCTTTCTCGTCCCGCTCACCACG
The DNA here is from genome assembly GCA_035249045.1 of Gemmatimonadaceae bacterium. Classification (GTDB taxonomy): domain Bacteria; phylum Gemmatimonadota; class Gemmatimonadetes; order Gemmatimonadales; family Gemmatimonadaceae; genus UBA4720. Next base: position 7,662 of record DATFGW010000093.1, on the reverse strand, counting down.
GTGCGTGTCCCCAAGTTTGAGATGGGCAGCCGCGCCGCGCAGATGCTCATCGATCACGTCGAGTCGCGGCAGGGGGTGACGCCGCAGCGGCACTACCTCGAGGCAACACTCATAGTTCGCGCGTCGACCGGCCCGCCGTGACATGCGGCGCTGGGGCAGGTCGACATCGCCCATCCCCCATCCCGCTTCCCTCTTCCCGCATCCCGCTTCCCGCTTCCCGCATCCCGCATCCCGCTTCACCGGAGGTCAACTTGAATAACAGATCAAACCGTGCGCGACGAGTGACACGCTTCTTCACGCTCCTTGGCGTGACGAGCGCGGCACTCTGCTACTTCACTTCGCCGCTCAGCGCCCAGGGCACGGTGGGCACCATCACCGGCGTCGTCACCAGCGAAGGCGGAGTTCCGGTGAGCGGCGTCCAGGTTTCGGTGGTTAATCGCGGCGTTGGCGCGACCACCGATGCCGAAGGTCGCTACACCATCGGCCGAGCACCGACGGGGACGTACACGCTGCGCGCGCAACGGATCGGGTTTTCGCCCGCGACGCAGCAGGTCACCGTCACCACCAACGGCACGACGACCGCTGATTTCCGGATGACTCAGGTCGCGACGACCCTTACGACCCAGGTCGTCGTCGGCTACACCACTCAACAACGTCGCGATGTCTCGGATGCGGTCGCGAGCGTGCGCGGCGATGAGCTCAAGGATCAGAAAGTCGCGACCCTCGAGGAAGCACTCCGCGGTCGCGTCCCCGGCGTCAACGTCGTCGCGTCCGGTGAGCCGGGCAGGCCGGCGCAGGTGATCATCCGCGGCCAGAACTTCATCAGCGGCGGCGTCTCGCCGCTCTACGTCGTCGATGGAATGTACCTGTCGGAGAATCCGAATCTCAATCCCGACGACGTCGAATCGATCGAGGTGCTGAAGGATGCGTCCGCTGCGGCGCAATACGGCGCGCAGGCGGCGAACGGCGTGATCGTGATTCGCACCAAGCACGGTGCGAATGGCGACACGAAAACCGAGATCCACTCCTACTACGGTTCGCAGGCGCTGCCCAAGAAGATCGAGATGATGAATTCGGCCGAATGGGCGGCGATCACATCTGCATCGTACGCCGCGGCCGGACAGACTCCGCCGACGGGCGTACTGAATCCGACCGTCAACACCGATTGGCAGAGCGCCGTCTTCCAGACCGGCAACATCCAGGATCACAACATCTCGCTCTCGGGTGGATCCGCGGCCCAGGACTACATGCTCGGCGCGGGCTACTTTGAGCAGAAGGGCACCATCGTCGCGACTGGATTCAAGCGCTTCAGTCTGCGGCTGAACACGGAAGCGCGTCGCAACCGCTTCACCATCGGTGAGAACCTGGCGCTGTCACAGTCGAATCGCACCAACCTGAACGGGTTCCCGCTCATCGATGCGATGCGAATGTTCCCGACGATCCCCGTTTACGACGCGAACAACGTCGGCGGGTTCGGCTACGGAACCGATGCCAATCCGAACTTTGGAACCAATCCGGTCGGACAGCAGCTCGCGCGCAGCAACACCGACAGATCGAACCAGGTGATCGGCACCGCGTACGGCGACGTCGGATTGATCGGCGCGCTGCACTATCGGCTCAACGTCGGACTCAACTACGCCAACAATCTCAATCGAAACTTCGCGAGCATCGCTCAGCTTCGTTATCGCACGCCGCAGATCAACGGCGCGACGTTGAGCGAGCAGACGGGCAATCTGACCTCGCTGCTGTTCGAGAACCTGCTGCTGTTCAACAACAGCTTCGGCAACGGAATGCACAAGCTCAACGCCGCGGCCGGAATCACGTCGCAGCGGTTTGACGACAACGAGCTGTACGTCTATCGCCAGGGCTTCACCGACGAGAGCCTTACCCAGATCGACGCCGGCTCGACGTCGAACCTCAACAACCGCGGCTGGCTCACCCAGAACCGGTTGAACGCGATGCTGTTGCGCGCGAATTACACCCTGCTAGACCGCTATCTCTTCACCGGCAGCGTGCGCCGCGACGGATCGTCGCGATTCGGACCCGGCAACCGCTACGCGAACTTCGGCGCCGGCTCGGTGGGCTGGGTCGTCAGCGACGAAGGATTCTACAAGAACGTTACGCCGATCAATCGCATCGTCGATTACCTGAAGATCCGCGCCAGTACCGGCACGCTCGGCAATCAGGACATCGGTGATTACCAGTTCAGCTCGCCGATCATCCAGAACCAGAACTACATGTTCGGCGGCAACATCGTCGGGGGCGCGACGCAGTTCAGCCTCGCCAATCCCAACATCCGCTGGCAGAGCAATCAGCAGACGAACGTCGGCGTCGATATCGGCGTTCTGAATGACCAACTGACCTTCAGCGCCGACCACTACACCTCGACGTCGAAGGGCCTGCTTGTGACGGCTCCGATTCCGTGGAGCCTCGGCTCGAGCGTGCAGGTGCCCGATTATCCGTTCATCGTCCCGCAGAATCCGGTTGTGAACGCGGGCTCGGTGCGCAACACCGGCTTCGAGTTCAACCTCGCGCATCACCTCGACAAATCGCCGTTCTCCCTCAACACGACGCTCAACTTCACCACCATTCACAATCGCGTCCTCTCGCTCGGCAACGGCGGGCAGCCGATCTACGCCGGGTTCTCCAATGTGTCACGCACGGCGGTCGGTCATCCGATCGGAGAGTTCTGGGTTTATCACACCGCCGGAATCTTCCAGAGCGACGCCGACGTCGCCGCGCATCCCGCACAGGCGGGCGCAGTTCCTGGCGATGTGATCTTTGTCGATCGGAACGGCGACGGTGTGCTCAACGACGACGATCGCTACGCCGCTGGCAGCGGGATCCCGAAATGGACCGGCGCGCTGTTCTTCAACGGAAAGTTCAAGGCGCTCGACTTTGCGTTGAACATGACCGGCAGCCACGGCAGCAAGATCTTCAACGTCGAGCGCTACTGGTCGGACCGAATGGACGATCCGCAGAACCACCGCGCCGGCTACACGCCGTGGACCCAGGCGAATCCGAACAACACGACGCCGCGGGCGGTGTTCGGCCCGGCAGGATTCTCCAACGATCGGCCGAATTCCGATCGCTGGATCGAGGATGGATCCTACTGGAGAATCCAGAACCTCGTGCTCGGCTACACTCTGCCGAGCTCCTTCACCCAGAGGGCTGGCCTGCGCACCGGCGAGCCGAGGATTTATCTCAACATTCAGAACCTCCATACCTTCACCGATTACACGGGCTGGGATCCCGAGATTCTTGGGCAGGCCGATCCGCTGGCGCGAGGGATCGACGACGGCCGCATCTACCCCAACGTCCGCACGATTTCGGTCGGACTTGATCTGAGGATGTGACCGATGAAAACGACCAGACAAACTCAGACGAGATCACACATGCAGATGAAGCTTCTTAGAAACCTCGTGTGGCCGGCGGCGGTGGCAGTTGCGCTCGCGGCGTGCACTCAGGATCTGAACATCACGAACCCGAACGCGCCCGATACGTCGAACTTCTGGCGGACCCAGGCCGACGCGATTTCGGGAATCAACGCGACCTACAGTGGTCTCGAGCAGCGCGGCACCTATCAGCGCTGGCTCGCGTTCGCCTACGACATCCGCTCCGATGAAGGCATGAGCCTCAGTCCGTGGACGGAGCTCCGCCAGTGGAACGGGTTCGTGCAGGGCGATTTCAACTTCGAGCCGAGCCGGGAGATCTGGTGGCACCACTACTGGACGATCTTCCGCGCGAATCAGGTGATCGCGTACGTGCCGAACATCGACATGGACGCGACGCTGAAAGCGCGGATCGTTGGCGAGGCGAAGTTCATTCGCGCGATGCTGTACTTCAACCTGGTGAACCTGTACGGTAATCCGCCGCTGATCGTGGCGCCGCCGGCGCCGACCGATCGTCCGCCCAACGCGACGCCGGCCGAGATCTATGCGCAGATCGAAGCGGACCTGACGGACGCGGCGGCGGTTCTGCCGTTGTCTTATCCGTCGTCTGATGTCGGCCGAGCGACGAAGGGTGCGGCGCTGGCGATGCTCGGCAAAGCGCAGCTGCAGCAGCGGAAGTGGGCTGAGGCGGCGGCGACGCTGGCGCAGGTGGTCAACTCGGGTCAGTACGATCTGATGCCCAACTACGCAGACAACTTTACCGACAAGTTCGAGAACAACGTCGAGTCGGTGTTCGAGGTTCAGTTCGCCGACGAATCGCAGCTGTCACAAGGCGTGGCGGGGCTCAACATCGCGCGCATGGTGGGCGCCTGTCGCGGCGCGGCCGGTGTGGATCCGAGCTACTGCGACGGTCTCCCGACTCGCTGGTACTTCAATCAGTTCTTCCCCGACACCACCAACAGGGTTGTCTACGATCCGCGGCTCGACGCGACGCTGTTCTGGAATCGTCCCGGTGGTATGGATGTCTATGGAACGCCGTATACCGCCAGGTACGGCGCGACAAGCAGCGCCGTGTACTGGAAGAAGTGGGGAGAGTACTACGTGATCGAAGATCAGAACTGGGACAACCCGATCAACTATCGGGTGATACGGTTTGCCGACGTTCTGCTGATGTACGCCGAGGCGTTGAATGAAAGCGGGCAGACCGCGGCGGCGGTTCCCTACATTCAGCGAGTGCGCACCAGAGCGGGCGCCGGCACGGTGCCGGCGGGGATGAATCAAGCCACGATGCGTGACTACATCGAGCACGAGCGCCTGATGGAGCTCGGGCTCGAGCAGGGCCGCTGGCTCTATCTCGCTCGACACGACATGCTGACCGCCGCGCTTTCGACCCACGATCCGGAATTCACCGGCTTCCCGGCGTACAAGGTGCTGTTGCCGATTCCGCAGAATGAGATCGATTTGAATCCGAATATGGCTCAGAATCCGGGGTGGTCAGGCGGATGATGGAAAGGATCGAGTATTCCGAACCAAGTGCATCGACGATTGCGGATTCATTGAGAACCGAGGGCTATCGAGGACTACCGAGGATCGAGGACTACCGAGGACTATCGCGGACCGTTCTCGGTAGTCCGAGTGCTCGATCCTCGATCAGTCCGCGATTGTCGATGCACTTAGTCCGGAATACTCGATCCTTTCTGCTTGCCGCTCTCCTGGCTGGCTGCTCTGGCGCCACCGGCAACGGGACCACTGCTCCTCCCCCTGTTGCCTGCACCTTCAAGAATCCGATCGACGATGGCGCTGATCCCTGGGTGATCCGGAGTGGGAGCAACTATTACTACGTCGAGTCGAAGGACAACGGCATCTACGTCTATCGCTCGGCAGCGCTGACATCGCCGAAGCAGAATCCGGTGAAGGTTTGGACGGCGCCGGCTGAGGGATGGAACGAGACCAACATCTGGGCGCCGGAGCTCCACCACATCGGCGACCGCTGGTACATCTACTACGCCGGCGGCGAGCGGCATGCCGATGGTTCCGACGCGCCGTTCACATCGCAGCACGCCGGCGTTCTCGAGTCGGTGACCGACGATCCGCAGGGAGCGTACATCGATAAGGGGATGCTCTACACGGGCGACGATATCCAGGGCGCGACCAACAACGTCTGGGCGATCGATCTGACCGTTCATTCGATCAACGGCCAGCTGTACGCCGTCTGGTCGGGGTGGGCGCAGAATTCCACGACCGATAAGACTCCGCAAAATCTTTACATCGCGAGAATGTCGGGGCCGACGACGATTTCAACCAGTCGGGTGAAGATCGCGTCGCCGGATCAGCCGTGGGAGAGCGGGCCCGAGCTGGCGCTCGAGGAAGGGCCGGAGTTCCTCGAGCACAACGGCAAGATTTTCATCGTTTATTCCACCAACGATTCGTGGCTTCCCTCATATCAGCTGGGAGAGCTGCGCATGACTTCGTCGACAGCCGATCCGTTGAATCCGGCAAGCTACACCAAGGTCGGGCCGGTCTTCTCAGGCACCACCGATGTGTACGGTGTCGGCCACGCGAGCTTCACGGTTTCGCCCGACGGCACCGAAGACTGGATCATGTACCACTCGAAGAAGGATCCGGCACCGGGCTGGAATCGGGCGATTCGCACCCAGAAGTTCACCTGGGCGGCGGACGGCTCACCGGTTTTCGGGACGCCGACACCGGCGGGGGAGGCGGTGCGTCGGCCGGCGGGCGAATGTGGCGGTTAGGACTGAGGACTTTTAACTGCAAAATAAAAACTACCGGCAGGCGGCTCTTGGCCGAACCGGCCCATGGCCGCGGGCTCTTCTGGCGCCGTCCCGGTCCCTGATCAGTTGTCCTATGACCGGCGCGCGCGATGCAACAGCGCTCACCCAAAACGCCACTCGAATAGCCCGGAGCCAAGAGCCCGTTCGGCCGACTGCCGCCTGCCGGTAGTTTTTATTTTGCAGTTAAAAGTCCTCAATTCCAGTCAAACCCGCTTCTCGCCCTCCAGTAGTCTGCCGAATCAATCGCAATCGCCCGCACCTCAGCTTCAATCTCCTCCCCCCAGCCAAACCCAATCGCCTCAACATTCGCCTCGAGCTGCGCAACCGTAGCCGCCCCGCTCAAAACAATATCCGCCCACGGCTGAGCCAGCGCCGCCCCCAGCGCGAGCATATCTATAGTAGTAGCCCGTGAGTCCGCGATCTCCCGAATCTTCGCCACCAGCGGCGACAATACCGATTCGTAGTACCGGTTGTCGTCTGTCAGACGACCGTTCGCCAACGCCTCCTTCACCACGACCTTCATCCCCGCCGCGCGCGCCTCGGTCAGCGCCGATTCCGCTCCCCGCTCGAGCAGATTCCACGTCGCCTGCACCGAATCGAAGACTCGCTCCCCATCGCGCCGCACCTCGAGCGATCGCCGGATCGCGACGTCCTGCCTCGGCCCGCTGACAGTCAGTCCAGCCCTGATCCCCTTCTCTCTCAGCCTCGCGATCGCGTCGATCAGCGCATCGTCGTCCAGGGTCGTGCTCTCCGCCGTCACCGAGTGGATCTGATAAAGGGATAGATGTGCGCCGAGTCGGTCGACACTCTCAGCAAGTTGGCGGTTAAATGTCGCAAGCGAGTGATCCTTGACCTCGTGCTGCTCGGCGGTGGTCGACCAGCCGGCGGTGTAGGTGTATCCCCATTTCGATGCGATCACGAACTCGCCGGCTGCGATCCCGCGGAGCGCGAGCCACGACGCGACGAAATCTTCCGCTCGACCGTACGACCGCGCGCAATCGATATAGCGAATCCCGGCGGCGCGCGCGACGTCGAGAACGTCGTGGGCGTGCGATTCCATCGCCGCCGGATCGTAATTGCCGCCAAGCGCGGCGGCGTGATTCAGCGTGACGTATCCGGGGCGTCCGAGCGCCGCGGTACCGAGGGCAAATACTGGGGGCATCGCGACAACATAACGCACAAAACGTTTGCGGCGGCATGGAACGGATGGTAGAGTGACACTCCACTTCAGGAGAGTCTCATGACCAGGTTCGTTGGACTGATGTTGTTGGCCTCAGCCGTTGCCGCATGTTCGAACCCAACCGGACCGCAGCGACTGAGTTTCGAGGCGCGGAGTACGGTTTCGCAGGCGACAGCGATCAGCATTCAGACAGTCGTGACGGTGACGAACACGGGCCCGACGACGACGCAAATCGAAGTCAGCACCTGCCCGCGGTCGATCGTCGCATTTACGACGGCCGATCGTGCCGGGGCACCGG
>DATFGW010000092.1:0-64084 GCA_035249045.1 Gemmatimonadaceae bacterium | reverse complement strand
GCGCCGGCGCCGCCGGCCAGGCCTGATCCGACAACGATGACGGTGTTTTTTCGCTTGTTCGCCGGATTCACCAGCTTCATCTCGAAGCGGTGGCGGTTCCACTTCTCCGCCAGCGGGCCGCCAGGGACGCGCGCGTCGAGGTTCAGCGTCATCGGACCCACCCCGCGAACACCGCGACCGGGATCGCCGTGAAAGCGGCCCACACGAACACCGCGATCACCAGCGAGATTCGCCGATGCAGCGGATGCGGCGATCGAGGGCTGACGCCAATGGTGCGCACCGAGCTCCACGCGCCATGAAAGAGGTGCAGGCCGAGCGCGATCATCGAGATGATGTAGAAGAGCGCGACCCACCAGATGCGAAAGCTGCCGACGACGTTCGCGTAGACGTCTTCGCTGCTGAAGTAGCCAGTCGGGCGGATCGTGCCGGTGGTGAAATGAAGAATGTGGAGAACGATAAAGATGAGCAGCAACGCGCCGCCCCACCTCATGGTGCGTGAGGCAATGGTTGCCGCCTGTGGCTCGCGCTTCACGTAACCGACCGGACGCGCGGCGAGGCTTTGTCGGCTCAGCTGAACGGCCGCGACGACATGGAGGATCACGGCGACGATCAGAACGATGCGCAGCGCCCAAAGCAGCTCGCCGGAGCTCTTGAGAAAATGGGAGTACGAGTTAATCGCCTCAGGCCCGCGGAATACCAGCAAATTCCCGAGCGAATGAAGGATGACGAAGCCAACGCCAATCAACCCGGTGACGCCCATCACGACTTTCTTGCCGACCATGGACGCGTAGAAGCGGCGAATCCTGCCCATCAGCGTGTTACAGCTTTACCGCGCCCATTGGCTCGCGCACCGCCTCCGCGCTCTTCGCCAGGGCATCGCGCTCCTCACCGGTGAGCTCGACTTCGATGATCTGCTCGAGTCCGTTTCGGCCCAGCTTGCAGGGAACGCCAAGGAAAAGGCCCGACATACCGTACTCGCCCTCCAGCCAGGCCGCGCACGGCAGAATCCGCTTCTGATCGAGCACGATCGCCTCGCACATCTGTACGGCGGCAGCAGACGGCGCATAGTACGCCGAGCCGGTCTTGAGGTACTTCACGATCTCCGCGCCGCCGGTGCGGGTGCGATCGACGATCGCGTTCAGCTTCGACTGCGGCATCAGCTGGGTGATCGGGATCCCGCTGACGGAGGTGTACGAGATCAGCGGTACCATGGTGTCGCCGTGGCCACCGAGCACCATCGCCTGAATGTCGCGCACCGAAACGTCGAGCGCCTCGGCGAGAAAAGCGCGGTACCGCGCGGTGTCGAGGACGCCCGCCATGCCGAGTACGCGCTGTCGGGGGAAACCCGTCACCTTCATCGCAACGTAGGACATGACGTCGAGCGGATTGGAGACAACGATGAGAATTGCGTTCGGCGAACTCGTCTTGATCTGCTCCGAGACCTGCTTGACGATTCCAGCGTTGGTGTTGAGCAGATCGTCGCGCGACATGCCTGGCTTCCGCGCGATGCCGGCGGTGATGACGACGATCTGCGAGTCGCGTGTCTCGTCGTAGCTGTTGGTACCGACGATGCGCGAATCGAACCCTTCAATTGGCGCCGACTGCCACTGATCGAGTCCTTTGCCCTGTGGGATTCCCTCGACTACGTCGACCATTACGACGGTGCGGGCGAGGGATTTTTCCGCAATACGCTGCGCGGTGGTCGCACCAACGTTGCCAGCGCCGACCACCGTGATTTTGTTTACCATTTCTTTCGGGTGTTGTGGGAGGAATAACTCTTTTGAAGTTATCGGGGCGAAGCGCGGGTATCAACTTGATGCGGCGCCTGTTTTGCGCGGCGGTTGGACTGTTGCGTTGCGCCCGCAGCTCACAATACTGAAGCGCGCAGCTGCAAGCTTTACAGCAGCTACGCCAACAGCAATGCACGTCTGCAGCGTTCTTTCATGTGGTGGCCAATCGCAGCACCCGACTCTCTACGCCGAGGTATCATCCCCCGACTTGGGAAAGCGCCTTGAGTCCCCCGACCCTCATCTGCAGCAACCCGTGCTCCTTCGGTTTCGATGCGAGGGCGGCCCGGAAGTATGGCTCGAGTCGCTGTCCCGCTCGGAGCGGTGTGCGCAGATCCACTTCGTCATCCCCGAAAAGACATGTGCGCAGTCTGCCGTCCGCGGTCAACCTCACTCGATTGCAACTCGCGCAGTAGGTGTGACTCATCGGCGTGATCACACCGATCGAGCCGCGAGCTCCCGCGAACCGATAGTAGCGCGCGGGTCCATTGCTCCGCGCCGGTGCCGCAAACGGGGTGAGACCACCGAGCGTACCGAGCCGATCCAGGACTTCGTCGCTGGGCACCACGTGCTCCCAAGTCAGCGCGCGCAGATCTCCTACGGGCATCAGCTCGATGAAGCGCACGTGCCAATTGTGCTCGAACGTCAGCCTCGCAAGGTCGATCAGCTCGTCGTCGTTCACGCCGCGCATAACGACGACGTTGAGCTTGATCGGTGAAAGCCCTGCCTCTTCGGCCGCGGTCGCCGCGGCGATCGGATCGAAATCGAGGTTGCGCCGCGCAATCGAGCGGATACGATCGGGTCGCAACGAATCGACGCTGATGTTGACGCGATCGAGTCCGGCGCGCCGAAGCTCGGAAGCTACCTCCCTAAGGCGAGTACCGTTCGTCGAGAGCGAGATGTCGTCGATGCTATCGATATCGCTGAGCAAGCCAACGAGGACGTGCAGGCCGGGTCGAATGGTTGGTTCGCCGCCGGTGATTCGAATCCGCCGCAGTCCAAGCGTCGACAACTCACGCACGACGCGCGCGATTTCCTCGTAGGAAAGAATCGCCGAGCGCGGGAGCCACTCGAGGCCGGCAACCGGCATGCAGTAGAGGCAGCGGAAGTTGCACCGATCGGTTACGGAGATGCGGAGATATTCGATGCTCCGTCCGAATCCATCGAGCAGCGCGGTCATCTTCCCGCGACCGCGTCGTTGGGATCGATCCAAGCTGCAGCGCCGTCGGAGTAGTGCTCCAGCTTCCAGATCGGAACCTCCGACTTGATTCGCTCGATCAGAAAGCTCGTCGCCTCTAGCGCAGGGGCGCGATGCCTGTGAGCAACGGCGATTGCGACGCTCACATCTCCGAGCTCCACTGGCCCGATACGGTGCTCGACCACCACCGCACCGACGCCGAATTTTTCGATCGCCTCGGAGACTATTCGATCCAGCTCCGCTTCAGCCATCGGCACGTACGCGGAATAATCGATCGAGGACACCGCCCTGCCCTCGTTGGTATCGCGGACTGTGCCGACGAACATCGAGACCGCACCGTACGCCCTCGACCGAACTTCATCCATTACTGCGGCTGGATCGATCGACCTGGTGACGACGGCCACGCGTCTCATCCGCCTGCAACCGGTGGAATCAACGCGACTTCATCGCCGGGATCGACCAGCTGATCGGGAAGAGCAAATTGTCGATTGATTGCGACTCGGGCAGAGTCGCGGACCATTTCGGAGCCTGGAAGCGTGCGGATCTGTCGGATCAGATCGTTGACGCGGGTTCCCGGCGTGATTGGTATTTCGAGCGCGGTGGTGCCGAAGCTCTCGGCGTAGGACGCGAATAGCTGCACCGTCACGGTGGACACGTGCGCTGGCCCGCAGCTCGAGAAGCTAAGTCGTTATGCTTCCGACATCTGGGAGACGTCGACGCCGGCAACAAGAGCCCGGAGCTCCTTGGAGGGCTTGAATACCGGAACGGGCCGCGCCGACACCTCAACCGGAGCGCCGGTGCGCGGGTTGCGCGCCATGCGAGTCTTGCGGTTACGGATCTTGAACGTGCCGAAACCACGAACCTCGATGTTTTCCTGGGTCTGGAGCGCTTCCTTGATGGCTTCGAGAAAAGCGTCCACGACGCGAGCGCAGTCCTTCTTGGAAATCATCGGCCCGGCAGTCCGAGAAATCTGGGCCGTGACGCGCTCGACGAGGTCGGCTTTGGTCATTGACAAAACTCCGGTATTGTCGCGCGTCAAGGCGCGTAAGTGCTTTGAAACTATGACTTTACTAAAATGCTGTCAAGCCGACTCTGGCGCTACCTGACCGCGCCCTTCAGGGCAGCAAGAAACTCCTGAAAGAGAGGGCGGGCATCGTGGGGCCCCGGAGCAGCCTCCGGATGGTACTGCACCCCAAAGACCGGAAGCTCCCGGTGGCGGAGGCCCTCGATCGTGCCGTCGTTCAGATTCACATGAGTGACTTCGAGCTCGTTGGCTCCCGTCACACCCCCCTCGTCGCCTTCGACCGCAAATCCGTGGTTCTGCGATGTGATCAAAACCCGGCCGGTGGAGACTTCTTTCACCGGATGATTTCCACCCCGATGCCCGTAGGGCATCTTCTTCGTGCCACCGCCATAGGTGAGCCCGAGCAGCTGGTGGCCGAGGCAGATTCCGAAGGTCGGCACGCCGCTCGACGTGAGGTCGCGGATGATCTCCGGCGCGTATTCGACCGCTTCCGGGTCGCCGGGTCCGTTGGAGAGGAAGATTCCATCCGGGTCCGTTGCGAGCGCGTCCGCGGCGGAAGTGTCGGCGGGAACCACCGTCACCCGACAATCGTTTTCGCCGAAGAGTCGCAGGATGTTGCGCTTGATCCCATAATCGTAGGCAACGATGTGGTGACGCGCCCGCGGGTCGCCCCAAGTATACCGCTCGCGGGTCGTGACCCGTGACGCGAGATCGAGACCTTCCATCGATGGACAGGCCTCGAGCGCGGCACGCGCTGCATCGTCGGGCGATTCGCCCAAACCGATCACGCCACGCATCACCCCGACCGACCTCAGGTGTCGAGTTAGCCGACGAGTGTCAACATCATGAATTATCGGTATTTGCGATGCGGCAAGCCACGCGGCCAATCCGCCCGAGGCGCGCCAATTCGAGTAGGTACCCGAAAGCTCCCGCACCACCACTCCGGCAACCTGCGGCGCCCCGGACTCAGGATCCTCGGCGTTCACGCCGTAGTTCCCGATCTGTGGAGCGGTCATCACCACGATCTGACCGCGATAGGAAGGGTCGGTGAACACTTCCTGGTAGCCGGTCATGTTGGTAGTGAAGACAACTTCAGCTACCGCGGGAAGCGCTGCCGCCTCCGGGGCACTGGAAACCCTGCCACGAAAAAGGGTCCCATCCTCTAGGAGGAGGAACCCTGGCTCAGTGACGTTGAGCTCGGCCAACTTATTTCTTCGGGGTCGTAGCTGGAGGGTTGGTAGTCGCCCCGCCGGCCGGCGCAGTGGTAGTCGGCGCGGGCTCGAGCGGTACCGCGGGCGCTGAAGTCGGAGCCGGCGCAGTGCTCTGCGGCGTCGTACCGAGACCCTTCTCGAGCACCGAACGCGGCGTGGATCCGTGGGTCGACATCAGCTGCAGGATGAAGCAGAGTCCGAGAAAAATCCCACCCCCCCACCAACTCGCCTTGGTGAGAAGATTTCCGGCCTGACGGATTCCGATCAAGGCGTCCGGAGAAGAGCTCGCGCCACCGAAGCTCGCTGCGAGTCCAGAGCCCTTTCCACTCTGCAACAGAATGGCGAGCATCAGGACGATGCAGTCGATGATCAACAGGGTAAGTAGAAACGTGTAAAGCATTGATAGAATTAAAGTTCAGTCTAGCCGTTGAATATCGACGGCGAGGCGAATCGAGTCAAGTCTGAGCGATGGTGAGCCACGACGCGGCATCGACGCTTGCGCCCCCGACGAGGAGGCCGTCGACCTCAGGCGCGGCGAGCAGCCCGGCGGCGTTCGTGGCATTGACACTGCCGCCGTAAAGAATCGGAATCTCGTTTCCCCTGGTGCCGATCATCTCCCGCAACTCGGTCCGCAACAGGGTGTGGATCGCGGAAGCGTCCGCCGCAGAGGCGGTGAGCCCGGTACCGATCGCCCACACCGGTTCGTACGCGATCGTGAAATCGACGGAGATCAAGTTCGGAGTCTGTGAAAGTCCTTCCCGGAGCTGGCGCGAGACGACGGCTTCGGTTTCGCCCGCCTCGCGCTGCTCGATCTTTTCACCGACGCAGAGCGTGAAAGGCAGCTGCACCTTCGTCGCGGCGAGACATTTCTTCGCGCACTGAGCGTCGGTCTCGCCGAACACATGACGGCGCTCCGAGTGCCCGACGAGCACCATCCGGGCACCCGCGTCCTTCGCCATCAGGGCCGAGATCTCGCCGGTGAAGGCTCCCTTCTCCGCCCAGTGGATGTTCTGAATGCCAGCAATGACGTCGGTTCGCGTCGCGGTCGCAGCCGCCACCGTGGTCAGATCGACCGCCGGAGGAAAGATGATCACCGTGCGGTCGCCGCGCGGCTGGTAATTCTCGAGGAACGCGCTCATGAACGCCTTCGCCGCCGTTGGACCGTTGTTCATCTTCCAGTTGGCGGCGAGAATTGGACGTTTCACTACGCAGCTCCGTCGAGAATTTCCACGCCCGGAAGCTTCTTCCCCTCGAGGAATTCCAGCGAGGCACCGCCACCTGTCGAGACGTGACTCATTTTCGTCTCGAGGCCCGCCTCGGCGACTGCCGCCGCCGAGTCGCCGCCGCCGACGATGGTTGTGGCGCCCTTCGCCGTGGCGGTCGCCATTGCTTCGGCGATCGCGCGGGTGCCTTTGTCGAACGGAGGGGTCTCGAACACACCCATCGGACCGTTCCAGATTACGGTTTTCGCCGAGGCGATTGCGCGCGAGTACGACTGTACCGTTTGCGGCCCGATGTCGAACATCGCCTGGTCCTTTGGAATCGCGTTGCGCGGAACTGCTTTCGCTTCGGCTTGCCTTTCCAGCGATGGCGCGACCACTGCGTCGTGCGGCAGCGTGAGTCGCATTCCCGCGCGGGCGAGAAGATCCTTGGCCATCTGCACGCGATCTTCCTCGACCAGAGACTTTCCGGTCTCCAGCCCCATCGCCCGATAGAACGTGCAGGCCATCGCGCCGCCGATAAGCAGGCCATCGACTTTCGGCAGCAGCTGCTCGATTACGTCGATCTTCCCGGAAATCTTGGCCCCGCCCAGAATCGCCACGAAAGGACGTTTCGGATCAGACAGTGCGCCGCCGAGATAATCGAGCTCCTTCTGCATCAACAAGCCGGCGACCGCCGGACGCAGGTATTCCGCGACCCCGACCGTTGACGCGTGGGCGCGGTGCGCGGCACCGAACGCATCGTTGACAAAAAAGTCGCCGAGCCCCGCGAGCGCGCGGGATAGACGCTGGTCGTTTTTCTCTTCCCCGCCGAGGAAGCGGGTGTTCTCGAGCAGAAGGATCTCGCCGGGCTTCAGATTCTGCGATGCCTGAAGCGCTTCATCAGAATCCGTCGATTCGACGAAGTTGACTTTCTTCCCCGTGAGCTGGCCGAGCCGTTTTGCCACCGGCTCGAGAGAATACTTCTGTTCGGGCTTCCCTTTCGGCCTGCCGAGGTGCGAGAGGATTACCGGTCGCGCGCCGCGCTCGAGCAAGAGCTCGATGGTCGGCAGCGACGCGCGAATGCGCGTGTCGTCGGTGATATTTCCGTTTTCGTCGAGCGGTACGTTGAAATCGACCCGCACCAGCGCTCGCTTCCCACGGACTTGCGCGTCGTCGAGATCGCGCACCGTCTTCTTCTTCATCGTTGGCAGGTTCTAGAGTCGCGTCCCCATGAAGCGGAGCATGTCCACACACCGTGATGCGTAGCCCCACTCATTGTCGTACCAGCCCTGAACGGTGACGAGGTTGCCGTCAATGACGTTGGTGGTCTTGGCGTCGAGGATGCAGGAGGCAGGGTCACCGATGAAATCGCTGGAGACGAGCTCCTCTTCCGTGTAGCGAAGGATCCCCTGCAGCGGTCCCTCGGCCGCCGCCTTCTTGAACGCGGCGTTGACGGATTCCTTGGTGGCACCGGCTTTTTCAATCTCTACGGTGAGCACGGTATACGAAACGTCGGGTGTGGGAACCCGGATCGAGCTGCCGTCGATCTTGCCCTTCACTTCCGGGATGACGAGCGAAGTGGCCTTCGCCGCGCCGGTGGTCGTCGGGATCATCGAGAGTGCCGCGGCGCGGGCGCGCCGGAGATCCTTGTGCGGCAAGTCGAGAATCTGCTGGTCGTTGGTGTAGCTGTGGATCGTCACCATCGAGCCGTGCTTGAACCCGAAATTGTCGCGCACGACTTTGACCATCGGCACCAGACAGTTGGTGGTGCAGGAAGCGTTGCTGACGATGGTGTGTTTGGCCGAATCGTACTTGTGATCGTTGACGCCCATGACGATGGTGATGTCCTCGCCCTTGGCTGGCGCCGAGATCAGAACTTTTTTGGCGCCACACTGAATGTGTTTGCGCGCGGCAGCGGCATCGGTGAAGCGGCCCGTGGACTCGAGCACGATGTCGACGCCCAGGCCCTGCCATGGCAGTTCGCCGGGATCCTTCTGGGCCAGGACCTTCACCTCGTCGCCATCGATGATGATCGAATCCGTTCCGGCCTCGACGTCACCCTGATAGGTGCCGTGCACCGAGTCGTACTTGAAAAGGTGTGCGAGCGTTTTGGTGTCAGTGAGATCGTTCACCGCCACGAAATCGAGATCGGCAACGCCCTGATTCTTTGCCGCGCGCACGACCTGTCTGCCGATTCGTCCAAATCCGTTGATGCCTACCCTTATCGCCATTCCGTTCACTCCATTGGTTAAAGCCGGTCGCCGCTCGCGTGGGCCCGGCCGAAAGTCACGTAACTGATGATTCTAGCGCCCGCCTCGTACAGGAGCTTCGCGCACTCGTTAAGGGTCGCCGCGGTGGTGACCACATCATCGACAATGACGACATGCGCGCCCTGAAAAACGGAACGCCGCGCCTCGTCGATGCGGAACGAATCCGCAACGTTGTCCAGCCTCTGCTCGGGTGTCAACCGCGTCTGCGAAATCGTTTCACGCGATCGCAGCACGAGATCTTCCCATACAGGAATGCGCCACCGCCTGCCGAGACCGTGAGCGATGAGCGCACTCTGATTATAGCCACGCTGGCGCTTTCGCGCTGACGCGAGGGGGACCGGGATCAGACCGGCTCTTTCCTCGACGACATCTCGCGGCCATGCAACGTGGCTCATCCGGTCGGCGAGCTCGTCGGCGATTTTTTCCCATCCGCCGTACTTGAGCGCGTGGACGATCGATGACGCGGGCTCGACGGGCATCCAGCAGACCGAGCGCGCTGCGCGGACGAACGGCGGAAGCAGGTCGCACCATCGGCAGGCGCCGGTGGTGATCGGATGCCCACAGCGCTCGCACCTTGGCGAAGGGAGATGGGGCAGCCGTGACCAGCAGAGTCCGCAAACGACACCATCGTCGAGCGGCGACAGCGGGCGCTCGCACGCGACGCAGACCCGCGGCAGAAGCAGGTCGAGCACGCCAGCCAGGACGCTGCGGGCGCGGCTCGATTGTGCGGCACGTGCTAGAGAAGTGCCTTCCGCATCGCTTCCCGATCCGGCTCGAGCCCGAACCAACGTTGGAACGCCAGCGCGCCCTGCTCGAGCAGCATCGGGAGTCCGTCCGCGGCCCGGTTTCCATTTCTTCGCGCTGACCTCACCCACGGAGTTCCTCCAGGCCGGTAGACCAAATCCATCACCGCGGCCGATTCGGGAATGAGTTGGGTGTCGAGCGGGTGCTCGTCGTCGTGCTGGCCGATCGGGGTCGCGTTGACTATCAAGGTCGCCTCGCCAACCGCCGCAAGGATATTCTTTTCCGCCCGCGCGACATCGCGAAAGCGGCGCGCGAGGCGGGTTGCGCGATCCTGACTGCGCGCAAATATTCGCGCGCTCGCTCCCGGCCACTGCTCGATCGCCGCCAGCACCGCCGCCGCGGCTCCGCCACTGCCGAGAACGACGACACGCGCACCGGCCACCTCACCTCCGATGAGCGCATGCGTGGCGGCATCGAAGCCGCCGACGTCGGTGTTGTCTCCGTGCAGGCGGCCGTCCTCGAACCAGAAGGTGTTCACGGCGCCGACCCGGGCAGCGATGTCGGTCAGCTCATCAGAGCTGGCGTGCACTGCAGCCTTGTGCGGAATGGTGACGTTGCCGGCGGCGTTTGAGCCCTTGAGCTGACGTAGAAGTGAAAGAAGATCGCGCGGAGCGACGTCGATCGCTTCGTAGCTCAAGTCGATGTGCGCCGCGCGAAGCGCCGCGTTCTGGAGAACGGGTGAAAGCGAGTGGCTGACCGGATGCCCAAGCAGCACCAGCCGCCCCGGTGTCCGCGTCATCCCGACTCAGGTCGTGATGCGATCGAACAGCTTTTCCAGCTCGTGCTCGAGCACATCGGCCGTCTGTCTGTACGCATCGAGGTCGCCGCCGTACGGATCGGTGATTCCTCCACCCGGCGCCCCCGACGTGTATTCGTCTATGACGTGGACTTTGCCGCGGCCGCCAAGCTGGACGACCTGTTCGACATGGCCCGGAGTCATCACGAAGATCAAATCGGCTTCCGACACGATCGCGGATGTCAGCTTGCGCGCCCGGTGCGCGGTGAGATCGATGTCGCGCTCCATTCCGACAAGTAGCGCTTCGTCGGTGGCGGTGGCGTTGTCCCACGCATTGGTGCCTGCGCTCGAGACATTCACGTCGTCGATGCCGCGCCGGCGCGCGACTTTTTTCGCCAGCGCTTCCGCCATCGCGCTCCGGCAGGTGTTGCCGCTACAGACGAAGAGGAGATTCATGATCAGGCGTCACCCACGAGATCCGGGACACTCTCCCGGAGTTTTGCGGCAGGGATCGCGCCGGGGCGAATTACCCGCGGCAGGCGGCCGGTGCAGTCGACCACTGTAGATGGCTGGGATTCTTCGAGCCTTCCCCCATCGAGCACGCGCAACGCCCCACGCGCGATGGCATCGCCCCACTGTGCGACGATCTGGTCGGCGGCTGTCGCCGGTGGAACGCCGGGCCGGTTCGCGCTTGTGGATGTAATCGGATCACCATGAGCGAGAATTAGTCGGGCGAGCGACCGGTGCGGAGTCCACCTCACCGCCACTCCGCCCTCTGGGCCGCGCAGCCGATCGGGCACTCGTTTCTCGCCACCAGGCAGTACCAGGGTCAGCGGTCCAGGCCAGAACCGCGCCGCAAACATCGAAGCATACCCGGTGAGATGGAGGCCCAGCCCCGTGATCATCTCGCTCGCCGCAACCAGCAGCAGGAACGGCTTGCCGGGCGCCCTCCCCTTGAGCTTCACCAGCTGCTGCACGGATTTCTCGTCGACCGCGCCGCCGAATCCGTAGACAGTTTCAGTTGGGTAGGCGAGCACTTTGCCGGCGGTGAGATGAGCAAGACTTCCATTGATCGCGGCCTCGACTTCCTGCGGCGACCAGAACGGCACCAGCATCGGCTGCGGCTTCATTCGCGGAAGATACTCAGCGCCTCCGCTAACGCGAAATCGTTTTCCTCGGTGATCTTCAGACTTCGCTCGCTCCCCCGCACGACTACGACCGGTAGACCGATCTGCTCACACAACGCCGCATCGTCGGTGGCGATGCGATCCACTTCGCGCGCCTCGCGGTGCGCCCGCTCGATCACGTCGCGCGGGAAAGCCTGGGGCGTCTGCGCGCGCCAGAGACCGAAGCGGTCGACGGTGACGACGATCTTCCCGCTCGAATCGACGCGCTTCAAAGTGTCCATCACCGGCAGCGCGGCGATCGCGCCATTGCCGTTCCGCGCCTCGTCGATCACGCGACCGATGATCTCGGGCGATACGAGCGGGCGCGCGGCGTCGTGAATGACGACGATCCGGCATTCCCCCGGCAGATCCTGGAGACCATTTGCCACCGATTCGCTGCGGTGCCTGCCACCGACCGAGAGCAGGAGGCGGTCGGAATCGCTCTGAAAGATCCACGGCGGCGGATCGCCGACGTAGTCGCGCGGCAGAACACAGACCACCATCGCCACGTCGGGTCTCGCCTGAAAGGTCTGGATGCTGTGCAGCAGCATCGGCTTGCCCGCAACCCAGCGAAACTGCTTGAGCTCCCCCGATCCGGTCCGCGAGCCCTTGCCGGCGGCGACGATGATCACCCCGACGTCCCGGGGAGCTCTCTCATCGCCCATCCCGCATCCCCCCAAACAACCGCCCGAATAATTCGCTCACCGTTTTCACTCCGACGATCTCGATCCCGCGCGCTCCACGCTTTGGAATGCCCCGCTCCGCCATGTACGCGGTCGTCATTCCCATCTTGGCTGCCTCACCGAGACGTCGCTCTGCCTGCGAGACCGGCCTGATCTCCCCGCCCAGTCCGACTTCTCCGAGGAAGATCGCCGAGCTCGCCACGGGGCGGTCGTAGACGCTCGATGCGAGCGCGCTCGCCACGGCGAGATCACCCGCAGGCTCCTGCATGCGCACGCCACCAACGACATTGAGAAAAACATCGAGCTGTGAGAAAGATAAGCCGGCGCGCTTGTCGAGCACGGCGAGCAGCAGCGCCAATCTTCGCGCGTCGTAGCCGGTGCTGACTCGCTGCGGCGTTCCGTACCCCGCTTTCGCTGCGAGTCCCTGGATCTCGATCAGCACCGGTCGCGATCCCTCGAGCAACGCAGTCACGGCGCTGCCGGAGGAATTGTTCAGTCTGTCGCCGAGGAAAAGCTCGGAGGGATTCTCAACGGGGATCAGGCCTTCTTCAGTCATCCGGAACACACCGATCTCGTCGACGCTGCCGAAGCGGTTTTTCGTGGCGCGGAGCACGCGGTGCTCGAGCATGCCCTCGCCCTCGAAGTACAACACCGTGTCTACGATGTGCTCCAGAGTCTTCGGGCCCGCGATACCACCGCCCTTCGTCACGTGTCCGACCGCGAAGACGGTCGTCTCGGTTTCCTTCGCGAACCGCATCAGCCGTGCTGCGCACTCGCGCACCTGACCGACATTCCCAGGCGCGCCCTCGAGATCGCTGGTGAAAATGGTCTGGATAGAGTCGACGACCATCGCATCGAGCCGCTGCGATCCCGCGGTCGCGATGATCGTCTCCAGCAATGTCTCGTTGAGCAGCGCGACGTCCTCCGCCGATCCGTGCAGACGCTCGGCACGGAGCTTCACCTGAAGCGCGGATTCCTCACCGGACACATAGAGAGTCGAATGTCCGAGCTCCTGGAGCCGGCCGGCGACCTGGAGCAGGAGCGTGGATTTTCCGATGCCCGGCTCGCCGCCGACGAGCACCATCGATCCCGGGACAATGCCGCCGCCGAGTACGAAGTCGAACTCGTTGATTCCTGTCAGGAGTCGCCGCCCCGTGGAGCTCTGGACGTCGCGCAACCGCGGCGTCGGCGCGACACTGCCGCCCTCGGCCATCGATTTCTGGCCCTGCACCCTCCGACCGGACGCTGTGGCCGAAGCGCGTGGCGCGGCCATCTCTTCGACCAAG
Organism: Gemmatimonadaceae bacterium; assembly: GCA_035249045.1. GTDB lineage: Bacteria > Gemmatimonadota > Gemmatimonadetes > Gemmatimonadales > Gemmatimonadaceae > UBA4720. Next base: position 50,717 of record DATFGW010000092.1, on the reverse strand, counting down.
GAGTTCCAGTCGCCGCAGACATCACAGCGGCCGGCCCACTTGGGGTGGTCGGCGCCGCAGCTCGTGCAGCGATAGACCGTTTTTGCTTTCGGACTCACGTCGTGAGGCGGGGCGACAGATTCTCGAAGCGCGTGTAGGTCTTGTTGAAGTAGAGGTTCACGAATCCGGTCGGACCGTTGCGCTGCTTGCCGACGATGATCTCGGCGCGGCCCTCGAGAGAGTTGCCATCCTTGTCGGTTGGGCCGTCGTACATCTCCTGACGATAGATGAACATCACGAGATCCGCGTCCTGCTCGATAGCGCCGGACTCGCGCAAATCGGAAAGCTGTGGGCGCTTGTTCTCACCGGTGCGCTGCTCCGGCGCGCGCGACAGCTGCGACAGCGCCACGACCGGAATCCTCAGCTCGCGCGCAAGCGCCTTCAGAGACCGCGAGATGTAGCTGATTTCCTGCTGCCGGCTCTCCGTGTTGGTCGGCCCCTGCATCAGCTGCAGGTAGTCGACGACGACCATGCCGATGTTGTTTTCCATCTTGAGGCGTCGAGCCTTGGAGCGCATCTCGAGCAGCGTCATCGCCGGCGTATCATCGATCCAGATCGGCGCGTGGCTCAGGATTCCGGCGGCGCGGCCGAGCCTGACGAACTCGTCGTCGTGCAGCTTGCCTTTGCGGAGGCGCTGCGCATCGACGCGACCCTCTGAAGTGAGAAGGCGCTGCACGAGCTGCTCCTTGCTCATTTCGAGGGAGAAGAAAGCGACCGGCACGTTGTTGTCGAGCGCTGCATTCTGGGCAATGTTGAGGACGAACGCGGTTTTGCCCATCGAGGGTCTCGCTGCGACGATGATGAGATCCGATGGTTGGAAACCTGCGGTCAGCTCGTCGAGATCCTTGAACCCGCTTGCAACACCCGTAATCGAACCGCCGCCGCGCTGGATCTCCTCGATCCGCTCCATCGTCGGCCACAGCAGCTCCTTGATGCGGGTGAACCCCTCGGCGCCGCGGCTCTGGTTGACCTCGAAGATCTTGTGCTCGGCTTCGTCGAGCAGCTCGGTGGACGGCGCGCCCGATTCGAACGCTTCGGCGACGATCGCGGTCGAGACCTCGATGAGTCGGCGCCGCAAGGCCTTCTCGCGCACGATGCGCGCGTGGTACTCGACGTTCGCCGCGGTCGGAACGGCATCGACGAGGTACCCGATGTAATCCTTGCCGCCGCTCGATTCGAGGGAGCCGGTGCGCTGGAGCTCCTCCGAGAGCGTCAGCGGGTCAACTACATCGCCGCGCTCCGAGAGGGCGACCATCGCCCGGAAAATCCGCCGGTGCCCCTCGCGGTAGAACATCGTGTCGTCGAGGAACTCCGTCGCGCGCAGAATTGCGTCGGGATCCATGAGCATCGCCGACAGGACCGCCTGCTCCGCGTCCTCGGAGTAAGGCGGTCGACGATCCTTGTATGGGTCACGCGCGGGAGCGGCTATCGAGAATTCTACGGGCGAGCTTGACATCTTCCCAGGTGGGGCGTTTCCAGGCCGGATTCCGCAGCAGCGCGGCGGGGTGATAGGTGACGACGAGCGGTATGCCGTGGTACTTGTGGACTAGCCCACGGAGCTGGCCGATCGGTGTTTTGGTGTTCAGGAGAGTTTGGGCAGCGAAGGTCCCAAAAGCAACAATGACTTTGGGCTTGATCAGCTCGAGCTGTCTGATCAGATACGGACTGCACGCTTCGACTTCTTCGGGCCGCGGATTTCGGTTTCCAGGCGGTCGATGCTTGAGCACGTTGCAAATGAAGACCTGCTCGCGTGTTAAGTCGATCGCGCCGAGGATTTTTGTCAGCAGCTGACCTGCCTGTCCGACGAAAGGGCGTCCGGTTTCGTCTTCCTTGGCTCCGGGAGCCTCGCCGACGCAGACGAGTTTTGCTCTTGGATCGCCTTCTCCGGGAACACCCTGAGTAGCGGTCTCGTAGAGCGGGCAGCGGGTGCACTTCTGAACTTTCTTCGCGATCTCTTCGAGCGTGTCGAGCTTTTCGATCGCGCTTGGAATCAGCTCGGCCTCATCACTGCCGACGACAATGCCTTTCTTGAATGCCATTTCGGTGGTGGTCGCGGCGGGAGTCGATGGTGCGGGTTGCTGCTCTGGCGGTGTCGCACGCGCTGGTGCAACCGGCGCTGGTGCAAGCGGCGCGTCAACATTCACGCCAGCGTCGCGAAGGGATGCACGCCAGTCCTTCGTGTCTTCTCCGACGGCGTCGCTCGCGATCTGGCGAAGACTTGGTTGTCTGACCGTCGAGCCACCCGACTTTGCGGCCGCGCCAAGCAGCTGCATCACTTCGTCGATGTGCAGACTGTCGAGCACCAACTCGGATTCGCCGAGCTCTCGCCGCTGCTCGAGGTACCGGCGGAGCACCGCCCTAGCGTCCACCGAGCTCCTTTTCGACGCGATCGAGCAGCACATCGGCCAGGTCCGTCTTGCTCATCAGCTCGAGCTCCTCTGCATTCCCATCGCGGCCGATGACGGTGACGCGATTCGTATCGACACCAAATCCGGCACCGGGCTCCTTTGCGTTGTTGAGCACCACCAGGTCCAGATCCTTCGACTTCAGTTTTGCCGTCGCGTTTTTCAGGCCGTCGGTGGTCTCGAGCGCGAAACCGACGATCACGCTTTTCTTTTTGCGGCGAGCGACGGTGGACTTGAGGATGTCGGTGGTCGGCTCGAGATCCACACGTGGCACTGCCTTCCCTTTCTTGATTTTCTCCGGCGCTGCCGCAGTCGGTTTGAAATCCGCAGGCGCTGCGGCCATGATCAGCACATCGGCGGATGGCAATGACTCAGCGACAGCACGCGCCATCTCCTCGACAGTCGCCGCACTCACCGCTGGAATCTCACGTGGAATCGGGATATCGACATGGCCGGCGATCAATTTCACCTCGGCGCCACGCCGCCAGGCTGACCGCGCCAGCGCGATTCCCATCTTTCCGCTGCTGTGATTCGAGATGAAACGCACCGGGTCGATCGGTTCGCGCGTAGCTCCAGCGGTGACGACGATTCGCTTGCCGCTCAGCCGAGTCTTGCCCTCAAGCAGCCTGCCGACGTGGCTCATGATTTCTTCCGGCTCGGGCATCCGGCCCGGTCCGCTTCCCTCTCCGACGGCGAGCGGTCCGTCCGCGGGCTCCAGTATCTCGTAGCCGAGCGATCGTGCCTGCTCGACGTTCCGCTTCGTCTGCGCGTGCGACCACATCCTGTCGTTCATCGCGGGAACGAGGAGAACCTTCGACTGAGTGGCGAGAAGGCAGGCCGTCAATAAATCATCGGCGAGGCCGTGCGCGGCCCTGCCCACAAAATCGGCGGTCGCCGGCGCGACGACGATCACGTTTGCTTGGCGCGCCAACCTAATGTGATCGAGGGCGTGGCCGGGACCGAAAATCTCCGTATGGACGGGACGCGCCGTCACAGCCTCGAAGGTGATGGGTCCGACGAATTCCCGCGCACCGCGGGTCATCACAACATCCACCTCGGCGCGGGCCTGTGTAAGCAAACGCGCCAGCCACACTGATTTGTAGCTGGCGATTCCCCCGGTTACGCCGAGGAGTACCCGACTGCCGGCGAAGGGACGCGCGGTAACTACTCCGTGCGGCGGCGCGGAACTACGCGATACTCGACCTCGCCGTCGGTGAGCTCCTCGAGCGCCCTGGTGGTAAGCTTCTTCTCACCCGGCGCCGAGCGGTCACGCGGGAATTCGTTCAGGACCCGCGCGTACTTGGCGGCCACCAGAACACCCAGATACTTGTTGGTCGCGTGCTTAGCGACTTCGTTCGGAATGAATACCTGCATCTACTTCCTCGCTGAGTATTGATCGATGGCGCGCTGGATACCGTTCATCAGGTCTTCGACCCGGGAGCCGAGCTGCGGGTTCCGCGAGCGACTGAGTCCTTCGGCATTGATGATGCTCGATACCGCCGCCACTGCGGAATCGATCTCGTCGTTCACTATGACGTACTGATACAAATCTATCGCCTTCAGCTCGTCTTTGGCACTCTTGAAACGCCGGATCAGCGAGGCGGAGTCCTCGGTGCCGCGAATCCTGAGGCGCTCGACCAGCACGTCTGCCGAAGGCGGCAGAACGAAGATCAGCACCGACTTGGGAAAGGCCTTCGCGAACTGTCGGGCGCCCTGGACGTCGATGTCCATGATGACATGCCTCCCGGACGACAGGACCCGCTCGACCTCGGCCCGAAGCGTCCCGTAGAGGTGGCCGTGGACTTCGGCCGACTCGGCGAACTCTCCGTTCTTCTGGCCACGCACGAAATCCGTCTCGGTGAGGAAGTGATAGTCCTTGCCCTGGACCTCTCCCTCGCGGGGCGGTCGCGTGGTGCACGACACGGAGTACCCGACGTCGCCGCGCTCGATGAGCAGGCGGTGCGCGATGGTCGTCTTGCCCCCGCCCGAAGGCGAAGAGAGGATGACGGGAAAGGGCATCACTCTAGGTTTTCGACCTGTTCGCGGATGCGCTCCAGCTCTTCCTTGATCGCGATCACGTCCTCCTGGATCTGGGCATCGCTCGCCTTGCTGCCGATGGTGTTTGCCTCGCGCACCATCTCCTGGAGGATGAATCCGAGTCGCTTGCCCACCGGATCGGCGGTCTGTGAGCGCGACGTCTCGCGGAACGCGGCGAGGTGTGACCGGAACCGGTCGAGCTCTTCGGCGACGTCAAGCTTGTCGGCGAGGATTGCGATCTCCTGGGCGATACGTTGCGGGTCCGCCCCCGCGGCCCCAATCAGCTCCGACACCGTCCGCTTGACCCGCTCGTGGTGCTCCTTCAGCCGGATGGGCGCGCGAGTTTCGATTCGGGCCAGCCGGCTCTCGACGGCGCCAACGCGCTCGAGCAGGAATGTCGCGAGCTGTGAGCCCTCGCTTCGTCGCATCGAGACGAGATTCGCGACCGCCTGATTCACAATCATCGCCAGGGCGTCCCCGGCGCCTGCGTCCAGATCATCTGTCGGGACCGCGACGACGTCGGGCATCCGCAGGATGGTCGCGAGATCCACCTCGCCGCCCAGGGCGTGTTTTTTCTTGAGCTCCTTCAGCGCTGTCGCGTACTGAGCTACGCGCGCTTCATCGATTACGGTCTGGGTTCCGGCGGCGCGATCGAGCCGCGCGGTGAGGGTGACGTGTCCGCGCGCAATCTTCTGCCGAAGGATCTCGCGTACCTCGCCCTCCCAGCGCGCCAGCGTCTGCGGAAGCTTCAGGCTGGGACTGAAGAATCGATGGTTGACCGAGCGGATCTCGACGCTCGCGCGAGCATCCCCAATGGCGCCTTCGGCCGCGCCGAAACCGGTCATGCTGGATATCATGTGAAGTGGGCTATCCTACGGAACGACAAAGGCTTTGTCAATTCCAGAAATCCCATCTGACGCCGTAGATCGCGAGCACCCGCGGCATCTCGAAACCGGGAACGATCGGATACTGGTAGGCGGTGATGTTTCGCTGCTGGTAAGTGATCACTGCGCGCATGATCCGAATCTCCAGCATAGCTGAGACAGTCCGTTCAGCCTCGGTGCGGACGTCGCCGGCGGCGAGAGGAAAATCGACGTGCGAGCGGTACTCGTACACGCCTGAAAGTCTGAGCTCGAAATCTCCGCGCGGAAAGCGCCTGATGAAATTGTTGGAGTAATTGAGCTCCGATCGACTCTGGTATTCCGGAGTGTAAGGTCCGCGCGGCGACCAGCGCTCGAGCCAGGCATCGACTCCGAAGCCGGCGCCGATCGGCCCCCTGATCGATGCCGTCCACGCCGATAGCTCACCCGTCGCGGGCGGGAGCAGCAAAGTGTCGTAGACGACGGGAGCGAGCCCTGGTCTCCGATCGGCTCGTATCACCCCACCCGAGAACCACGGTCCGAAGAGCCTGATACCTGCCTCACCGCGGAGCGCGGTCACATCGCCCACTGTTGGCACTCCGCTCCCTGCCTGAGATCGCGCAACCGAGCCGGAGAGCGCCAGGAAAGGCAGAGGCTGGGCGCGTATCCCGACGTCGGCGTTGGTGACACCGCGTAAGCCATCATGCTCGGCGAATCCGCTCACCACGCCAATCGGGCTCACGATATCGGCGCGTGCGCTCGGTGTGTTGTACGAGGCGCCTAGGATGCTCCGTAGTCGATCGCCTACCTCGAACCGAAGGGGGCCGAGGGTCAAGCCACCGCTCAGATCGTACTGCGCCTCCGAGGCGCGGCGCTCGAGGGTGTCACCGAATGCGGCAGCCCCGACACCGCGATCTGGCGGCGTGGTCCCCTTGAAGCCGAGTGAGCCGACGGTCAGAGTCAGCCAGGGCCCGCCGTTATCGTTGCCAACGGAGGCGCGCAGATACGCGTCGGTGTACGTCGCATCGAGTCCGAGGACCGGCGGCCGCGAAAAGCCCCTCTGGATGTTCCGCGTCGGATGGTGGCGCAACACAAAGCCGTCGACGCTCCACGCTTTCTTCGCGACTCCGATCCGCGCAAGGAGTGAAAGCGCGTCACCACTTCCAGCTACCCGACTGCTGCTTACACCGAACTGTTGACCGGCGAATTGAAGCACCCCGCCGTTGTCGAAGCGCTTGCCGTAAAATCCTCGGTAAAGATTGGTGTCTTCGTTACCAGTGGCGACGTCGACGCGAGTGTACGGGTCGGTGTTGTCCACCCTCCAGCTTCGCATGTAGATCCGGAGCTCGCTCGCGGTGCGCTCGATGCTCAGATGCTCTAGCGACCATAGCTGGATCGTGGACAGATCGAGCACGCCGCGAGTGCGGCCATCGAGATTGTCGATCTCCAGTCCGTCGTAGAAGATGCGCACGCGGCGAAAGTCGCCGTTGTGCATCGCTGTCTGCGGCGTCGACAGCCAACCCGATCTGAAAGTCGTGACGCCCGGTATGCGATCCAGCAGATCGACAAGACTCAAAGCGCCGGTCGCAAAGAGCTGGGCGCGATTCCATTCGTACTGCGGACCGATCTCGTAGAGCGCGGGATCGGCGAAGCGGCCGATGGGCGCCTTGATGGTGTCCGTCTTCACGGTGTCCGGACCCGAGTCAGTCTTCGGCTTGACGGGGATCGGCACTTCGCTCGCCGGCGGCGGGACCACCTGCGCGACAGCTGGATTTGCCGCCGCGTACAAAAGCGCCCCGGCAATGAGGCCGAGGCGGGCTGAGATTGGCCAGAGCGCCACTCTGCTTTTCCTCAGGGAATTCTCCCGCGCACGAATTCGATGAAGGTACCCGTCGGAACTCCGGTTGGTCCTTTGGGAATCGTCACGAGATCGGTCTCGGAGTAGGCGGTTCCGGCGATGTCGAGATGCGCCCAGGTGTATCCCTCGGCAAACTCTCGGAGAAACATCGCGGCTGTGACAGCGCCTGCCGGTCTGCCGCCGGAATTCTTCACGTCCGCGACATCGGATTTTATCAAATCCTTGTATTCGTCCCAGAGCGGCAGTGGCCAGCTCGGCTCGCCGGCGCGCTTGCCCGCGGCAAGGATCTCGGCGATGAGCGCATCGTCGGCGGAGAAGAGTCCGCTCGCGGTGTGTCCAAGCGCGATGACGCAAGCGCCGGTAAGGGTGGCCGCATCTATTACGACGTCCGGGTTGAATCGCTTTGCGTAAGAGAGGCAATCGGCGAGAACGAGCCGTCCCTCGGCGTCGGTGTTGATGATCTCGATCGACTTGCCATTCGATGCCCGGACGACGTCCCCCGGGTTCATCGCTGTGCCTGAGGGCATGTTCGTCGTGGCGCCAACGATACCGACGACGTTGACTTCCGGCTTGAGCTGGCCCAGCGCCTCGAACGTACCGAGCACCCCAGCGGCGCCGCACATGTCGAACTTCATGTACTCCATGCTCTGGGCGGGCTTGATCGAGATGCCGCCGCTGTCGAAGCAGAGTCCTTTGCCGACGAGCACAACCGGCTTGGAGGTGGGCTTCGTCCCTTTGTACTCGAGCGCTATGAGCTTTGGGTCCTGCGGCGTCCCCTGAGCGACCGCGAGGAACGAACCCATCTTCTCCGCTTCGAGCTCCCTGCGGCCAAGAATCGTGATGCCCATCCCGTAGCGCTTTGCGATCTCGGAAGCGGTCTGCGCGAGGAAGTCGGGCGTGCAGACATTTCCCGGCATCATTGCCAGCCGGCGCGCCAGACTCTGCCCGGATCCTATCGCCTGCCCGTTGGCAAGCCCGCGGCGACTGTCATCGGTACTCGTAGCGAGGATGGTCGCCTTCTCGAGCGGCTTCTTGCGCTCTGCCTCGGGCAACGGAGACTTGAGGTCCGGGTACTCCCAGCAGCCGGCGATCAGACCAACGGTGATGGCTTCGATTTCTTCGGGCGAGAGCTGGTCGGAGTACCACACCAGCTCGCCTACGCCAAGGCGGTGTGCATTCCTGGCGGCGAGCGTTGCGGCTCGACGGAGGGATGCTTTGCGGTCGCTAACGGCGCCCATCCCGACGAGAAGGACGCGTCTCGGTCCTTTGGCGAGCCCGGTGAGATGCAGCATCTCGTCTCGCGAGCCACGAAAGTCTTTCATCTCGAACGATCTGGACAGCGCGCCTTGCATGGCGCTGTCGAGTCCGGCGATTCCGGAGAGGGTCGGGTTTTCAGCCAGCGCGACGATGAGGAGCGCGGTTCCGACTTCAACCGGACTCGCCGATGCGATGCCGACGTTCAGCACCGCTTAACTCTTCATTCCAGCGATCACCTGATCGCCAAAAGCGGAGGTTGAAACCTCGGTCGCGCCCGGCATCTGTCGGGCAAGGTCGTAGGTGACGCGCTTCGATTTGATGGCGTTCTCCATTCCCTTCACGATCAGTGCTGCCGCTTCATTCCAGCCCATGTACTCGAACATCATGACCCCTGACAGTATGACACTGCCGGGATTGATCTTGTCGAGATTGGCGTACTTTGGTGCCGTGCCATGGGTGGCCTCGAACACTGCCACTCCGTCGCCGACGTTTCCGCCCGGAGCGATGCCAAGACCGCCAACCTGCGCCGCGGCGGCGTCAGAGAGGTAGTCGCCGTTGAGGTTCGGGGTCGCGATCACCGAATACTCGGATGGCCGAAGCAGAAGCTGCTGGAACATGGAGTCGGCGATGCGGTCGCGAATCACGATCGCGTCGGCGCGGGCCGTCGGACCACCCTTCGTGAGCTCGGCTTCGGTGGTGGTGTCTTCACCGAATTGCTCGCGGGCTACCTCGTATCCCCAGTCGCGGAACGCGCCTTCCGTGAACTTCATGATGTTGCCCTTGTGCACGAGGGTCACCGACTCCCTGCACTTTTCGATCGCGTGGCGAATTGCCATCGCGACCAGTCGCTTGGATCCGAACTCGGACATCGGCTTGATGCCGATCGCCGATTTCTCGCGGATGTCGGAATTGAATTCCTTGCGCAGAAACGCCGCGACCTTTTCAGCCTCCGGCGAGCCCGCCTTCCACTCGATTCCCGCGTAAACGTCCTCGGTGTTCTCGCGGAAAATGACGACGTTCACGCGCTCCGGCTCCTTGACGGGAGCACCTACGCCCTCGAAGTAGCGCACGGGCCGAATGCAGGCGTAGAGATCGAGTACTTGCCTCAGGGTGACATTGAGGGATCGGATGCCGCCACCGACGGGAGTCGTGAGCGGGCCCTTGATCGACACCCGGTACTCCTGCATTGCATCGACGGTCTCCTGGGGCAGCCAATCCTGAAATTGCTTGAAGGATTTTTCGCCGGCGAAAACCTCCATCCATGCTACCCGGCGCTGGCCCTGATAAGCGCGCTCGACGGCGGCGTCGAAAACCCTCACCGACGCTCTCCAGATGTCGGGGCCGGTGCCGTCGCCCTCGACGAACGGAATGATTGGATTGTCGGGCACGGCGAGAGTGCCGTTCCTGTAGACGATGGCTTCGCCGCGCGAAGGCACCGTTGCGAACTTATACTTCGTCATTGGCTCCTGACGGTCGATCCGAATCGCCAAATGTAGTGCAACGAAGGTTCGCACAAAACCTTTGGCGCACATCAGCATAACGGCCGTGCACAACGTATTTGAAATAATGCCCCACAAAAACAGTCTATTCCAACCACTAACCCTGGTTGTGGCGATCTTTGCGATCGCGTGTGGAAAACCGCCCAGGGTGAATGGTGTTGCAGGTGCAGCACCTTCACCAAACGTCCCGTGGAAAGCGCCGGCGCGCGCCATTCAGCCGGAGCCGCTGGTGACCAACACGCCTGCCGAAGCCGTTCCCTCGGACCTTCAGCAGCGAATCAACCAGCTAACCCTTGCCGACGTCGTGGATCTCGCCCTGCGCAACAATCCCGCGACGCGCGCGTCGTGGGCCCAGGCACGTGCCGCCGCGGCGCTCTTCGGGTCCGAGCGCGGCCAGCTTTTCCCTACGATCAACGCGGCCGGAACCTTGTCACGCGTCCAGTCTCCCGCGACGGCCACCAGACCCGCGGGTCAGCGCACCGAGTACGGGCCGTCTGCCTCCCTCAGCTATCTCCTGCTCGATTTCGGCGGCCGGTCGGGCTCGATCGAGAGAGCGAGGCAGAACCTGTTTGCGGCCAACTTCGCGCACAACGCGACGATCCAGAACACGGTGCTCCAGGCGGAGGTTGCCTACTTCACCTACATGGCAACCGCGGCACTCCTCGGCGCCGAGCGATCGGCGATCGCCGAAGCGCAGGCGAATCTCAACGCCGCGCAACAACGTAATCGGGTCGGACTCGCGACCATCGCCGATGTATTACAGGCCCGGACCGCGCTCTCGCAGGAGCAGCTCAATCTCGAGACGACCCAGGGAAATCTTCAGGCAGCCCGCGGCAGCCTTGCGTCCGCGCTCGGTCTTCCGGCGAATCTTCCGTTCGAGCTCCAACCGCTCACTGGAGCTCTCCCGGTGAGAGCGCTGGCGCAGAGCGTCGATAGCGTAATCAACGATGCGCTGAGAAACCGGCCCGATCTCGCCGCGGCGAGGGCCGACGCTGCCGCTGCCGCATCGGCGGTCAAAGTCGCCCGCTCGGCAGAGCTCCCGTCGCTCGCGCTCAACGGAAATGCCGCTCGGACGTTCTCAACTCCACAGGTTTTTGCGGGACCGTCCTACACACTTTCTCTCGGACTGCAGATTCCGATCTTCAACGGCTTCTCGCACCAGTACGACGTCGCCGCGGCCAAGGCGCAGGCGGATGCCATCTCGGCGATCGCCGACCAGACGCGTCAGAACGTGGTGACCCAGGTGTTCGTCTCCTACTACGCGCTGCAGACGGCCGGGCAGCGCGTTGCGACCGCCGACGATCTGTTGGCGAGCGCGACCCAGTCCGTCCAGGTGGCGGCAGGCCGGTATCGCGAGGGGGTCGGCAGCATCATTGATCTTCTCACGGCGCAAACCGCGCTCGCGACTGCCCGCGCCCAGCAGGTTCAATCACGCTGGCAGTGGTATACTTCACTGGCGCAACTGGCCCGCGATGCGGGTGTACTACAGCCCAACGGCGACACGCCTTTCGCGTTCTCGTCCGACTCCGCTTCTCACACACCTCCAAACCCGACCAATCGATGAGCACGCGCTCTCCTTTCGCGTGGACGGCCGCGCTCGTCCTTCTGGCCAGCGGTGCGTGTTCAAAGAAGGATGCTCCTCGAAGCGCGGCAGTCGCCGTGAACGTCGCGACGGTCAAGCGCGCCACCATTCCATACGTTCTAACGGCAAATGGCGTGGTCGAACCAATGCAGACCGTCGCCGTGGAATCACAGGTAAACGGAATTCTCAACCGCGTCACCTTCGCCGAGGGCCAGGAAGTTCAGGCCGGCCAGGTCCTCTTCGAAATTGACGCCCGGCCCTACCAGGCGGTTCTGAACCAGGCGCGTGCGCAGCTGACGCGAGACGAGGCAGTGGCGGCCAACGCGCGTCGTGACGCGGCGCGGTACGCCGCGCTCGTTAAAGAGGGTTACGTTACCGGCTCACAGGCTGACCAGGCGGAAGCAACAGCGGCATCGGCGGCCGCGACGGTCGCGGCCGATCAGGCTGCGGTCCAGCGCGCAGCGCTCGACGTCGCGAATTGCACCATTCGCGCTCCGATCTCCGGCCGAACGGGCAGTCTTCTCGTTCGTCAAGGCAACCTGGTCAAGGCCAACAGCCAGCCTCCACTTGTGGTGATCAACCAGATCCAGCCGATCCTGGTGAGATTTTCGGTGCCGCAGAGCCAGTTTCCTGACATCCAACGGTATTATCGCGGAGGCAACGCTCTGCTCGTTAGCGCTGTCCCATCGGAGGGCTCGAGTCTGCCTCTGACGGGCACGCTCTCTTTCGTGGACAACAATGTCGATTCCACGACCGGCACCGTGCTCCTCAAAGCAAGATTCTCCAACCCCGAAGGGAGTCTATGGCCGGGTCAGTACACCAACGTCACCCTGCAGCTCTACGTCGATCCCAATGCGCTTACGCTTCCTGCTCCGGCGGTGCTCACGGGTCAGCAAGGCACCTACGTTTTTACAGTCGATAGCGCGGGTACAGCGAAGCAAAACCCGGTGAAGGTAGCGCGCACCGTTGACTCTGTAACGGTCATAGCGAGCGGATTGAAAGAGGGGGATCGGGTCATAGTTAGCGGCCAATCACGCTTGGTCTCGGGATCTAAGGTGACGGTCAAGGGACTTGCACAATGACAGCTCTATTCATTCGACGCCCGGTTATGACCGTGCTGGTGATGCTGGGGATCTTGTTCTTCGGCGCGTCATCCTATCGCCGCCTTCCTGTCAACGATCTCCCGTCGGTGGATTTTCCGACGATCAGCGTGAACGCCAACCTCTCGGGCGCCAGCCCGGAGACAATGGCGTCCTCGGTGGCGACTCCGCTCGAGAAGCAATTCTCGACCATCGCCGGCATCGACAACATGGTGTCGACGAGCACCCTCGGAAGCACGTCGATCACCATCCAGTTCAATCTCGATCGGGACATCGATGCTGCTGCCGCCGATGTTCAGGCCTCCATCTCACGGGTGCTGCGGAGTCTGCCGCTCGGGATTCTGCCGCCGTCCTATCGGAAGGTGAACCCCGCTGACGCGCCGATTCTTTACTTCGCCCTTACATCCAGCACACTTCCCCTCTCCAAGCTGGACGAGTACGGCGAGACGTTCATGGCGCAGCGTATCTCGATGGTTCCGGGGATCGCGCAGGTCCAGGTGTACGGTGGTCAGCAGTACGCGGTAAGAATTCAGCTCGACCCAACCTCCCTCGCCAATCGCGGAATCGGAATCGACGAGGTGGCGACGGCAATTTCAGCCCAGAATGTCAGCATGCCGACCGGCACTCTCTGGGGAACGAATCGCGCATCCACCATCGTCGCGAACGGACAGCTTCAGAACGCCGACGAGTTCAAGCGAATGGTGGTGGCCTACCGAAACGGCGCACCGGTGCATCTGGAGGAATTGGGGGACGTCACCGACGATGTAGAGAACAACAAGGTGGCGAGCTGGTACAACGACGACCGGGCCGTAGTGCTGGCGATTCAGCGACAACCCGGAACGAACACCGTCGAGGTCGCGCGCGGTGTGAAGGAGCTGGTCGCCTCACTGCGGTCGGAGATCCCCGCGAGCGTAGAGATCAAGACCTTGTACGATCGCTCCGTTCCGATCGAGGAGTCGGTCAAGGACGTGAAGTTCACGCTGATGCTGACGCTGTTCCTGGTCGTGATGGTGATCTTTATTTTCCTGCGCAACGTCTCGGCGACGATCATTCCGAGTCTTGCGCTCCCGATGTCGCTCGTCGGGACCTTCGCCGTGATGTACTTGTTCGGCTATTCGCTGGACAACCTGTCGCTCATGGCGCTGACACTCGCGGTCGGCTTCGTGGTCGATGACGCCATTGTGATGCTGGAGAACATCGTCCGGCACATGGAGATGGGCAAAACGCCAATGCAGGCGGCGTTCGATGGGTCCGCCGAAGTCGGCTTTACGATTCTGGCGATGACCGCGTCGCTGACTGCCGTGTTCATTCCGCTTCTCTTCATGGGTGGAATCATCGGGAGACTGTTCCACGAATTCGCAGTGACCATCGGCACCGCGATTCTCGTGTCGGGGTTCGTGTCGGTCACGCTCACACCGATGCTATCGAGCCGGTTCCTGCGACCGCCATCTCATACGCATGGTCGGCTGTTCAATGCGTCCGAGCGCTTCTACGAGCGGATTCTTGGCAAGTACGAGTCGAGCCTCGCGTGGGTGATGCGTCACCGCTTCGGCGCTTTGATGTTTTCGCTGGCGGTGCTGGTGGGAACGGTGGTGCTCTTCAAGCTGGTACCGACCGGATTCATTCCGACAGCGGACACCGGACAGATCAGCGTTACGACAGAAGCGGCGCAAGGAACGTCGTTCCCCGAAATGGTGAAGCTCCAGCAGCAAGTCGCTGCGATTCTGTCGAAAGACCCAAGCGTTGCCGGCTACATGTCTTCGGTGGGATCTGGTTTCGGTGGAAGCGGAAATCAGGGCCGGTTTTTCCTCGCCCTCAAGCCACAGGGTGAGCGGCCAAGCGCGGATGAAGTAGTCAACCAGCTGCGGCCAAAGCTCTCCGGCATCCCGGGAATGAACGTCTATATGCAGATCCCGCCCGCCATCCAGATTGGCGGCCGCTCCTCCAAGAGCCAGTATCAGTTCACGTTGCAGAGTCCGGACATCGAGGCTCTCGACTCCGCCTCCGCGCGCATGGAAGCAAAGATGCGCGAGCTTTCCCAGATTCAGGACGTCACCAGCGATCTACAGATCGCTAATCCGCAGGTGATCGTGCAGATCGACCGCGATCGAGCCGCCTCGCTCGGCGTGACGGCACAGCAGATCGAGAGCGCGCTATACGATGCGTACGGCTCGCGGCAGGTCTCCACCATCTTCACGCCTACGAACCAGTACATGGTGATCATGGAGCTGCGCCCCGAGTTTCAGCGCGACATCGCCGCGCTCGGCATGCTGTATGTCCGGTCCCAGCAGGGCACCCTCGTTCCGCTCAGCGCTGTCGCGAAGATGAGTGAAGACATTGGTCCATTGGCGATAACGCACTCCGGCCAGCTCCCGTCAGTGACGATTTCATTCAACACCCGCCCGGGAGTCGCGCTGTCGCAGGCGACCGCTGCGGTCGAAGCCGCGGCTGCGACAACCCTGCCGGCGAGGATAAACACGAGCTTCTCGGGCACCGCGCAGGCGTTCCAGGCGAGCCAACAGGGGCTGCTCGCGCTTCTCGTTCTCGCGATCTTCGTGATTTACATGGTGCTCGGAATCCTGTACGAGAGCTTCATCCACCCCGCGACGATTCTGACGGGCCTCCCCTTCGCCGCGTTCGGGGCGCTGCTGGCGCTCCTGATTTTCCGGATGGAGCTCGACGTCTACGGTTTCGTGGGTCTGATTCTGTTGATAGGCATCGTGAAGAAGAACGCGATCATGATGATCGACTTCGCGCTCGAGCGTGAGCGAACAGAACACGTTGCGCCGGAGATTGCAATTGTGGAAGCAGCGAGCGTTCGGTTCCGCCCGATCATGATGACGACGATGGCCGCTCTCATGGCGACGCTTCCGATCGCACTTGGCACCGGCGCGGGTGCTGATGCGCGGCGACCGCTAGGCGTCGTGGTGGTCGGAGGGTTGGCGTTCTCGCAGCTGGTGACGCTCTATGTCACGCCGGTTTTCTACACGTACTTCGACGAGCTGCCGGAAAGGATGCGAGTAATAACGAGGCAGGCCATTTCGAGGATTCGGCAGCGGCGGCCGGCGCTGGCGGCCGCAAGCGAGCCATCAGCTTCGCCAGCGGATGCCGCGCGGTGGCGCGACTCCGCGTAGGCTCCAAAGGCAGCAGTAAGGGGAGGTCGGCCGCCGCGAGCCGAGCGGCGCCGACTGTCTTTGAAGTGGAAGTACCCGGGACGAGACTCGAACTCGTAAGGCCAATGGCCGGGGGATTTTGAGTCCCCTGCGTCTACCGATTCCGCCACCCGGGCGACAGGGACAAATCTAGTTGCAAGTTACGGCGAAGACAGCAACGTCGGCTGAGAAGAATGAGACGCCCTCGCGCTCATACCTCCTTCCCTATTACCTCGCCGCGACCACCTGACTCTTCTCGCAGTTGGCTTGGCAGTTGGTTTGGCAGTTGGTTTTCGCGACCACCCTTCCGTCGCTTCATCAGCACAAACCCCAAAATCAGAACCGCGCCGAGGATGAGCACCACGAAGCTCGCTCGGGAGATGAGCCTTTCGAGCATCGGCAGGTCGCGCCCGAAGTAAAAGCCGAGCAATCCGAAAACGATCGCCCACGCGAAGGCACCGATCGCGTTGAAGGCGAAGAACGTCCGGAACGACATGCACGCCGCGCCGGCAATCACTGACGCCCAGGTCCGAAGCAATGCCACGAACCGGCCGAAGAGAATCGTCTTGGCGCCGTTCTTCTCGAAAAAAGCGTGGGCTCGATCGATATGCTGGCGTCTCACGCCTACGTAACCACCGTAGCGCGCGAGCAATGGCAATCCGCCCTTGATCCCAATCCAGTAGCCTGTCACGCCGCCAACAGTTGACGCCACCGCCGCGAGAATGATCACCGCTGTAATGGAGATCGTTCCCACCGAAGCGTATGCGGAGGCGGTGACGAGCGCGATCTCACCCGGCAGCGGTATGCCAAGACTCTCCAGCAACACCAATGCGACGAGGACGGGATATGTATACGCGTGAAGCAGGTGCGACAGATGGTGCGCGAAATCAGGCATCGTGAGTGGTCAGGCCAAAAAAGAGCCCTCGCCGTTGCGGACGAGGGCCGGTGTCACGAAGACTATTCCCCAATGCGGCGCTATGGAAGTCGCTTGACGCCGGGACGTTGCGCACCACCGCGCTTGGAGTTGAGCTCCTGGGTGCGACGCCGGAATTGCTGCTGGAGCGCCGCGTAGCGGGCCCGCTGCACCGGTGTCATGAAGCGCGCTAGATCCTTCTGCTCCGCCTGGATCAGATTGATGCGCTGCTGCTGAAGACGCAGCGAGGTGTCGAGTAAATCGCTGACGTGCTGTTGATTGGGCTGCGGTGCAGTCAGCTCGACGCGAAGCTGGCGACGGGTTTCCCGCTCCTGCCTCGCGAGCTCGGACAACTGCGGCGCGTAGCGCGCGGTCGACTGCTCCAGCTGCGTCATCTGCGCGTCGCTGAGGCCGATCCTCGTTTGCGCGAGCTTGGCCAGACGCTGGCGGAATTGCTGCTCGAGCTCGGGTCGGGCCGGTTTGGCGTTGGCGCGGACCGGCTGCGCTGAGACCGAAGAGGCCGCAAGCGTGACAACCGCGGTCAGCAGCACCGATTTCCTCATCGCTCTAATCATGGTCAGAGGCTGTCCCCGCTGTCCACCGCGATAACGGGATCGGGCTCCGCTGCCGGAAGCGCGTCGAAATCGTCCATATCGTTCATCAGCTGGACCAGATCGCCATCGCTCAGGCTCGCGACATCCGATGCCAAGGCGAAGGTGTGCACCTGTGCGCTCGGCGAGCCCGCCGACGCGACCGTCGTCTCACCCGGAGTCGTCACGCCCACCGGCTGCGAAGCACCGCTGTCGGTCGGCGTGGCTACCGCGACCTTGTCGGGCGCCGCCGAACCATGGTTCATCACCACCGACCCGCCGCCGATGATCAGTACGGCAGCCGTCGCGGCAACCAGCCACTGCGTCATACGACTGCGCGCTGGCGCGTGAGTGGGCAGAATTGCACGATAAGGCGGAATCTGCCGCGCAATCCGCGCGGCATCGATCTCGGGCGCGAAGACCGCCGCCTCCTTGACAGTGCGCAGCACGGCCAGCTCCGCGCGGCAGCTCTCACACGCGGCGACATGCTGCTCGACCCGCTCCCGCTGGTCAGCGGAGAGCGCGGTGTGAAGCAGATCCGGAAGCATTTCCTGGATGTCCATCGCCATGCACTCATTCATCTTTCAAGAACTCCTTTACCGTCTGAATCGCGTTGTGGTAGTGAACCCGCGCTGCTCCTTCGGTGCTGCCGACCACTTCCGCGATCTCCTTGTACGACAAACCCTGTTGTACCCGCAGCGTGAACACTTCCCGCTGCGTCGGGGAAAGCGCGTCGAGCGATTTTCTCACTCGTTCCTGCGCTTCCTCTGCGATCAATCCGTCCAACGCGCCGTACTCACTCACCTGATCCGACTCGGCCACCGGAACCGTCTCCCTGCTCCTCCGCTCCGCCCGTCGCCGATCCAGCATCAGCCGCCGCTCGATCGTGAACAACCACGTGCGGAGCGAGCTTTCGCCGCGAAACGAGTCGAGTGACCCAAACGCACGCACGAAGGTATCCTGCACCAGCTCCTCGATGCCGTCCCGTTCGCCGGCGCTGGCGGCGAACCTGGCCAACGCCTGCGAATGCCGCCCCACCAGCTGCGTCGCGGCCCTGCCATCGCCCGCCTTCCAGCGTGCAATCAGCTCCATATCCGTTTCGTCAGCCCTGTCAGCGGGCGGTCTTTCGGGGCTGGGGGTCATGGAGCCTCATCCGGTAGACGTCCCGGGAGGGCGGGCGTTAAGGCCGCCGTGGGCGATTGACCCGACTCCGGAGCACCCGTATGCTTCGCGCTCATCGTGCCCAAAGCTATTACCCCGAGGAAATCCTGACCCGGCGCCCGCCAACCCGGCCCCAGAGGATCGCTCATCGCGGCGCCCACGACACCGAGCCGGAGAACTCCATCCCGGCATTCCAGCTGGCAATCGAGCTCGGGGCCGACGCCATTGAGCTCGATGTACACGCGACGCGTGACGGAGTGGTCATTGTACACCACGACGCCGCCGTCCATTCCCGCGATCTTCCGGCCGCAGAGATCGCCGAGCTCACTGCCGCCGAGGTGGCTCAGTATCGCCTCGACAAGAACATCGCAATTCCAACGCTTCCCGAAGTGCTATCCGCGATCGGCCGGCGCGCATCGGTGTACGTCGAGATCAAGGCCAGATCGATCGAGCCATTGGTGGTGCGCTGCATTCGCGAGTCCGAAGCCGATTGTGCCGTGCATTCGTTCGACCATCGCATCGTGAAAACCGTAAAAGGCATTTTCCCAGCCGTTCCAAGCGGAGTGCTGCAGGTCGCGCGACCGATCGATCCCGTCCACGCGCTGGTCGCTGCGGGGGCGCGCGACCTATGGCAGGAAGTGTCAGCCATCGACGAGGAGCTCGTCAGCCGCGCGCACGCCGTCAATGCGAGAGTGATCGCGTGGACCGCCAACGATGTGGATCACTGGGAAACCCTCAGGCGAATCGGAGTCGACGGGATCTGCACCGACCGAATTGTGGAGCTCGGCGCGCTCGACTGACAACTGCGCTACTTTATTGCGACCCAAGTCTTTTTTCGGAGGACATACCTGCAAATGCGCGCTCTTCATTGCCTCCTGCTGTTGGGAGCAACGGCTTGTGCATCCGCCGCATCCCAGTCGACCACCGCGCCATCGCCTGCGCGCGATAGCGTAAAGGTCGACGCCGAACGTGGTGCTCTCTCCGTTCCAAACGCCGATCCGTTCCCGAGTACCTACAAACCGTTTTCGTCGCGCACCACCGTCATTCGAAACGTCAATCTTCTCACCGCCGCTGGTCCGATGATCCGCAACGGCGCGATCCTGCTACAGGATGGGAAGATCGCGGCGGTCGGGTTGACGGTGAATGCGCCCGCAGATGCGCTGGTGATCGACGGCGGCGGCAAGTACGTGACACCCGGGATCATCGATGATCATTCCCACCTCGGCGTCTATGCGGCGCCAGGTGTCAACGCTCTGAGCGACGGCAATGAAGCGACCAACCCGGTGACCCCGCAGGTCTGGGCCGAGCATTCGGTGTGGCCGCAGGACCCGCAGTTCCCGCGCAATTTGGCCGGCGGCGTGACGACGCTGCAGGTCCTGCCAGGGTCGGCGAATCTGATCGGCGGTCGTAGCGTGGTGCTCAAGGTCGTGCCTGGCCGGACAGTGCAGGAAATGAAATTCCCCGGCGCAAAGTACGGCTTGAAGATGGCGTGCGGTGAAAATCCGAAGCGGGTGTACGGCAATCGCGGTGGTCCTCAGACCCGGATGGGAAATGTCGCCGGCTATCGCGCCGCGTGGATCAGAGCTCAGGATTATCGCCGGAAGTGGGACAAGTGGAACGCCGACCACAAGGGCGATCCGCCGACCCGAGACCTCGGCCTGGAGACTCTGGCCGAAGTGTTGCGCGGAAATATCCTTGTCCACAACCACTGCTATCGCGCCGACGAGATGGCGCAGATGATCGACATCGCGCACGAATTCGGGTACAAGATCCGCTCGTTCCACCACGGCGTCGAGGCGTACAAGATCGCCGACCTGCTGGCGAAGGAAGGAATCGCCGCCTCGGTCTGGGCGGATTGGGGCAGCTTCAAGATGGAGGCGCTCGATGCGGTCAAAGCCAACATGGCGCTCATCAATCACGCCGGTGCGCGAGTGATCGTTCACTCCGACGATCCGTCGGGGTCGCAGCGACTGAATCAGGAAGCGGCGAAGGGGATGGAAGCCGGCGCCGAGATCGGACTCCCAGTGAGCGAAGACGAGGCGATCAAGTGGCTCACCATCAATCCCGCATGGGCCCTCGATCTCGATGACAAGATCGGCTCACTCGAGACTGGCAAGAACGCAGACGTCGTGCTGTGGACGGGCGACCCGTTCAGCGTTTACTCCAAGCCGGAGAAAGTATGGATCGATGGTGCTTTGCTCTACGATCGTCTCGATCCGTCCGAGCAATGGCGCACCGACTTCGAGCTCGGCTTCGTACCCGTCACCGGAACCAATCGATGATCTCACATAGACTGAAGCTCACTGCTGTCATCGCGCTCGTCGCAGCGACTGCTCCGGCAATCGGAGCACAGACCATCGCCATCACGGGCGGAAAAGTTTATCCCGTCAGCGGGCCGCCGATCGAGAATGGAACGGTGGTCATTACCGACGGAAGAATCACGGCCGTCGGCGCAAATATTCCGGTGCCCGCCGGCGCACAGCGCATCGACGCTTCCGGCAAGATCGTAACACCGGGTCTCGTGAATTCCGCGACCCAGCTCGGTGTCCAGGAAGTCGCCGCCGTCGGCGACACTCGTGACGCAAGCGCCCGCGGCAAGGACGCGATTGCGGCGTCGTTCACCGTTTGGGAAGGCTTGAATCCGAATTCGGTACTGCTGGCGCCGGCACGGAAGGCCGGCATCACCAGCTTCGTCGTGATGCCGACGGGCGGGCTGGTATCGGGTCAGGCGGCGATGGTGGATGTTGTTCCGGGCACAACCACGGACATGATCATTCGCGCTCCCGTCGCGATGCTCGCCGAGGTCGGCGACCCGCAGTCGGCCGGTGTCAACGCGCGCGGCGAGCTCATCGTCAAGCTTCGGGAGCTTCTCGAGGACACCAGGTATTTTCAGACCCACCGCGATGCGTTCGATCGCGCTCAGACGCGACCCTTCGCGGCGACCCGTCTAGATTTGCAGGCGATGATCCCCGTCGTGGAAGGTGGGCTTCCGCTCGTTGTCAACGTCGACAAGGAGGCCGACATCGACGCGACGATGCGATTGGCGCGCGACTACAACGTGAAGCTGATCATCGGTGGTGGTGCCGAGGCGTGGATGATGGCTGACAAGCTCGCAGCGGCGCGAATTCCTGTTTTGACGGGCGCGATGAACAACATCCCGTCGGGTTTCGCGACCCTCGGCCAGCGTCAGGAAAACGCGGCGCTACTCCGCAAAGCAGGAGTGCAGGTCGCGCTGATCGGCAATGCCGGCGGTGGCGACGAAGAAGCCTTCAACGTGCGCAATCTCAAGCAGGAAGCCGGCAACGCGGTGGCCTACGGAATGTCGTGGGACGATGCGCTGCGGGCGGTGACGCTCGCTCCCGCGGAAGTCTTTGGCGTAGCCGATCGCGTCGGCTCTCTTCAGGTAGGACGCGAAGGAAACGTCGTCGTGTGGAGCGGAGACCCGTTCGAGTTCACTACCCGTGCCGAGCGCGTTTTCGTGCGCGGCAGGGAGTACCACGATACCACAAGGCAGGATCTGCTTGTCGATCGGTACAAGAATCTGCCGGGAAGCCACAACCTGCCCTCGGCGCACTGAGGTCGAAGCGACCCACCATCGCAGAGGATAGCAAAAGCCCCCGCAATGCGGGGGCTTTTCGTTAATGCGCTTCGTTCAGGAGAGTTGCCTCGCGCCGAATCTGACGCGTGTTGACTAACTGGGCGAGCCCGGGCCCGCACCGCTGGGCGTCTGCGCATCCGCCGCCGAGGAGCGCGGTGACGCCTGCTGGCGCTTCAGCTCAATCTCAGCCTCGAGTCGCGCGGCCTCGGTGTCGTGGGTCTCGAGAGTTGATTTGAGCCGGTCGTAGGTCGCAGCGTCAATCTCGCCGCCGTTCTTGCGGGCGCGATAGACTGCGTAGCCGAGTGCCTGCGCCGCCTTATCGGCGAGCTGGCGGGTACGAAACGCCTCGAGTCTCGTCTTGCCGTCATCGAAGGCATCCTGCGCCACTTTGCCGGCGCGATCGAGCTCCTGCTTCAGTCTATCGAGTAGTGCCATCGTAGTCGTCTCGCGTTATGGGTTCGACACTCACCGTACGCAGACCGCTGTGGTCACGTTTCAGTATGGCGCATCGCTTTCGCGATGGCAACAAAAAGGGCCCTTGCGGGGCCCTGGGACTACTCGATTTCTCGGCTCGCCAACGCCGCAAAGAGGAATTACGCTGCGTTCGTTTCGGTGGCCGGATAGACGCTGACCTTGTAGCGGCTGCGGCTCTTGTGCTCGAACTTCACCACTCCGTCGATGAGCGAGTAGATGGTGAAATCGGAGCCGAGGCCGACGTTGCGGCCCGGGTGCCACTTCGTGCCGCACTGGCGGACGATGATGTTTCCGGCGACGACTTTCTCACCGCCGAACTTCTTGACGCCGCGGTACTGCGGATTGCTGTCGCGCCCATTGCGAGATGAGCCTACACCTTTTTTGTGAGCCATTACTTCTCTCCCCCGCTCTTCTTGCCGAAGGCGATGTCCTTGATGCGGACCTCGGTGAACGCCTGCCGATGGCCCTGCTTTTTCGCGTAACCCTTGCGCCGCTTCTGCTTGAAGACGACGACCTTCTCGCCCTTGCCGTGCTTGACGATCTCGCCCGTCACGTGCGCGCCCTTCACTCCAGGCGCTCCAACGTGGGTCTTGTCACCGTCGGACCCGAGGACGACGTCGTCGAACGTCACCTTCGAGCCTGCTTCACCCTCGAGGGTGGGGATCCGTATTGTCTTGCCGGACTCGGCGCGGAACTGCTTGCCGCCGGTGCGGATGATCGCGTAAGTCATGGATAGCGTTGCTGTTAAGTAGTGCGTGCAGCCACTAAAGTTAGTCGGCGCGGGCGTGTCAGTCAACACTCGGCGTTCTGAGATCTGACCGCGTCGCTGGCACCCCTAGTCCCAAAGTCCGCAGTCTGGAGGCTGCACAGATCGGAGCGTTTCAGCTGTCATACTGGCGTGTGATGGCGTCGCCTTTCCTCTAGGTGCCCGAGCGTGCTGTGGATGCCAAGAACGACAGACTGAAATGCTCCGAACTGTCCACGTCTCCAACCTGCCGACTTTTTGACTCGTGTGGCCAGCTAGGGCCAAGATCCGTAACGAGGAGCTTTACGCGAGAGCGTACTGCTCGGTAACGTCCCTTCCCTGCGATTTCACGACGAGCTTGAATTCGTCGGGACGAAGCAACGGATCGTCGCGGAACTCGAGGGAAAAATTCGCCGCCTTCTGAAGCTTCTGAGCGAGATCGCGCTCCTGCTCCAGCACGTACATCGCGACGTCGGGGTGCAGCTTGACGAGCAGATTATCCCGCCGACCTTCGACTGCCATTCTCTTCACCGAACGCTCCATCCTCCGCACGATGGTCTCGGGAGTCAGCACTCTGCCGCTTCCGCTGCAGGTTGGGCAGGCTTCGGTCGACGATTGGTAGTGGCTCTGTCTGACGCGTTGCCGCGTCATCTCGATCAGGCCCAGATCGCTGACCGCGAATGCCTTGGTGCGGGCGCGATCACGGGACAGATGCTGGCGGAGCTCCTGTAGGACACGATCGCGGTTCGCCTTCGTCTCCATGTCGATGAAGTCGCAGACGATGATCCCTCCGACGTCGCGCAGTCTCAGCTGCCGCGCAACTTCCTGCGCCGCTTCCATGTTGGTGCGAAGGACAGTTTTCTCCGGATCCTTCTTACCGGTGTAGCGCCCTGAGTTCACGTCGATCGAGACCAGCGCCTCGGTCGGTTCGATGATCAGGTAGCCGCCGGACGGCAGATCGCACCGACGCTTGAAGATGTCGCGGATCTCCTCCTCGATCTCAGCGGTGTCGAAGAGCGGTACCGGCGCCTCATGGAGCTTCACTCTGGTGATGAGATCCGGCGCGATGTCCTTGAGGTAACCCGCGATCTCGTTGTAGACCTGCTTGGAATCGACGGTCAGGCTGTCGACCTTGTCGCTGAAAATGTCGCGGACGAGTCCGCGGGTCAGGCCACTCTCCCGATTGACCAGCGACGGAGCTTTCTGAAACCGCGTTTTGCGTCTGATCTTCTTCCACTGAGACATCAGGCTGTTCAGCTCGCGCTGCAGCATCTCCGGGGTCACGTCTTCGCTCACCGTCCGAACGATCACCCCGCCGGATTTGTCGGGAAGAATCGACTGGACCTGCTCCTTGAGCCGCGAGCGCTCCGCCGATGAGCCGATCTTGCGGCTCACCCCGACCTTGGAAGAATCGGGGATGTAAACGAGGAAGCGGCCTGCCAGCGAGATCTGCGCGGTGACCCGCGGCCCCTTGGTGGAAATCGGCTCCTTGGAAACCTGGACCAGAATCTCCTGGCCTCGCTTCAGGACTTCCTGAATCGGTGGCGCTTTCAAGCGACGCCCGTTTCCATTGCCGTTTCCGTTACCGTTTCGACGCGCGGGAGCTTCATCGAGCTCATCATCATCGTCGTCATCGTCGTCGTCTTCTGCTTCATCCGCCGACTCCCTGACGAGGTCCGAGGCGTGGAGGAAGGCGCTCTTCTCCGTCCCAATGTCGACGAAGGCCGCCTGGATTCCGGGGAGGACTGCGTCAACCCGGCCCAAATAAATGTCACCGACCATACGTCGGTTGTCTGGACGATCGACGAGAAGCTCTACGAGCTTACCGTCCTCCAGAATCGCGATCCGCGTTTCGCGCGGAGCCGCGTTAATGAGGATTTCTCTTTTCATCGTTGCCCGTCTCACCAATCGCCCGGCGACTCGGCGAGCGAAGAAGTGGACGGTTCAAAAAAGTCCGCGCGGTCGTGCTACAGGGCCGCGTTATGAGTTCCTGGGTCTTCCACTTTCAGAGGTCTCCATCCATGTGCGCGGGCCCCGCGAGTCGCGCGGGTGCCCCATGCGTGGAGATCCACAGTCAAGTGCCAACAATCTACCGGCGCCCGGCCCGTTTCCGCAACGGCGACAACAACTTACGCTGCCGACCTGCAGAGCTTGAGAGCGTCGATTGCGCACCACGTATGTGACGCGGCAATCAGAATCCGGTCACCGTCCGGTAGATGAGCCACCCCATCACGAGCACGTAGGTCAACCCGGCCTTCCACTCGCCGTGCTTCATATAGAGGTCGAGGCTGAAGCCACCGACGTCGTCGGGATGGGTGGCTTTCCATGGCGTCGGACGCGGGACAAACGCGGGGACGTTCGCCGCGTACAGCTCGTAAGCCTCCGGAAACCGGCCGGCGATATTCGCGCGCTCCCTTTGCATTGTCGGCGCATAAATCAGCGCGAAGAACGCGACCACCAGAAGCAGCAGCGCCCAGTGAACGGCGACGGCAAATCCCGCTGCAATCAGGAAGCTTCCGAAGTAGAGCGGGTTTCTGGTATGAGCATACGGGCCGCTCGTCGCCAGACGCTCGTTCTTCGAGATGTGCCCCGAAGCCCAACCGCGGATGAGCACTCCAATGAGCGCGATCGCACCTCCAACGAGCAAAGTCAGCGGCGTTGGACGGGCGAAAATGAGGTAGGCAATGCCGAGCACGAAGCCGAGCGGCAGGCGGAGCCGCTTCGCGACCTCGGAGTAAGTCAATCAGCCAGCTCCTTGAGAAGATTGCGGGCGATCACCAAGCGTTGAATCTCGGAAGTCCCTTCCCCAATCTCGCAGATCTTGGCGTCCCGGAACATTCGCTCGACAGGATATTCCTTGGTATAACCATAGCCACCGTGGATCTGAATTGCCTTGATGGTCGTGCGCATTGCCAGCTCCGAGCAATAAAGCTTGGCGATGGCGGCCTGTTTGGTGAAGGGCTGCTTGTTCTGAGCCAGCCAGGCGGCGTGAAACATCAGGTGTCTGCCGGCCTCGATCTCTGTCGCCATATCGGCGAGCTGAAACTGGATGCCCTGGAAGTTGGAGATCGGCTGGCCGAACTGCTTGCGGAGGGTGGAGTACCTGAGCGCCTCCTCGAAGGCGCCTTCCGCGATGCCGAGCGAAAGTGCCGCGATCCCGACCCGACCAGAGTCGAGTGTGCGCATGAAGTTGGTGAAGCCTTCGCCTTCTTCGCCGAGCAGATTCTCGGCAGGGACTTCGACGTCCTCGAAGATTAGCGAGCGCGTGTCCGACGCTCTCCACCCCAGCTTGTCCTCCTTCTTGCCGGCGCGAAATCCTGCCAGCGGCGGCAGCGAATCGTCGTGACCGATGCCGAGTCCATCGGCTTTGTCCAGGTCGCTCGCTTCCTTGGTCACGAT
Source organism: Gemmatimonadaceae bacterium (assembly GCA_035249045.1). Lineage (GTDB taxonomy): Bacteria > Gemmatimonadota > Gemmatimonadetes > Gemmatimonadales > Gemmatimonadaceae > UBA4720. Next base: position 24,048 of record DATFGW010000092.1, on the reverse strand, counting down.
GAAGGAGCTGATGCCCTTGCTCCCCTTTCCAGGATCGGTGACGGCGGTGACGACAAAAATCTCCCCGACCCCGCCATGGGTGATGAAGATCTTGCTGCCGTTCAGGACAAAATGGGATCCGTTGCGCACGGCGGTCGTGCGCGTACCCGCGGCATCGCTGCCCGCACTCGGCTCGGTGAGACCGAAACCGCCGAGCACTTTGCCCGACGCTAACAGCGGCACGTAGCGCTTCTTCTGTTGCGCGGTTCCAAAATTGACGATCGGCGAAGTGCCGAGGGTGGTGTGGGCGGAGATCGTGATGGCGTGAGATGCATCCACCTTGGCCATCTCGTTGATCACGATCATGTAGCTCAGGATGTCGAGTCCCGCGCCGCCGAGCTCCTCCGGCCAGGGAATTCCGAGCAGCCCGAGCTCTCCCATCTTCTTGACGTTCGCCCACGGAAACTCCGCTTTCGCATCGAGCTTCGCCGCGACAGGGGCGACTTCGCCGCGCGCAAACTCGCGGACCATGTTGCGGACCGCGAGGTGTTGTTCGGTGAAGTAGAGCGAGTCGTCCACGTTCGTGCTATCGGTTCTCAGCGGCGCTGAAATTCTCCGGGTACAGCGAGACGCGCACGTAGTTGTTGGTGCGCAGATACTTGACGGCAGCCTGGCGCAGGTCGTCCGCGGTCAGACTGGAGATCAGCTTGTCGCCAGCGGGAATCTCGGCCAGCGGCCAGCCGCTCTGATCGAAGGTGGAGATTTGTGCCAGCCAATAACCATTCTGCTTGATGGCGGTCTCGCGCGCGCGGAGCGCGGCTTCCTTGACCTTAGTGAGGTATTCCGGCGTCGTGCCGAATTTCTTGACGCTATCAATCTGGGCAAGCGCTGCCTGGGTCAGCGTCTCGAGCCGCTCCGGAGCCGAGCCGAAGCCGATCGTGAAACGATACGAAGGCTGAGGGTCCTTGGTAGCGCTGGGGGTGACGCTTACCCCGTAAGTTCCACCGAGGTTTTCCCGCAGCGCTTCCCGCAGCTTGATGTTCAGCAGCTCGGCGAGCGCGCTCAGATAGTAGCGGTTTCGCCGGGTGTACTCGAATGGTCCCGTGAACACCATTGCCGTCCGCGCTTTTGGCTCGGCGCCTTTCTTCACTACGCGCTGGACAACCCCACTCGGCGGCCGCACGCCCGTATCACGCCATGTTTGCTTCCGGTTGATCGATGGGAGCGAGCCGAGCCACTTCTCGATCAACGGCTTGATCGAATCGGTCTTGAAGTTCCCAACGAAGACGAAAGTGAAGTCGCTCGCGTCGGCAAAGCGATCCTTGTAGAAGTCGAACGACTTGAACGGGTCGATTCTGTCCAGCGTCGCGGTGGATACCGGCAGGTCGCGCGGTGAGTGCTGCGCCATGGTGACCTGCAGCGTATCACTGAACGCGGCCTCGGGACTCGCGCTTCGGTTCGCGAGAACTCCCCTGAAGCGTCCCAGAAAAGTGTTGACCAGAGCTGTGTCCAGGCGCGGCTGGGTGAAGTAGAGGTAAACCAGCTGCATCATGGTATCGACGTCGCGCCGTGACGCGCTGCCGGAAATCCCCTGACTCATCTCGTCGATCGACGGCGAGACGCTCACCTGCTTGCCGGCGAGGAATTTCTGAAGATCGATGACGCTGAAATTGCCGACACCGCTGGTGGCAGGAATGAGATCGGCGGCACTCGCCGCGACATAGGAAGCGTCGGGTAGAAGCGAGGCTCCGCCCGGACTATACGCGGTGAAGGTGATCTGGTCGGCGTTGAAATCGGTCGGCTTGAGAAAGACCCGCACGCCATTGGAGAGCTTCCACTCGGTGATGCCCACTTCCTTGATTTGCTTCTCCGAGACGACCTTTCCGCCGACGGGGTCCTTGTCGACCAACTGGCTCGACGGCGCCGTCTCGCTGTAGGCCGTGACGTTCGCTCCCTTCACTGCATCGAACGACAGCAGCAGCTCGCCGCGACTCAGATTGGCGATCCCCGGCTTGTCCGGGGCCGTGGTCACGAGAACTCGGTTGCGATCGGTCATCCACTCGCCGGCAAGCTTGTTGACTTCGGCGAGGGTGATCCCTGGCAACAGCCGCTTCATCGCGTCGAGGTCGTACTGGATGCTCGTAGCAGGCTGCGACTGCAGAAATGCCGACACGTATGCGGCGGCATAGACATTGGAGTTGGTCTTGTTGCGCTCGCTGTAGGCGTGCTCGATTCCGCGCAGAAAATCCTTTTTGGTGCGGTCGAGCTCGGACTGAAGGAAACCGTACCGCTTGACGCGCTCGCCCTCGGTGAGGAGCGCGTTGAGTCCCCGTTGGATGCCGTTGTCGGCAACGATCGCCGTAAGGGAGAACGATTCGGCCGTCCTCACCAGGTCGCCCTGCGCGGCGAACGCGTTGATGAACGGCGGATTCGGACGCTGGGTGATCTCGGAGAACCTGTCGTTGAACATCGATCCGAAAATCTGCTCGACCAGGTTCTCGCGATAGCTGGCGGTGGTGGCGTTGGTTCGCTTCGGTTGCTTGTACAACAACCGAATCACGGTCCGGGTTGCTTCCTTGTCGCTGTTGATCGAGACGAGGGTGCTGTCGTGCTCAGGAACCGGAAAGAGAGTGCGCGGCTTCGGGTTCACAGCACGCGGAATCGCGCCGAGGTAGCGCTTGATGAGGGCTTCGACGTTCGCCTTCTTGAAGTCGCCGACGGCGACGACCGCCATCAAGTCGGGCCGGTACCAGGTGTCGTAGAAATTCCTGAGCGTCGCCGGCGTATACGTCTCCAGCACGGACTTGAGGCCAATCGGAAGCCGCTCCCCGTACTGTGAGCCGGCGAAAAGAATCGGGAACCACTGGTTCTGCATCCGGTTCTCGGCGCCCTGGCCCAGACGCCACTCCTCGATCACTACGGGCCGCTCTTTTTCTATCTGCGATGGCTCGAAGGCGACATTGTGCGCCCATTCCGAGAGGATCTGGAATCCCTTGTCGACGATGGCGGCGGTATCGGTCGGAATCGTGATCATGTACACCGTCTCGTCGAACGACGTGAAGGCGTTGATATCCGGGCCATAGCGCATGCCGATCGACTCGAGATAGCTCGAGATCTGATTGCCGGCGAATTTCCTGGTGCCGCGGAAGGCCATGTGCTCGACCATGTGCGCCAGACCGCGCTGATCGTCATCCTCGAGCACCGAGCCGGCATTGACGACGAGGCGAAGCTCGGCGCGCTTCTCGGGTTTGTGGTTCTCCCGGATGTAGTAGCGCATCCCATTGGACAGCGTTCCAACGGTGACGGCCGGATCGAATGGCAACGGCGTATCGGCCGTCGGAGCGGCCTGTTGCGCAACGACTGTGAGCGGCGCGAGCCAGACGACGGCAGCAGCGAGAACCGTAAGTACCGGCGCGAACGTCGTTTTCCTTGCTTGTCTCATCACAACACCATCAAATGGTTGGCGGTCCGGTAGGTCAGGCCGCTTCAATGTCATCCGCTTTCGAAATCGCGTCGAGAAACCGCGCGCCGTAGCGCTCGAGCTTCATCGGCCCGACACCGCGCACACTCTGGAGCGCGCTGAGCGAACGGGGGCGCCTTACGGCGAGCTCAGCGAGGGTCCGATCAGAGAATACAATATAGGGCGGTACGTGTTCCTCGCGGGCGATTGAAGTGCGCACTGATTTGAGCGCGGCGAGCAGCCGCTCCTCGGCGGGCCCGACCGTGATCTCCTCTTCGACTTCCCTGACCCCGGCCGCGTCACGCCTCGTCCGGCGGGAGCGCGTTCGCGGCTGAGGTTCGTCGTCTGGCTCGTTGGCGGTGGCGGCAATTCCGAGGCAGTTGTCGCAACCCTCGCACTTTGGCCGCGCCGCAGGATCGCCGAAGTACCGAAGAACAAATCCGCGCCGGCATTCCTTGGTGTAAGCGTAACGCTGAACCGCCTGGAGCTTCGACAGCTCGGCGCCGCGACGGCGATCGAGCGCTCCCCAGTCGATCCGGAACTTCGACAACGGCGCCGAGCGATCGGAGAGATAAAGCCCGGTGCCGAGGCGTTCCCAGACAAGGAACTGTCGCTCCTGAAGCGCTTCGAGAATCGGAGTCGCATTCATGGTGCCGCCCAGTCCCGGAGGCAGCCCGTCCAGGTCGACAATCGCGCCCCGGTTTAGCGCCGAACCGACGCCCCGCCAAAGCGCACGCAAAAATCCGAGCTCGCGGTTGGACTCACCGGTAAGCTCACGTCTGATGCGATCGGGGGTGGCGAGCAGCCGGACGTGGACGCGTGACTGGTCGCCGCCGCTGGCGCTGACCGCGCCGAAGCGGCTCAGTACCCGCAATGCGCCCTCGACCTCGCGGCCAGTCGTCTTGGGCTTGATGGTACGGGCGATTTCTTCTGCGTCGGCGCTCACGAAGCCTTGCCGGTCGGACAGGTGGGCCAGTGCTTCATAAGTCTTCTCGACGACGGCGCGCTCGGGGTGCGAGCCCTTGATGAAGAACTCGTGCGTGAACCGGTCCGGAAAGGAGTGCAGGAGAAAGACATCGGAGTGAAGCCCGTCGCGCCCCGCTCTTCCGGCCTCCTGGTAGTACGCCTCGAGAGTGCCGGGCATCGCGTAGTGGATCACCAGTCGAACGTTCGGCTTGTCGATACCCATTCCGAAGGCATTGGTGGCGACGATGGCGCGGATCTTCTCGGTCATGAATGCTTCCTGGACCTCATGACGTCGGGCGTCGTCGAGACCCGCGTGGTAGCCGGCGGCGCGGATCTTCGCGCGCTCGAGAACGCGCGTCAGCTCGTCGACCGCGCGCCGGGTGGAGGCGTAAACCACAGCGAGGCCGTCGTATCGTCTGAGAATTTCGACGAGGCGCTTCTCCTTTTCGGTTTCGTTCTTCGCCGGTACCACGTAGTACGTGAGATTGGGCCGATCGAACCCGGTGATGATGGTCTCCGGATTCTTGAGCGCGAGCTCCCGCACGATGTCGCGGCGCACTTCAGGCGTTGCGGTAGCTGTCAACGCGATTGTCGCCGGCGACCCGAGCGCGGCATGGACGTTCTTCACCCGCAGATAGCTCGGGCGAAAATCATGGCCCCACTGGCTGATGCAGTGGGCCTCATCGATCGCCAGCAGCGAGACACCGATCTTCCGCAAGCGCTCCGCTGTGCGACCGTAATCAAAGCGCTCCGGCGCTACGTAGAGCAGTTTGAGCTCGCCGCGCTCGGCCTTGATCAGTCGGTCGGATACCTGGCCAGGCGTGAGCGTGCTGTTGATGAAGGCAGCGGGAAGTCCCCTGGCCGTGAGCGCGTCCACCTGGTCTTTCATGAGCGAGATCAACGGCGATACCACGACTGTAAGCCCGGGCATCAGCAGCGCCGGGACCTGAAAGCAAAGCGACTTTCCGCCGCCGGTGGGGAGCACGACGACGGTATCGCGCCCCGAAAGAATCGCGGACACTGCCGCTTCCTGGCCCGGGCGGAATTTATCGTAGCCGAACGCACTCTTGAGAACGCGTCGCGCGTCGTGAATTGTCGGGCTGGACATCTATCGAAAGTTAGCGAACCTGACTGGGATGGTGTGCCCGGACATCGCCCGCGTAAGTGTACCGCCGCAGCGATACGAATTTCGCTCAGATGTCCTTGATCACGCTCGCGTAGATGGCCGGATCTGCGTTGCCGCCGCTGACCACACAGCAGACGCGCTTTCCGCGGAATTGGTCCGGAGCGGCGAGCACCGCACCAAGCGAGAGAGCGCCGGTCGGCTCGGCTTTGAGATTGGCGAGCGCGAATAGCAACCGCAAACCTTCCTTGATCTGATCTTCGGTGACCTCGATGACCCCAGCGAGCCCATGGCTCAGGATCTCCCAATTGCGGTCGCCGAGCCGCAGGACGCGCGCTCCATCGGCAATCGTCGACGATTCATCGGTGCGGGATACGAGGTGGCCGGCGCGGAAGGACTCCGCGGCGTCGTTCGACAAGACCGGCTCCGCGGCGAGGATTCTGGTCTTCCCACCGCCCTCCTCGGCCGCCTTCACCAAGCCCGAGGTAAGTCCGCCGCCGCCGATCGGCGCCACGATGTAGTCGAGATCGAGGTCGAGCTCGAAAAGCTCCGCGCCGAGTGTCGCGTTTCCCTCGATCACCAGCGCATCGTCGTAAGGACTCGCGACGTATGCATCAGGGAACTGGTCCGCGAGTTCTTTCAGTCGCTCGAGCCGTCCCTTCTTTGCTACGTCGACCAAATCCACCTCGGCGCCGTACTCACGCACTGCATCGACCTTGATGCGCGGCGCGCCGGACGGCATCACGACCGTGCAGCGTTTCCCGAAAAGCGCTGAGGCGTACGCGATCGCCTGGCCGAAGTTCCCCGACGACGCGGTGAGGATATGCGCGTGCGGGACGTTGGACGCAACGTTGTAGGCAGCGCGAAACTTGAAGCTTCCAGTGTACTGCAGGGTCTCGCTTGCCAGGACTACGTCAGCGCCGACTTTTGTTGATAGCCGAGGAGAAACGATTAGAGTGGTCGGCCTCGGAGGTGTTATCGGTCTCGCTGCGGTCCGGGGCGGCTGGGTTGCGGTGGACATCAAAGGCCGCGCGGCTTGCGAGGCTTGAAAAAGCGCAGAATCAGCGCGATGAACAGGAATCCGATGCCTGCCCAGCGCAGCGCTGCATCGTCGGCTCTGATCCCCCACGCCAGCAGGATGGCGGCGACTAGCATCAGCGCGATCTTGGCGGTAGTGAATGGGCTCACGGTTTGTCCTTGCCTCGACTGGTGAATTTCCGGACGCCCTCGCGGAAGGCGGGCGTGGTGCGCGCGTCAGCGTTCGCGACAATCCCGGCCGAGATCCCGTCCAGGAAAGCGAGGTTATCCAACCGGTAAAATAATCCTTTGGTAGCCGCCATCGCGCTCGGCTCGGCGGCGGCGAGTCGATCGAGCAGGCTCTCGGAAAGCTGGTCGTACTCCCTCGCGGCGAAGACCCGCGAAACCAGTCCCATCTGACGGGCTTCTTCCGCCGAAAGGATTCGTCCAGTGCTGACGAGGTCGAAGGCCTGTTTCTCGCCGACGCAGCGGCGAAGCATCGTCATCACCATTGCAGGGACAAACCCGATGCCGACTTCCGGATAGCCGAAGCGCGCGTCTTCGTGGGCAACGACGATGTCACACGCGGTGGCAAGTCCCGCTCCGCCGGCGAGCGCGCGTCCCCTGACGAGAGCGACGACCGGCTTTTCCATCCGACGGATGGTGTGGAAGACGTGGCCGAGCGCTTTGGCATCGTCGATGTGATCCTGCCGCGGCGAATCGAGCATCGCTTCGAGCGCGGACAGATCCGCGCCGGCACAGAAATCGGCGCCTTCTCCCTCGATTGCTACGACCCGCACACTGGATTCGCTGAGCGCGAAGAGCGCATCGGCGAGCTCCTCGGCGGTGGCGCGATTCAGCGCGTTCTTTTTTTCCGGACGGGCGAGGATGATTCGCCCGATCGCGCCGTCGGCGCCGACGCGAATGTTATTCACGGCGCCGCCGGGAGCTGCAAACGCTTCGCGTCCGCATCGGGAACGTCGATCACCATTCGCAACAGCGCAGTCGAGTAGACTTTCCCCTGCGCGTCAGTCTTGAGCGAGAGCGTACCGCCACCGTCGAGAGCGCCGTGGAGCAGGAAGTTGAGCGCGTTGAGATTCGGAAGCTCGAAACGCTCGACACCGCCATCGATGATGCCGCGAAAGTGGTCGGCGACTCGCTGCTTCGTCAGCGTGTCACGGAGCAGCTCATACCACTCGGGCCGGTACGCGATGACACCGACGTTGGCGGTATCGCCCTTGTCCCCCGACCGTGCGTGCGCGATGTCGACGAGGCGAACCTTCATTTAACCAGCTCCACTCTGGTCTGGACCACAGTCTTGTCGACGAGCGCGGGCCAGTAGGCGACAATTTCTTCGACCTTGGGCCGACCACCCGCAAACCCGGTGACGCTTGGAGGCCCATTCAACACGAGTGGCGCGATCTCCCGCGTGAATCGTTCCACGGCGGCCTTATCCGATCCGCGAACACCGAAGCGCAGTTGGACTTCGGGCGCCTCGTGCTGATCTCCCGCGAGTCTGCCGTGGGTCGCGCCGGCGCCAACGAACTCGGTCAGCACGTGGTCGAAGCGCAGACCGAGTCGGTCGAGCCGCTCCCGCAGGACACGGTCGGCGAGCTGCGCTTTCTCGAGCGCGTCGGGCCACGCGTAGACCAGTGTCCCGACCGCCTTGAATCCAGAGCGGTACGCGATCGAAACCTTGAGCTTGTCGGTGGGAGGCTTGCCCTTGATGCCCGATACGCGCACCCGATTCTCGCCGTCCTGCGCGAGACGAATGGTCGTGAAGTCCGCGACTACATCGGGCGTGATGTATGAATGCGGGTCGCCCATCTCGTACACCAGCTGCTCCGTCACTGTTGGCACGGATACCCGGCCGCCGGTGTTCGGATGCTTGGTGACGACGAAGGTTCCATCGGATTTCGCCTCGACGAGAGGGTATCCGACGTTGGCGAGGTCCGGGATCGATCGCCAGTCGTAAAGACAGTTGCCGCCCGAGCACTGCGCACCGCACTCGATGATGTGGCCGGCAACGATTCCCGCAGCGAGCTGATCCCAGCTAGTGGCGTCCCAGCCGAATTCATGGCGAAGCGGTGCCATGGTAAGCGCGGTATCAGTCGAGCGGCCGGTGATGACGACGTTGGCTCCCTTCCCCAGCGCTTCGACGATCGGCACCGAGCCGATGTACGCGTTTGCGGAGAGCACCCGGTCCCGAACGGTGGAGAGCGGGTCACCTGTGTCCATGTTGGATAGCGGATGTCCGGCGCGAATCAGATCGTCCAGTCTGCCGAGCAGATCGTCGCCAGATACGACTCCGATGGTGAGTTTGCCGCGGGCGCCATTGTTTTCGGCAATTGCCTTCACAGCGGCCGCGCATGCGGGCGGATTTACGCCGCCGGCGTTGGCGATCACTTTGACACCGCGGTCAGTGACTGCGGGAAGCACGCTCTCCATTGCGCCGACAAAATCGCGCGCGTATCCCATCGCGGGATCACGCTCTTTCTGCTTTTGCAGAATCGACATCGTGACTTCGGCGAGGTAGTCGAGCATCAGGTAGTCGACCGGGCCGCCTTCCACCTGGCGGCGGGGCGCATCGAGATCGTCGCCCCAGAAGCCCTGACCGGCGGCGACCCGCACGACGTTCTTCACTCGGTCTCCTCGGTGAGGTACGCCGGAAGCACGAACGGCCCGAGGTGGGGTCCCGGATTGTGGAGCGCCGCCCGCAAGGCGAGGCTCAGCATCTCACGAGTGTTCTCGGGATAGACGATCGCGTCGACGTAACCCCGTGCCGCGGCGTAGCGCGCGTCGAGCTGATTGTCGTAATCGGCGCGCATCTCCTCGACCGCTTTCGCGACCTCGGGATCGACTTCGCGGCCGGACTTCTTCGCTGCCTCGAGGGCGGGGCCATGTACGGCCTGGATCGCAGACTCGCCTTCCATGACCGCCATTCGCCCCGTCGGCCAGCTCAAAATGAAATCCGGATCAAAGCCCTGACCGGCCATCGCGTAATAGCCGGCGCCGGACGCGTGATTCACGGTGAGAACCAGCTTGGGCACGCGCGCAGTAGCCATCGCTTCGACAAATCGCGCTCCTGCCCGAATGATGCCCGCCTGCTCCGCTTCGGTACCGACCATGAACCCGGATACGTCCTGCACGAACAGCAGCGGGATGCCGAGACGGTCGCAGCGATCGATGAAGTACGCCACCTTCTCGGCGCTCTCGGTGTAGACGATGCCGCCGAACCGCGGCTTCTCGCCTTCTCTCCCTTTGATCAAGCCGCGTTGATTGGCAATCACTCCGATGGTGATGCCGTTGATTTGGGCATCGGCGCAAATCATCTCTTTGGCGAGCCCTTCCTGAAACTCGTCGAGCTGGGCGTTGTCGACGATCGCGCGCAGCACGGCGTGCATGTCGTAGGACATGCGGTGATCGGCGGGCAGCAGATCGTAGAGATCTTCGGGCTTCGCTACGGCAGCCGCGGTTTTTTCGCCCGACGCGCCTTTTTTCGCCTTGGGCGGCGGAGGAGATGACGTGTCGTGCGGAAGCAATGCGACATCGCGGCTCGACGTCGGCAGCCGCTCGATCAGGTCGCGGATCTTCGCGATGCAGGCCTCGTCGTTGTCGACGGCATAATGCGCAACACCGCTGATCTCGGTGTGAGTGACTGCGCCACCGAGCGTTTCGGCGTCGACGACCTGACCCGTCGCGCCTTTCACCAGATTCGGTCCTCCGAGTCCCATGAACGATGTTCCTTTCACCATCAGGATCACGTCGGAGAGCGCCGGCAGATACGCTCCGCCGGCAATGCACTGCCCCATGACCGCGGCGATCTGAGGGATGTGGAGATAGCGGCGCATGATCGAGTTGTAGTAGAAGATCCGCGCCGCGCCGTACTGTCCGGGGAAAACTCCGCCCTGGTATGGCAGGTTCACGCCGGCTGAATCGACGAGGTACACGATCGGGATGCGGCAGCGCATGGCGATCTCCTGGGCGCGGAGCATCTTCTTGATGGTCTCCGGCCACCACGAGCCGGCCTTCACGGTCGGATCATTGGCGACGACGACAGTCTCCCGCCCATGAACGCGGATCACGGCGGTGACGACTCCCGCGGACGGCGCCTGCCCGTCGTATTGATCGTAGGCGACGAGCAGCCCGACCTCGAGCATGCTCGAGTTGGGATCGCGCAACAGCTCGACGCGCTCCCGCGCCGAGAGCTTACCTTGTTGATGGAGCTTTTCGAGTCGTTTTGCTCCCCCTGCCTCGTGGAGCTTTGCCTCGAGCGCCCGAACCTCCTGGCTGAGCTCGCGCAGCCGGCTGGTCACCTACGCCTCCTGCTTTTCGCGCGTGGCGAACCACTCCTTGATGTACGCGACCAGCTCGGTTGTCGGGGTGCCGGGTCCAAAGAGGCGTCCGATGCCGCGGGCCTCCAGTGCTTCGACGTCTTCCTTTGGAATTATGCCGCCGCCGGTGATGAGAATGTCGTCGCGGCCCGCGTCGCGTACGAGCTCCTGCACCCGCGGAATGAGGGTCATGTGCGCGCCGCTCAGGATAGACAGGCCGATCACATCGACGTCTTCCTGGACGGCGGCCGTGGCGATCATTTCGGGAGTCTGATGCAGTCCCGTGTAAATGACCTCCATGCCGGCATCGCGGAGGGCGGCGGCGACTACCTTGGCGCCACGATCGTGGCCGTCGAGGCCTGGCTTGGCGACGAGAACTCGGATTGGTCTCATAGAGAGAACAAAGTTAGCGGCAGCGTGTGCGGAGCGGCAATCGGTGCTATTCCTTTCGAGCGACGAGCAACATCTCCGACGACGCTCGCGTAAGCGGGTCGTCGGTGAATCCGTCGAACGCGCGCTCGACGATCAATCCCGACTCGGCGAAAAGCTCGGCGAGCCGGGTCGCGGTGTAGAGTCGGATGCTGTGCTCGCGCTCGCCGGAGCGCGCGCCACGTTTCCACGTCGAGTGGACGGTGAGCAAGCCTGACAGTGGATCGAATTCCCGCTCCTGGGCGAAGAAAGTTTTTCCCGATGTCCACCAGTCCCGCGCCAGAAAGCGCGCCATCACCCCGTCGCGACTCCCGCCGTGCCAGATCAGCAAGCCACCCGGTCGGAGCACGCGCGCAAATTCGCGCACTACGGTGGCGTCGTCCGCCGGATGAGCGAAGAAGCCGAAGGATGTGAACAGGTTGAGGACCGCGTCGAAGCGTCGGGTCCAGCGCGCCGGGAGCTTCCGCATGTCGCCGCGGATGTAGCGCAGGCGCGGCCCGGTCCCGCGCTTGCGTGCAACGTCCAGCAGCTCCCGTGAGTAATCGAAGCCATCGACGTCGAAGCCCGATTCGGCGAGCAGGTGCGCGTGCCGACCCTGACCGCAGGGAACGTCGAGTATTCTCGAGTCCACCGGCAGCTCCAGCAGCTCTATCAGGCGTGCGGCTTCGCGGCGGTCACTCTCTGGAGTGAAGAGCGGGCCGTACTCGAGGAGGTAGTGAGCGTCGAACGCCGACTCCCACCACTCGCTCTTTTTTCTCAGAAGAAGACGGGCTCGCGGTACGCGCCGAAGACCGCCTCCATGGCGGCCCTGATCTCGTAAAGGGTGCAGTACGCCCGGGCGCAGTCGAGGATGTAAGGCATCAGATTCTCACTCGTCGCCGCAGCGCTGCGCAACGCATCGAGGCGCTTCTGAACGAGCGCGTTGTCTCGCTGCGCGCGCATCTTCGCCATCCTCGACTTCTGCTCGCGCTCGGTTTCTTCACCAACTTTGAGAATCTCGATCGACAGCTCCGGCTCGTTGGTCACGAAGTCGTTTACGCCCACGATGATCCGGCGGTGCTGCTCGATCTCCCACTGCTGGCGCGCCGCCGATTCGTTGATGCGCCGCTGTAGCCAGCCCGTCTCGAGGCCGCGCACTACTCCCCCGACTTCCGCGATCTGCTCGAAGAGTGCCTCGGCTTCGCGCTCCAGCTCGGTCGTGAGCGTCTCGACGTAGTACGAGCCGCCCAGTGGATCGACGACGTTGGGGACCCCCGTCTCGAAGGCAAGGACCTGCTGAGTTCGCAGCGCCACCTGCACGGATTCCTCCGTCGGAAGCGCCAGCGTCTCATCCATCGAATTCGTATGCAACGACTGCGTGCCGCCGAGCGCTGCCGCCATCGCCTGGTAGGCGACTCGGACGATGTTGTTCATCGGCTGTTGCGCAGTCAGTGTGACGCCCGCGGTCTGCGAGTGGAACCGCATCATGAGAGACCGTGGATCCTTTGCGCCGTAGCGCTCCTTCATGTGCCGCGCCCAGATGCGACGAGCCGCGCGCAGCTTGGCGATTTCCTCGAAGAAATCGTTGTGAATGTCCCAGAAGAAAGACAAACGGGGCGCGAACGTGTCGACGTTCAGGCCCCGTGCGATTCCGCGCTCTACGTATGTAAATCCGTCGGCAAGGGTGAACGCGAGCTCCTGCGCGGCGGTTGCACCTGCTTCGCGAATATGGTAGCCGGAGATGGAGATGGTGTTCCACTGCGGAACGTGCTCGGCTGACCACTCGAAGCAGTCCACGATAAGTCGGAGCGCGGGCTCGATCGGATACACCCACGCGTGCTGCGCCATGTACTCCTTCAGGATGTCGTTCTGGATCGTGCCGCGCAGCTTCCTCGAATCGACGCCCTGTTTTTCGGCGGCGGCGATATAAAAGCAGTACAGAATGACAGCCGGGCCATTGATGGTCATGGACGTAGAGACCTGATCGAGCGGGATGCCGTCGAAGAGCGTCTCCATGTCGGCGAGACTCGAGATCGCGACACCACACTTGCCGACCTCGCCCTCGGAGCGCGCATGGTCTGAGTCGTAGCCCATCAGCGTCGGGAAATCGAAAGCGACCGACAGTCCGGTCTGACCGTGCTCGAGCAAAAACTTGTACCGCTCATTGGTATCGCGCGCACTGCCGAAGCCCGCAAACTGCCGCATCGTCCAAAGGCGGCCGCGATAACCAGTGGGATGAATGCCGCGGGTGTACGGATAGAAACCAGGCATTCCGAGTGCTTCGGCGCTGGTCTCGGCTGCATCGAGCGGAGTGTAGATGGGCTGCACTTCCTTCTCGGAATTCGTGAAGGCGATGTCGCGCAGCTCACCCTTCTCGTACTTCTTGCGCCACTCGGCGACTTCCTGGCGGAGCAGCCGCAGCTCGGCGCTCTGCTCTTCAATGGTTGCGATCAGCTCGCTGTCCGCGGCTCCGTTGGAGCTCGGGCTTTTCAGTTTCGTCATTTATCCTCTTCTCCACGTACGAGCTCGGCGCTCTGACGCAACAGCTGGTCGGCGACCGCGAAAGGTGTCGCGCTGCCCTCCTCGACGGCGGGCAGCTGCTGCTCGAGCCAGCTCATGGTCCCGGTGTCCTGCCACAGGCGACCGCGCACCTTCTGCTCGACGACATCCATCACGCGCTCCCTCATTCGCTGCCGGCGCCGCGCGTGAAGCCTTCCGCTCTGCTCAAGATAAGCGAAGTGCCGATCCAGGGCCGACATGATTTCGTCGATCCCTTCTTCCTTGATCCCGACGGCGCTGAGGACGGGTGGCGTCCACTCGGTCGGATTGTCCATCGCCGCGGCTTTCCGCGCCGTATGCGCCGGGTTGATCATCTTGAGATCGACGCCGTGATGACCCGGCGCTCCGCTGTATGACACGCCTTTCCGCAATCCCAGCATCAGCTCGACGTCGTTTCGCAGGCGGTCTGCACCGGGGCGATCGGCCTTGTTCACCACGAAGATGTCCGCGACTTCCATCACGCCCGCTTTGAGGGTCTGGATGGAATCACCGGATTCGGGCACCAGGATGAGCAGCGTCGAATCGGCGGTGCGCGCCACATCCAGCTCGGACTGGCCGACACCGACAGTCTCGATCAACAATCGATCGAAGCCGAATGCGTCGAGCACGTCGGCGACTTCACGGGTCGCGGCCGCAAGCCCGCCCAGTGAGCCGCGGGTGGCCATCGATCGGATGAAGACTCCCGGATCCAGCGCGACGTTTTCCATCCGCACCCGGTCGCCGAGCAACGCGCCACCGGTGAACGGCGACGTGGGGTCGACGGCGATGACTCCCACCCTGAGTCCCGTATCCCGATACCGTTTTACCAGCAGCGAAGTGATGGTGCTCTTGCCCGCGCCCGGTGGACCCGTGAGCCCGACGCGTCTGGCGCGGCCGGTGCGGGGATGCAGCTCGCCGAGGATGTCCTCGAAACCTTCACGGTGGTTTTCGACGATGGAGACGACGCGTGCCAACGCCGCCGGTTTCCCGGCGGTGAACTCGTCGAGGAGCTTCTCAGAGGATGCGCGCAAGAATCTTCTCCTGGCGCCGCCACATTGACGAAGTCGTGCGCATCGCTCCGGTGGGATGATCTCGTCCGAGAACGTGCAGTGTTCCGTGGACCACCAGTCGCAACAGCTCCTCTCCGGCAGAAATCCCTTGACGCTTCGCGTTCTCTCGCGCGACCTCGGCGCAGATATACACATCGCCCACGACCGCGCCGCGCCTCCCGACGCGACGCAGCCCGAAGGAGATCACATCCGTCGCACCTTCGTGGCCAAGGTATCGCCTATTGAGGCGGGAGATCGCGGCGCGCCCGACGAAGGTGATGGAAAGCATGGCGTCTTTCACCCGTTCCGCGCGGAGTGTCGCGATTGCCGCCTCCCTGATTCGTGCGCGTGACACGCTCAGTCGCCTCACGCTCGACGATATGTCGATCGCCGGCCCGCGCGGTGGGCTCTTCATTCAGTCACCCGCGCGTCGCGATTCAGGCGCCCGAATCCTCTGCGTACGCCTTGATGATCTCGCGAACGAGCCGGTGCCGCACGACGTCGGCGTCATTCAGATAATGAAAGCCGATGCCCTCGATGCCCGGCAAGATGCGCTCGATCTGAACCAGGCCCGACTCTTCCCGCTTCGGGAGGTCGATCTGGGTCTTGTCGCCGGTGATTACCGCTTTCGAGTTAACACCAAGACGCGTGAGGAACATCTTCATCTGCGCGGTCGTCGCGTTCTGCGCTTCGTCGAGAATGACGAATGCATCGGCGAGGGTGCGGCCGCGCATATAAGCGAGGGGCGCGATCTCGATGGTGCGGGTCTCGAGTGATTTCTGGACGCGTTCCTGCGGCATCATGTCTTCCAGCGCGTCGTAGAGCGGACGCAGGTAAGGATCGACCTTGGCCTGCATGTCGCCGGGCAGAAAGCCGAGGCTTTCGCCGGCCTCGACTGCTGGCCGAGCAAGAACGATCCGCCGCACGCGTTTGCGCGAAAGCGCATCGACAGCAGCGGCGACAGCGAGATACGTCTTTCCGGTTCCGGCCGGACCGATACCGACGACGATGTCGTTCTCCGCCATCAGCTTCATGTACTCGGCCTGTCCGGTGGTCTTGGCCTGGATGATCTTGCGTACGCCGGGAAGAACGATACGCGTGCCGTTGTCGGAGCCGTTGCCGTTTCCGTCGCGGGGGCCTTCGATGCTCATTCGCAGCACGTCGTCCGCGGTAAGCGGCATTTGCTGCTTGGCAGTGTCGATCATTCGTTGCGCGATCGGGACGGCCCGGGTTACTGCGTCCGCGTTTCCGCTAATCGCCAGAGTGTCGCCGCGCAGTGCGATCTTGGCTCCGGTTTGGCGCGCCAGCTCGACGAGATTCTCGTCGTTCACGCCGGCAAGGGTCAGCATGTCCGCGCCTTCGGTGGACAGGCGCTGAATCGTTGTCTCTTCGCTCACGTCAGCTCGTCATAGTCTGAAGATGAAGGTCCCTCAGGTCTTCGGGTGGCACGGTCGAAGGCGCGTCCTCGAACAACGCCCTCGCCGCGGTTGTCTTGGGAAAAGCGATTACGTCGCGCAGCGAGGTTGCTCCAGCGAGCACCATCGCGAGTCGATCGAACCCGAGCGCGATTCCTCCGTGCGGAGGCGCGCCCGCGCTCAATGCGTCGAGCAGAAAACCGAACCGCGCCTGGGCGTGCGCGGCGTCGAATCCCAGCAGCCCAAGCACTTTCCGTTGCATGGATGGGTCGTTGATGCGGATGCTGCCACCACCGAGCTCGAGGCCGTTGTAGACGACATCGTAAGCGAGCGCCCGCGCGTCTTCGGGCTTCGAGTCAAGAAGCGCGAAGTCTGCGGGATTCGGAGACGTGAATGGATGGTGCACGGAGCTCAACGTTCCGTTTTGCTCCCGAATGAACGCCGGGAAATCGACGACCCAGAGAAAGGACTGCTTGTTCTCCGGAATCATTCCAAGCCGCTGGGCAACATCCTGGCGCACCCGATCCAGCGCCGGGCTCGTCACATGCTCCGGGCCGGCAACCAGCACGCATAGCTCACCCTCACCGATGGCCAGGTGCTGCGCGGCAGCTTCGTTTAGAAACTTTGCGGCGGGCCCTTCGAGTCCCGATGCACCGCGCTTGAGGCGAATCAATCCACCGGCGCCGGCTGACTTCGCAACCGCCTCAAGCTCGTCCACCTGCTTGCGAGACAGCGCCGCACCGCCTGGGATGCGCAGTCCCCGAACCCGGCCGCCGGAACCCAGCGCCGCAGTCGTGATCGAGAACTCCGAACCGCGGAACGCCTCGCTGGCATCGAACAGCTCGAGGCCGTATCGCAAGTCGGGGCGGTCGGATCCAAACCGCTCCATCGCATCGGCATACGTGAGCCGCTCGAACTTCGCCGGAATCTCGATGCCCGCATCGCTGAACATGGCGGCGAGCATCCCTTCCGTGAGCGAGATGATGTCCTCGGGCTCAATGAAGGACGCCTCGATGTCGATTTGGGTGAACTCAGGCTGACGATCAGCGCGCAGATCTTCGTCGCGGAAGCAACGTGCGATCTGGAAGTAGCGATCGAACCCCGACACCATCAGCAGCTGCTTGTAAAGCTGGGGTGACTGCGGGAGCGCGTAGAACTCGCCGGGATGCACGCGGCTCGGCACGACGTAATCGCGGGCGCCCTCGGGCGTCGGCTTGGTGAGAATCGGCGTCTCGATCTCGAGGAAACCGCGTTCGTCGAGATACTGACGTGTAGTCTGCGCGAGGCGATGCCGCAGAATCAGGTTTTTCTGGAGCTCGGGACGGCGGAGGTCGAGGTTGCGATGCTTGAGCCGCAGCTCCTCAGCGGGAAGTTTCTCACCGCGCCCGCGAGCGACCGGAATCGCCGGAGTCTCGGCGGGTCCGACGATCTGGAAATCGCGAGCACGCACTTCGATCTCGCCGGTTTCCATTTCGGGGTTTTTCATTTCCGCGGGGCGAGGCGCGACTTCACCCTCGACGATCACTACCGTCTCGAGGCCGAGCCTGCCGGCGCGGTCGATGACATCCGCTGGAGTCCACTTCGGATCGAAGGAGACCTGCACCAGTCCGGCGCGATCGCGCAGATCGATGAAAACGATCCCGCCAAGATTTCGCGTCCGGTGAACCCAGCCCCCGAGTCTGACCTTGGCTCCGGCGTCAGCGAGCCTCAGCTCGCCCGCCAGATGGGAGCGTTTTGCCGTTGCGAAGCGGGAGTTGGAGGCCGTGGAGGTCAGCGCCGGGAATTCTGGGTCGAATAAGCCATCGAGAGGGGTTAAATTTAGTAGTTGCATAGACTTGGTGGAAGGAGCATGTCGGACGAAATCACGCCGGGCACCCCAGCGCCGGCCAGGCAGAACCTGCTCAACATGCTCCCGACAGCCGCCGAGGAGCGGTTGAGGGCTTTTGCCGTGGAGCGCGGCGAAAAACCGTTCCGCGGATCGCAGGTCGTCCGCCATCTCTGGCAGAGCCCGACCGAAAGCTTCGATGCAATGACCGACCTCCCGGCCGCGTTCCGCCAACTGCTCTCAGAACGCTTCGAGATTCCGCGGCTCGGTCTGGCGATGCGGCAAACATCGAGCGATGGCACGGAGAAGTTTCTGTTCCGGCTCGAGGACGGTGAATTCATCGAGACGGTGGCGATTCCTGAAGGATCTCGGCTGACCCTCTGCATTTCGTCACAGGCGGGGTGCGCCCTCCAGTGCGCGTTTTGTGCGACTGGCGCGATGGGATTCACCCGCAATCTCCAGCTCTGGGAGATCGCCGGGCAGGTGCGGGAGATGAAGCTGCTTTCCCCGCCGAAGCAAATCACCAATATCGTGTTCATGGGAATGGGTGAGCCGCTCATGAACTGGAAGGCAGTCGATCCCACGCTCACGGTGCTCAACGCGCCGAACGGCTTCGGAATTGGCGCGCGACACATCACCGTCTCGACCGTTGGAGTTTTGCCTGGCATCGTCGCGCTCGGCGAGCGTGCGGAACAATTCCGCCTCGCGATCTCGATCCACGCTCCGAACGATGAGCTGCGCCAGTCGCTGATGCCGATCAACACCAAGTATCCGCTCGCCAGCGTAATCGACGCCGCGAAGGTATTCGATAGGCGGGTCACCTTCGAGTACGTGATGCTGGGCGGGATCAACGACGCGGGGGAGCACGCGAAACAGCTCGGCGCTCTCGCGCGCGAGTGCCGCGCCTTCGTCAATCTGATTCCGCTTCATCCCGGCGGCGCCGGAGATTTCACGCCGAGTACGGCTGAGCAAATCGGCTGGTTCGCGCGGCGACTGCGCGCCGAAGGCGTCGAAGTGGCGATCAGAAAGAGTCGCGGCATGGACATCGCCGCGGCGTGTGGCCAGCTACGGGTGGAACGGCAGCGGCGGCGGACGCCAATCGGCGCCGATCAGGACGGTAACGTCCAGGTAGCGTGAGCTGTCCGGTCGGGACACGACCGGTGCATTCATGGCTCGCGCGACCAGCTTCGCCCATTCGGGGTGCGACGACCGATCATAGACGATCGATGTCGCGCGCTGCTCGCTGACGTTCCCCGAGCCGACGACATCGAATCCGCGGTCGCGAAGATAGAGCGTCGCGCGCCGCGCGAGTCCACGAGTTTTTGTGGCGTTCAGAACTTCGACTTTGATGCGGACGTTCTCCGGGGCGCGGGCGTCGGCAGGTGCGTAGGTCTCATCGCGTCCGGGGCGGAACGCCGACCACGCCATCCACGCGACGGACGCGATCACGCACAGTATCAGAAAAACGAGAATGATCCTGCCGTACCGACGGCGGGGAGGCATCACGCTCGCCTCCCGCTTCCCGCTTCGCGCTTCCCGCTGCTCACCGCAAGCTATTCCAGAGCTCGACGGTCTCGGGAAAGATGTGATTGCCCTCACGCACGGACCACTCGAGACGGAACCGGACGACCTGCCTGAATACGCCGTCGAAATTGTGCGGCACCTGGCTGGCGAGAAAGCCTCTGTCCTCGGCCAGGAATTTTCTGCCCGGCTCCAGATAGTCCGCCATGTACAGCGCCCGACCGGTTCTGTCCCAGTGCGCGTGACCGACGGTGTGATACCTGATGGCCTCCAACAGATTCTCCCGGCGCTCACCTTCTGAAGCGAGCTTCAGCGCGACGGCGGGCCCGTGCAAGAGGCCGTCGGGAGAGGTGCGGTCGCCGGTGAGCTCACGCAGCTCGGCGATCGGTGCATCACGGAGCGCATCGTGCCAGGTGCCCGCGTCGATCCAGGCATTCGCTTCCTCGGCCGGCACCCGCATCGCCGCACCCCAGGCACGAAGGAGCGACGTTACGCGCTGGATGTGCGCGAACCTCCGCTCACTAACCTGAGCCCAAACTGGAAGTCCGGAAGCCTGGAGCTTAACCATCAGAAAATGATGTTGTCGATGAGCCTGGTTTCGCCAACGCGCACCGCACCGACGGCCGCGTCGCCGTGTCTGACGTTGTTGACACGCTGAAATGTGTCGGCGTTTACAACTGCGAGATAGCGCGGCGTTAGGCCAACGACGCGTTCCAGCATTCTCCAGCCGGTCGCTTCCAGAGCGCTCGCCCGCCGCTCCCCACGCGCGAAAACATCCCGCATCGCGAAAAGCGCTTTCGACAGTTTCAGGCCAAGCTCCCGATCCTTCTCGGACAGGTAGCGATTTCGACTCGACATCGCGAGTCCGTCGGGGTCCCGCACAATGGGCACGACGTGAATGCCGACCGGAAAATCGAGGTCGCGAACCATCGCTTTGACTGCAGCGACCTGCTGCAGATCCTTCTGACCGAAAACCGCGACATCCGGCATGACGATGTGAAACAGCTTCGCCACCACCGTGAGCACGCCCTCGAAGTGGTGCGGCCGCACCGCCCCTTCCCATTCCTTGCCGATGCTTCCCGGGTGGACGATCACCACCGGTGCGTGCTCCGGATACATGTCCGCAAGCGTCGGCGTGAAGATGAAATCGACACCGCGCTCGGAGGCGAGTCGCGAATCGTCGTCGAGAGTCCGCGGGTAACGATCGAAATCCTCGCTCGGTCCGAACTGCAGCGGATTGACGAAGACGCTCATCACAACGACGTCAGCGACTCGTTTGGCCTCGTCCACGAGAGTCAGGTGACCTTCGTGCAGCGCTCCCATTGTTGGCACGAAGGCGATGCTCCTCCCTTTCGCCCTCTGATCCGCGACGACGTGGCGCATCTCCGAGATTTTTCCGACTGCCTGCATCTCAGAAACTGTGGTCCGCGTCCGGATACGTACCGCTTCGCACGTCGCTCGCCCAGGCGCCCAGCGCGGTTCGAACTTCCTCGGCCATCTCGGCGTAACGCTTTAGGAACTTGGGCTGAAAAGTGTCGTTGAGCCCGAGCACGTCGGGGAGTACCAGCACCTGACCGTCGCAGTCCGGACCGGCCCCGATGCCAATGGTAGGAATCGTCACCGCCGCGGTAATGCGTGCGGAGACGGCAGCGGGAACGAGCTCGAGGACTACCCCGAACGCACCGGCCTGCTCGAGACCCTTCGCTTCCTCGATCAACCGCTCGGCGCCCTCCTCTTCGCGACCCTGCACTCGCGCACCACCGATCGTGTTGACCGATTGCGGCGTAAAACCAATGTGCGCCATGACCGGAATTCCGGTTCGCACCAGCGCGTGCACCGTGTCGAGCATCTCGGGACTTCCGCCTTCGACTTTCACCGCGCCCACTCCCGTCTCCTGGATCGCGCGGCCGCAATTGAGCACCGCGCTCTCGATGCTCGCCTGGTACGACAGGAACGGCATGTCGATGATGATTAGCGCGCGTTTCGCGCCCCGACGTACCGCCGACGCATGGTAGATCATGTGGTCCAGCGTGACCGGAAGCGTCGACGGATATCCCATGATGGCCGTGCCGAGCGAGTCGCCCACCAGGATCGCGTCGACGCCGGACTCGTCGACGAGTCTCCCGAACAACGCGTCATACGCGGTCATCATCACGATCTTTTCGCCTTTGCGCTTCCGCTCCGCGAAATCGCGAACGGAGATGGGCCGCTCACTCTTTTTATCCAACGCGTGCGCTCCTCAGGGCGGTGAGCTCCTTGAGCCAGAAGTGGCGGTTCGACAGCTCCGGATGAGGGACGGTAAGGCCAGGCTCCGCAACGCTCTGCCGCTCGAACAGAACGATGTCGAGGTCAAGCGTGCGCGGTCCCCAGCGCACGGTACGGACACGACCGGCATCTTTTTCGATTCGCTGCAGCTCCTCCAGAAGCTTTTGCGGGGAAAGCTCGGTTTCGATGGCGATCATCTGATTGAGAAAAGGACCCTGCGCGACAGGTCCGATCGGAGCCGTCTCCTCGGCGTCGGTTTCACCGAGCACCCGCGTTTGCGGCAGTGCGGCGATCCGGCGTCTTGCCTCCGCCAAAAATACCTCACGCTGGCCGAGGTTGGAGCCCAGTGCTATGTACGCGACATCCTTCACGCACGCTCTCGCTCGAGGGCGACCTCGGCGTAGGCGAGCGGCCCGGGAAGCGCGACGTTGGGCTTGCGCACGGCGATGCGAACACGCTCCACCAGAGGCACCTGTAGCGCGCGCTCCGCGATGCGCTCGCCAACCTCCTCGAGGAAGTTGATGTGTCCGCGCGTGACAACTTCGGCGACGAGATCGTAGACGCGTCTGTAGTCGACAATGTCCTTGGTGGTTGGTTTCGCGCCGCCACGACGGACCCACAGTGAGGCATCGACCTCGATCGACTGAGCGATCTCGGCCTCGTGCGGCAGTACCCCGATCCGGGCATGAAACCGCATCGCCTTGAGTGTAACGACGTCGGTCTGACCGCCGCGAACGGAACTCGTGGCGGAGGCAGTTTTTTTTGACGTGTCAGACTTTGCCATCAAGCGCCTCTCGCAGACTGCGTGTCAGCGTCAGGACTTCCTCCGGGCCCGCCTCAGCGGCTTTTACCAGCGCACTGCCAACCACCACTCCATCCGCAATTTCTCCGACGGCGCGGGCCTGCGCGGGCGTCGAGATCCCGAATCCAACACAGATCGGCAGAGTCGTTGCTGAGCGCAGACGCCGCACCGTCTCGGGCAGCGACGAGTCGGTGTGCTCGCGAACGCCGGTGACGCCGAGCCGGCTGATAAGATAAACGAATCCGCTTCCGTGCCGGGCGATCTCCGCCATGCGTTCACGCGGCGTCGTCGGCGCGACGAGTCTGATGAACGCAAGCGCGCTGTTTCCCAGCCACTCCTCGCGTTCCGGATCGGCGCCGACGGGAATGTCGGTGACGAGAATCCCAGCCGCACCGGCTTCTGCGGCTCTCGCCAGAGCATCGGGTCCGGCCGCCAGAATGGGATTCAGATAACTGAACAGGACTACCGGCGATCGAAGCTTTGCTTCGGCTACAAGGTCGATGACCCCGTCATAGCTCATTCCGTTTTCCAGCGCCTTCTGCGAGCTCGCCTGGATGATCGGCCCGTCGGCGATTGGGTCGGAGAAAGGCACGCCAAGCTCGATGATGTCCGCGCCGCCTTCCTCGAGCGCGTGCAGCGTCGCGAGCGAGCGCTCTCGATCGGGATGGCCTGCCGTTACGTAGCAGACCAGCGCGCGTCGGGAGGATTTTTTTAGCGCGTCGAACCGACGCGAGATGGAATTAGATGAGGTAGTCGCCGGGGGTGATGCCATAACGATCGGGGTCCGCCGTCTTGATGATGGTCCGGGCATATTGGCCTCCTGCCTCCGGGACGGCTAGGTCCACCTGGAGCGGCGGACTGATTCTGTTCCCCTGTGCATCACTGATGATCTTGACGATCGGCCGCGAAAGCGCCTCGGGATTCGGGTTCGCTGCCGACACGATCGCCAGCTCGAAGGTATCGAGCACGACGAGCGTTCCCACCGGATAGATCCCGAGCAGATTGATGAACGCCTTCACCAGAACCGGATCCAGACCGCGACGTGGATTGTCGCGCATTTCCTCGAGCACCGCCGATGGCGCAAGCGCCTCGGTCTTGTAAACGCGTCGCGATGTCGCGGCGTCGTAGCCATCGGCGATCGAGACGATCTTGCTCAGGAGACTCACCTGTCGCGGTCTGTTGGATTTCGGGTAGCCGGTGAGATCGATCTTCATGTGGTGCTCCTGGCAGACCGTCATCGCGCGATATGACAGCTCCTCCTGCTGGCGCCGGAACTGGAACAACACCAACACTCCGAGCCAGGGGTGCGCGGCCATCCATTTCCATTCTTCGTCGGTGAGCTCGCC